>NZ_FVZN01000014.1:1677150-2012580 GCF_900168685.1 Solibacillus isronensis | reverse complement strand
AATGAACTGAAAGAAAAAAATAAAATGGCCGAAAGTTTTTCGAAAGATGAAATTCGAAAAGCGATTGGCGATATTGAAGAACAGTATGATGTGACATATGCACCTACACAGGCACAGGCGATTGAGACGGCGATCAATTCCGCGGTGATGATTTTAACAGGTGGACCGGGGACGGGAAAAACGACCGTTGTCCGAGGTTTGGTCGAAGTATATGCGGAGCTTCACGGGTTATCATTAAATCCAAAAACGTATGCCGAAAAAGAGGAACCGTTTCCGATTGTCCTTGCAGCACCTACAGGACGCGCAGCGAAAAGACTCGCGGAATCGACTGGCTTACCTGCAATGACAATACACCGTTTATTAGGGTTTAATGGGCAGGAAAAGGATGAAGAAACAGAGCGCGAAGTTGTAGGGCGACTCATCATTATCGATGAGATGTCTATGGTGGATACGTGGCTGGCACATCAGCTTTTAAAAGCACTGCATGAAGATGTACAGGTCGTTTTTGTAGGGGACCAGGATCAGTTACCGCCTGTTGGACCAGGGCAAGTATTAAAGGATTTGCTTGCATCCAAACAAATTCCGACTGTTGAATTAACGGATATTTACCGTCAGGCTGAAGGATCTACAATTATCGAAATGGCTCACCAAATTAAAAAAGGCAAAGTCCCGGATACATTGACTGCAAAAACAACGGACCGTTCGTTTATTCAGGCAGGAGCCGGACAAGTAACGAGCGTTGTCACTCAAGTTGTAAAAGGTGCGCTTGCAAAAGGACAGGCAATTCGAGATATTCAAGTGTTGGCGCCGATGTACAAAGGTCCTGCAGGCATCGATAATTTAAACAAAGAAATTCAGCAGCTTGTCAATCCAAATGATGGGACAAGAAAGGAACTTGTTTTCGGTGATACGATTTACCGTATCGGAGACAAAGTACTACAGCTAGTGAATCAACCGGACAATAATGTATTTAACGGGGATATGGGTGAAGTGATTTCCATAATCCGTGCAAAGGAAACAGTGGAAAAGCAGGATTTGCTTATCGTCAGCTATGATGGGATTGAAGTAACATATCAGCGTGCAGATCTAAACCAGATCACATTGGCCTATTGCTGTTCAATTCATAAATCACAAGGCTCGGAATTTCAAACGGTCATTATGCCGATTGTCCGCGGCTACTCGAAAATGCTTCGCAGAAATTTACTGTATACGGGTATTACACGTGCCAAAAACTTTTTAATTTTATGCGGTGAGCCGGATGTATTAGCGAATGGTTTAGCGAAAACAGATGATTTAACTCGATTAACAACATTAAAGGCACGATTAAATCCTGAATTTATTACTGCTGAAAAGACAGAAGAGTTGCCGGAAACAGAAGAGGTAAAAGCGTCCGTTAAGGAAGTGAAGCAAAATCCTTCTACAGAGCAGCTTGGTCTCTTGAATGTTTCGGCTTCGCATAAAATCGGCGAAACGTTGCCAAATCACTTAACGGCAGAAACAGCACCATATATTCATCCATTAATTGGTATGGCAAATATTTCGCCGTACGACTTCAATGAAGAATAGAACTAGCCATTTTCGTTCATGTTTGAATGGGAATGGCTAGTTTTTTTTTTGCTCATGGAAATGTACTATTTTGGACAAATTTATTAAATGATGTGTTTATGTTCAAAGGTAGAGGGAAGATGTTTTAAATATAATAAAAGTTTGAATCAAAACGGGGCATAATAAAAAAATGATAACTTTTTGCGGAAAAATCAGAACTTTTGAAAGAAACTATTAATTAATATTATTTGTGTGGATATGTTAGTATGAAAAAAACTTATATGACGTCCGAAGTTTGATGTCAAATATTACAAAATGAAAAGGTTTTCAAAACTAAAAAAGAAGGTGCACATACATGGATTTCGTATGGGGAATCATAGGTATTCTGGGAATCGTACTGATTGCCATCGGGTTATCGAATAACCGTAAAGCAATTCAATGGAGAATTATTATTTCAGGATTAGTTGTCCAGTTGATTTTTGCATTTATCGTATTAAAGTGGTCTTTTGGCCGCGAAAAGCTTATGCAACTTTCTGAAGGGGTTCAGAAGCTGATTAGTTATGCCAATGAAGGGATTAACTTCGTATTCGGCGGTTTAGCAAATCCGGATAATGTTGGATTTGTATTCGCGATGAGCGTATTAACAATTATTATTTTCTTCTCATCTTTAATCTCTGTCCTTTACTACTTAGGGATTATGCAATTTGTCATTAAGATTATTGGTGGTTTCTTATCAAAAGTGTTAGGTACAACAAAAGCGGAATCAGTAAACGCTGCTGCCAATATTTTCGTTGGACAAACAGAAGCACCGCTTGTAATTCGTCCATTTTTAAATAAAATGACGAAATCGCAAATGTTCGCTGTTATGACAGGTGGACTTGCATCGGTTTCGGGTTCGGTATTAATTGGTTATTCATTATTAGGTGTTCCACTTGAATACTTACTGGCGGCAAGTTTCATGGCTGCTCCAGCTGGACTGGTAATGGCGAAATTAATGATTCCTGAAACAGAAGAAGTAAATGAAGATGACTTTAAATTAGAACGTAATTCTGAAGCTACAAATGTTATTGATGCAGCAGCAGTAGGTGCATCTGACGGATTGAAATTAGCTGTAAACGTTGGGGCAATGCTATTAAGTTTCATCGCATTAATTGCCTTATTAAACGGTATTTTAGGTGGAATTACAGGATTATTCGGTTTTGATAATGTAACACTTGAAGGCATTTTAGGTTATGTATTTGCGCCGTTAGCATTTTTAATCGGTGTTCCTTGGGATGAAGCAGTACGTGCAGGTTCATTTATCGGTCAAAAATTAATTTTAAATGAATTTGTTGCCTACTCTAACTTCGGTCCAGTTATCGGCGAGCTTTCTGACAAAACAGCCATTATTATTTCGTTTGCACTTTGTGGTTTTGCAAACTTAAGCTCAATGGGTATTTTAATCGGTGGTTTAGGTGGTATGGCACCGGATAAACGTCCGATGATTGCACAGCTTGCTATTAGAGCGGTTGCTGCAGGTACATTGGCATCATTATTATCAGCTGCAATTGCTGGTATGTTTATTTAATATATTTCAGAGACTGTGCTAAAAATATTTTAGCGCAGTCTTTTTTTAATACGTAATTTCTGATGCAAGTTTTTCTAGTTCAGACCGATTCGTCAGAACATACCCGCGATTTTGCTTCGTTATATAGCCGGCTTCGCTAAATTGTGCAAGGACAAATAGCAAGTGGCGATAAGATACCCCTAAGTAATCACATACTTCAGTATGTTTTTCTTTATAGAATTGTTGATCTGAAGATAGTAGAATGAATGAGGCTAATCGGTTTTCCAGCGGATAGACCTGATTTTGTGTATATTTTGCTGTTGCTGTCGTTGCTTTGTGACTTAAAAAAATACAGAGCATTTTCAGAAACACAGGATCTGCCAATAATTTTTCCTTCACTTCCTGTATCGAAATCGCAAAACATACTGACTTTGATAAAGTTTGAATGCCTTTTGAATAGCGTTCAGCATTTAACAGTTCCATTTCACCCATGAATGTTGGAGCCGTAATAAAATCGATGAGCGAAATTTTCCCGTTTTTATGGGTAATATATAATTTAGCTTTCCCTTCAACCATGTAATACAAATAGTCGGGGAAGGAATGCTCATGGAAAATAAATTCGCCTTTATCGAATTCATACACATGGATATATGGCACAATATCAAACGAAAAATATTGGGAAATCGGATATTGTTCGATATATGATAGACTTTCATCTATTGGTAACTTTCTCAAATTATAAAGCAACTCCTTCCAGTAAAATATGAGATTTCTCACATTATTGTAGTATTTCTCATGTTAATATTCAACTTAATAAAAACTAAAAAGGATGAAGACTATGAATAATCAGCGTTGGCTCGCGAAAAACTTCTTTATGTTCTTTATTACATGGGGTATTTTCCTGCCATATTGGACAGGTTGGCTTATTAACGATAAAGGGCTTACGGTTTCGGAAGCGAGTATCATAATGGGCTTTGGACTGGTTGCACGGGCCATCTCAACGATGTTTATTTTCCCGTTTGTTTCTAAAGTGATGAGCAACAAAAATGTGCTGATCTTTTTTACGGCAAGTTCATTAGTTGTGACGCTGCTATACATACCGATTAATTCATTCGGCGGCTTGTTTTTAATGACGTTGCTGTTCAGTGCTTTTTACCCGGCATTATTGCCGGCTGTTGAGAGCAGTGCTTCCACATTAATGCAACATGGATCGATACATTATGGGAAAGCGCGTTCGTTAGGATCGTTTGGGTTTGTTGTCGCTGTATTAATCATCAGTATGATCAGCGGGATGTACGGGGAGCAAATGATATTATGGATGATGATTTTAGGTTTAGCGGCACTTCTTATCATTCAATTCATGCCTGCACCTCAAGTTTTAAGTTTAGTGCCTGTAAAAGAGAATGGAAAAACGCTCTCAATGAAAGGGCTATTTGAAGTAAAAAGCTTTATCATCGTATTGTTTGTCGTCATTTTACTTCAGGGGGCACACGCATCGTACTATAACTATGGATATATTTATTTGCAGGATCTGAATGTAAATCCGTTTTATATCGGTATGATTTTAAATGTCGCAGTAATATTTGAAGTTCTTTATTTTTATAAGGCCGATACAATTTTAACGAAATGGAAGCCATCTTCATTATTGCTTGTTGCGGCAATTGGTTCAAGCATTCGTTGGATACTGGTGTACGCATTTCCGAATATGCCGATGTTTATCATATCTCAGGCACTTCACGCCCTGTCATTTGCAATGGCGCATTATGCCTTTATCCGCTATATTTCCAAAGCTTTGCCACAGGAGCAGATCCCAAATGCACAGGGGATTTATTCGGCACTTGCAATGAGTTTAAGTGCAGCGATTCTTACATTATTGGGTGGTGCACTTTATGAAATCGAGCCAGGTTTGGCGTTCTTAGGAATGATCATATGTACAGTGCCTGCAATCCTTTTAATTTTACTGACGAAAAAACGTTTTAATTATTAAGGAATGCCGATTGACAGCACGAAGTCTATTTTTTATAATGAAGAGCATAATAAAATGAAAACGATGATGGAACAAGTACGTATGGACTTCGTGAGCAGAAAGAGATTTCCCGGCTGAAAAAATCTCCCCGAATAAATACTGAAAGCTACTCCAGAGTGCAGCTAATCACTGCCGTTTGCTTACGTTACAAGCACTTGAGATATAATGCACAGCGCATTATAAATTAGGGTGGTACCACGAGATAATAGTCTTCGTCCCTTTACCGGGATGAAGGCTTTTTTTGTTTTATTCAGCGGATTATTAAGATTTCCGGTGAACGAAGCACTTATTTACGTGAAGGTGTAATTAATTCGTACCAAAATTCATCGACTTCAACAAAAATTAGGAGGAAAAGTATCATGACAACAAAAATTATGACAGGTTCTGAAATTCGTCGTCTTTATTTGAATTTCTTTAAAGAAAAAGGGCATCATATTGAACCATCAGCACCATTAGTTCCTATTAATGACCCGTCACTTTTATGGATCAACTCAGGGGTGGCGACATTAAAACCGTATTTTGACGGACGTATTATTCCAGATAACCCGCGTATTACTAACGCACAAAAATCAATTCGTACAAACGATATCGAAAACGTAGGGAAAACAGCGCGTCACCATACATTCTTTGAAATGTTAGGGAACTTCTCTATCGGGGATTACTTTAAAAAAGAATCGATTCATTACGCTTGGGAGTTTTTAACGGATCCAAAATGGATGGGCTTCGATCCTGAAAAGTTATCGGTAACAATCCACCCTGAAGATCAGGAAGCATATGACGTATGGCACAACGAAATCGGGATTCCGAAAGAGCGCCTAATCCGACTTGAAGGCAACTTCTGGGATATCGGTGAAGGTCCATCTGGTCCAAACTCTGAAATCTTCTATGATCGCGGTGAAGAGTACGGTGTTGGTGCACCGGCGGAAGAAATGTACACAGGCGGGGAAAACGAGCGTTACCTTGAAATTTGGAACCTTGTATTTTCTCAATTCAACCATAATCCGGATGGCACATATACACCACTTCCAAAGCAAAACATCGATACAGGTATGGGTCTTGAACGTATCGTTTCTGTTGTACAAAACGTACCAACAAACTTTGATACAGATCTTTTCATGCCAATCATTGAAAAAACAGAAACTTTTGCAAACCGTACGTACAAACGTCCGCATGAAGTGGACTTAAATGAAATTTTCGGATCAACTGAAGATGTGAATACACCATTTAAAGTAATTGCCGACCATATCCGTACAGTAGCATTTGCTATCGGAGACGGTGCATTGCCATCAAATGAAGGCCGCGGTTATGTATTGCGTCGTCTATTACGTCGTGCTGTTCGATATGCGAAAAAAATCGGCATCGAAAAGCCGTTTATGTTTGAATTAGTGCCGACTGTCGGAGAGATTATGCATGATTTCTATCCGCAAGTAAAAGAAAAGGAAGCATTTATTCAACGTGTTATTAAAAACGAAGAAGTACGCTTCCATGAAACACTTGATGGCGGATTAGCAATTTTCAACGAAGTTGCAGAAAGCCAAAAAGCAAAAGGCGAAACTGTTATTCCTGGTGCTGATGCATTCCGTCTATATGATACATTCGGTTTCCCGATTGAGTTAACAGAAGAGTATGCCGAAGAAGTTGGCATGACAGTTGACCATGAAGGTTTTGAAGCTTCTATGGAACAACAGCGTGAGCGTGCACGTAATGCACGTGCTGATGTGGATTCAATGCAAGTGCAAAATGAAGTGCTGTCAAATTTAACACAGCAATCTACATTTATTTATGATGCATTTGAAGCTTCTGCAAAAGTTGCTGCTATTGTAGTGAACGGACAAGAAACTTCAACTGCTTCTGAAGGTGAAGAAGCGTTAGTTATTCTATCCGAAACACCGTTCTATGCTGAAATGGGTGGACAAATTGCAGATACTGGTATCATTGAAGCAGACGGATTCACTGCCCTCGTAAAAGATGTTCAAAAAGCACCAAATGGTCAGCCATTGCACACAGTTGTAGTTGAATCAGGTGAAATGAATGTCGGTGATATGGCTACTGCAAAAGTAGATGAAGCAAAACGTAAATTAATCCTTAAAAACCATACAGCAACACACTTAATGCACCGTGCATTAAAAGATATGTTAGGTGACCATGTAGCACAAGCAGGCTCTTATGTAGGACCGGACCGTTTACGCTTTGACTTCTCTCACTTTGGTGCTGCAACGAAAGAAGAGCTTGCGCAAGTTGAGCGTGCAGTGAACGAAAAAATCTGGGAAGATATCGAAGTTGTTATTCAGGAAATGGATATCGATTCTGCAAAAGCGATGGGTGCAATGGCATTATTCGGTGAAAAATATGGTGATGTTGTCCGTGTTGTAGCCGTTTCAGACTACTCAATCGAACTTTGCGGTGGACTACATGTAAGCCGTTCATCTGAAATCGGCATTTTCAAAATCGTATCTGAAAGCGGTATTGGTGCAGGTACACGCCGTATCGAGGCTGTTACAGGTAAAGCGGCATACGAAGCGATTAAAGAAGAAGAAGCGATCTTAAATGAAGCAGCGGGGCTTTTAAAAGCAAATGCTAAAGATGTGGCAACTCGTGTGGCGACACTTCAAGCAGATTACAAAGAACTTCAACGCGAAAATGATTCATTGTCTCAAAAAATTGCAAATGCACAAGCTGGCGCAGTATTGGATGCCGCACAAAAAATTGGTGATGTGACAGTACTTGCAACTCGTGTAGAAGCAAAAGACAATAATCAATTACGCCAAATGATGGATGATCTAAAAGAAAAAATGGATTCAGCTGTTATTGTTCTTGGTGCTGTCGATGGCGAGAAAGTAATGTTATGCGCGGGTGTAACGAAAGATATCGTAGGTGGAGACTACCACGCAGGGAATATTGTGAAGCAAGTTGCTGAAGCTTGCGGCGGTAAAGGCGGCGGTCGTCCGGATATGGCAATGGCCGGTGCAAAAGATGCTGCTAAACTGGAAGAAGCGTTAAATGCAGTTTACGAACATGTAAAATCTTTCTAAACATCTAAATTTTACTACTGGCATATTTGAAGTGCTTGCAGGAATAAGTTATAATGATATAAATGGAGATGGGAGAGTGTGCTCCATCTCCTCATTGCTGAAAGCGAGGTGCTGGTCTTGAGTTCTTTCGATAAAACAATGAAATTCAGTTTTCCAGAAGAATCCATGGAACAAGAAGTAAAGCAAGTGATGCTGAAGGTGTATACGGCTTTAGAGGAAAAAGGGTATAATCCAACAAATCAAATTGTAGGGTATTTATTATCTGGCGATCCGGCATACATCCCTCGCCACCAGGACGCACGTAATTTAATCCGCAAGCTTGAACGTGACGAGATTTTAGAGGAACTCGTTAGATTTTATATTAGAAAGAATACTGAGGCGGATAAATGAGAATTATGGGTTTAGACGTCGGCTCGAAAACAGTCGGCGTTGCAATTAGCGATGCGCTAGGGTGGACAGCGCAAGGAATCGAGACAATTAAAATCGATGAAGCGGCAGGCGAATTTGGTATTGAACGTATTAAAGCGCTTGTAAAGGAACACAATGTAACAGAATTTGTTGTAGGCTATCCGAAAAACATGAATAATACAATCGGTCCCAGAGGTGAAGCTTCCGAAAGCTATAAAAAGCTCCTGGAAGATACATTCGGTTTTCCTGTTAAGCTTTGGGACGAGCGTATGACAACGATGGCTGCTGAGCGTATGCTGATCGAAGCAGACGTAAGCCGTAAAAAAAGAAAGCAAGTTATTGATAAAATGGCTGCTGTCATGATTTTACAAGGTTATTTAGATAGTAAAAACTAAAGTTGCTCCACATGAGGCTTTTTTGTACTTATCCGAAAAGGCTTTATGTATAATGAATTGAGCAGCAACAGGCACCAATGCCTAAATATTATGAAGAGGTGACGATCATGTCAGAACAACAAAATCACATTACAGTAGTCGATGAAAACGGCAACGAACAACTTTGCGAAATCTTACACACTTTCGATTCAGAAGAGTTCGGTAAATCATACGTATTATATTCTTTAGTAGGCGCAGAAGAAGATGAAGATGGCGCAGTAGAAATCTTTGCCTCTTCATTCGTTCCTGCTGAAAACGGTGAAGATGGTGAATTAACGCCGATCGAAACAGAAGCAGAATGGGATTTAATCGAAGAAGTATTAAATCAGATTGAAGACGAATTAGGCGAAGAAGAATAATTCATTTAACACGATAAAAACAGAGTGGGTGATGAACCTGCTCTGTTTTATTCATTCATTGGGAGGAATTAGTATGGAAGAAAATATCTTTATTTTGCAAAAAGAAGACGGTGGAGAGCAGCAATGCCGCGTTGTATTTACATTTGATTCGGAAGAGCATTCTTATGTTTTATTCTCATTAATCGGTGATGAAGAAGCAGGTATTTCTGCACTTCGCTATGTACTTGATGAGAATGGCGAAATGAGCGGCTTTTCGGATATTGAAACAGATGAAGAGTGGGCAATGGTTGAAGAAGTTATGAATACCGTACTTGCGGAATTTGGCTCGGATCAGACAAATTACTTCACAATCACGAATGAAGATGATGAAGAAGTTATGTGCCAAATATTGCACCGCTTCGAAAGCAACGGCAAAAATTACTTATTCTATGCAATTATGGAAGACGATGAACCTGTACTGGAGGAAGTATACGCTTCTGCTTATATTGCTGGTGATAAGGGTGAAGTAGCAGACTTGCTTCCTATCGAAACAGATCAAGAGTGGGAAATGGTAGAACAAGTATTAAATTCATTAGCGCAAAACTAATTTTAAGAACCTTACTGTCGATTTATACGACAGTGAGGTTTTTTTATTTGTTCAAAAATAGACAAAAACGAACATTTTCTATTATAAAACGTCGCAAATAGTGAGAATTTCCATACCTTTCGTGGCTCTATATTGTGTCGAAAGAGATTTTTATGTATCATTATGGAAGAGAAAAAGGGGGGACTCCCGTGCTAGACGAAAATAAGAAGCAAGAAATGTTCAATAAGATGAAAGAGCGTAAAGGAGAAGTTAAAACGGTGCGTAAAATTGTGGGAATCATCGCGCTTGTCGCTCTTCTGATTATTGCCATTGTCGGTTTCGTAGGTTACAACTATGTGACATCGGCATTGGAACCAATGGACCCGGAATCGAACGAAAAAGTTGAAGTCGAAATTCCGATGGGGTCAGGTATTACATTAATATCAACTATTCTAGAAGATAAGGGCATTGTAAAGAATGCGCAGATTTTTAAATATTACACTAAATTTAAAAATGAATCGGAATTCCAAGCCGGCAGTTATTCTTTAACGAAATCCATGACACTCGATGAAATTATTGAAAGCTTAAAGACAGGTCGTGTGTATCGCGAGCCTGTATTTACAATGACAGTACCAGAAGGATTAACGCTCGAGCAAGTAGCTGATGTGGTACAGAAAAATACTTCTCATAAAGCAGAGGACTTCATGAAAAAAGTGACGGATGCCTCTTATATTGAGCAATTAATCACTGAATATCCTGATTTATTGTCAGAAGCTATTTTAAAGGAAAATATCCGTAATCCGTTAGAAGGTTATTTATATCCGGCAACATATCCATTCTTTGAGGAAAACCCAACGATTGAGGAAATTATCGGTACAATGCTTTCTGCGATGAATACCATTGTTTCCGAATATACTCCTCTATTGGAAGAACGCGAAACATCGGTTCATGAATTGCTGACATTTGCATCATTACTTGAAGAAGAGGCAACTGCGCAAACAGATCGCGAAACAATTGCCAGTGTATTCTATAACCGTATGGAAATTGAGATGCCTTTACAGACAGACCCAACCGTACTGTATGCATTAGGCTCGCATAAAGACCGCGTGCTGTATGAAGATTTGGAAGTGGACAACCCGTATAATACGTATCAAAATGTTGGATTACCTCCAGGACCAATCGCAGGAGCAGGAAAAACATCAATTGAAGCGGCGTTGAATCCTTCACAAACAGATTATTTATACTTCCTGGCAGATAAAGAAGGCATCAATCATTTTGCTAAAACGTATGATGAACATTTAGCGAACATCGAAAAATATTTACGTTAAGAAAGTTAAGTTGTAGAAAAGGAATCGAATGGCTTGAAATTTCCGTTTTACGTTGGAATTCAGTAAATTGTTCGCATTCCTTTTCTTTTCATGCTATTATAAATTGTGATTTTTTGTCCTTATATAACAATTTTGTAGGCGCAAACATCTTCGTTTCGTCTTTTTTCTTGTGAATGAAAGATGTGCGCAAACAACCAGGTAAAGGGAGAATGACGAATGGAATTATCAGACGCTTATATTGCTTCCTTCATTCCTGAACGTGATGAATTACTAATGGAAATGGAACGCTTCGCAGAACAGAATCATGTTCCGATCATGCAGCTTGCCGGGATTGAGTCACTGAATCAAATTTTGCGCATTCAAAATCCGAAATCAATTTTGGAAATTGGAACGGCAATTGGTTATTCGGCTATACGAATGGCTCAAGCGTTGCCGGATTGTCATATTGTGACGATAGAACGCGATTTGTCGCGAGTTCAGTATGCCAAGGAATTCATTGCAAGGTCAGAGGTGGCAAACCGCATACAAGTAATAGAGGGCGATGCGTTAGAGGTAGACATGGAAACACTTCCTACTACTTTTGATGCTGTTTTTATTGATGCGGCAAAAGGGCAATACATGAAGTTTTTCGAAAAATACGCAACACTCGTTCCATCGGGTGGCGTTTTATACATCGATAATATGTATATGCACGGATTATCAGATTTAGATATAAAAGAAGTACCTAGAAGAAAAAGAACGATGATCCGCAACTTAAAAACATTTTCAGACTGGATCATGGCACATCCGGATTATTCGAGTGCCTTTTTCCCTGTCGGTGATGGTTTGTTAATTTGTTTGAAGAGGTGATTAGTGTGAAAAAACCAGAATTATTAGTAACACCACAATCCATAGAGCATATTACAGCACTACTTCAGGCAGGTGCAGATGCTTTCGTGATCGGTGAACAAAAATTTGGCCTACGTTTAGCTGGAGATTTTACAGTAGCACAGGTGGAAGAAGCAACAAAGCTGATTCACGCTGCTGGTAAAAAGGTTTATGTAGCGGTCAATGCATTATTTCACAACGATCGTTTAGATGCATTGGATGAATATTTAGTACAGATGCAGCGTATCGGGGTAGACGCATTATTATTCGGGGACCCGGCAGTAATTATTGCAGTGCGTGAAAACAATGTAACCATTCCGTTGCATTGGAATCCGGAAACGACTGCAACAAACTTCTTCCAAGTGAACTATTGGGGTGAACGCGGAAGTAAGCGTGCTGTATTGGCACGTGAACTTTCAGTCGATGAAGTACTTGAAATTAAAGAAAATACAAAGCATGAAATCGAAGTTCAAGTTCATGGTATGACTTGTATGTTCCAATCTAAGCGCTCACTTTTAGGAAACTATTTCCTGTACCGTGACGAAGCAATGGAAATCGAAAACCGTAAAGAAAACAAAAATATGTTCCTTCACGATAAAGAACGTAAAAATAAATATCCAATCTATGAGGATATGAATGGCACACATATTTTCTCTCCGAATGATATGTGCATTATCGAAGAGTTAAATGAATTGTTTGAGGCGGGTATCGATTCATTCAAAATTGATGGTGTTCTTCAAACGTTTGATTATACGGTGACGGTTACAAAGCTTTACCGTCAAGCAATTGATACGTATTTTGATCAAGGCGAAGATGCGTACGATGATATTAAATCCGAGCTATTTGAGCAAATCGAAGCAATTCAGCCAGCGTTACGTCCACTGGATACTGGCTTCATCTACAAGGAAACAGTCTACTAGGAAGGAGAACGAACGCAGTATGCTACAATTGATTCAAAATGAAAAGATCCGTGAAACTATTAACGGAAAAACAGTAATTACGAAAAAACCAGAGCTTCTAGCACCAGCAGGAAGCTTGGAAAAATTAAAAGTAGCCGTACACTACGGTGCTGACGCTGTATTTATCGGTGGCCAGGAATTTGGTTTACGTTCAAACGCAGGGAACTTCACAATTGAAGAAATGAAGGAAGGCGTTGAATTTGCCAACAAATACGGAGCCGTTGTATATGTAACAACAAACATTTTCGCGCATAACGAAAATATGGATGGTTTGGAAGAATACTTGCAAGCAATCGAGGGAGCAGGCGTAAAAGGAATTATCGTTGCAGACCCGTTAATTATTGAAACTTGTAAAAAGTGCGCCCCTTCTTTAGAAATCCATCTTTCTACACAACAGTCTTTATCCAACTGGAAAGCGGTAAAGTACTGGAAAGAAGAAGGTTTGGAACGTGTTGTTTTAGCACGTGAAGTTGGCGGGGAAGAAATGCGCAAAATGAAAGAAGAGGTAGACATTGAAATCGAAGCATTCGTGCACGGTGCAATGTGTATCGCTTATTCCGGACGCTGCACACTTTCAAACCATATGACGGCCCGTGATTCAAACCGTGGCGGCTGCTGTCAGTCTTGCCGTTGGGATTATGATTTATATGAAAATAACGACGGTGAAGAAGTAGCATTGTTTAACGAAGGTGAAGCACCGTTTGCAATGAGCCCGAAAGACTTGAAATTAATCGAATCCATTCCTCACATGATTGAGTTAGGGATTGATTCATTAAAAGTGGAAGGCCGGATGAAGTCAATTCACTATATCGCAACGGTTATTTCCGTTTATCGTAAAGTAATCGATGCATACTGTGCAGACCCGGAAAACTTTACATTCGAAAAAGAATGGCTGGAAGAACTGGCGCGCTGTGCAAACCGTGCAACTGCTTCGTCATTCTTTGAAGGTGAGCCAAGCTATAAACAACAAATGTTTGGTTTCCATTCACATAAAATGAAGTGGGATTTTGCTGGTTTTGTAATGGATTATGATGCCGAAACACAAATGGTTACATTGGAACAACGCAACTATTTCAAGTCAGGCGATACGGTTGAATTTTTCGGCCCTAATATGGATACATTCAAAATGACGGTTGGCCAGCTTTGGGATGAAAAAGGCAATGAACTAGATGTTGCCCGCCACCCACTACAAATCGTTAAATTTAAAGTTGATCGCTCATTATCACATTTTGATATGATGCGAAAGGAGAATAATTAAATGTCAAACCGTCCAGTTGTAATCGGAATTGCCGGTGGTTCATGCTCAGGTAAAACGAGCGTGACACGTTCTATATACGATGTATTTCGTGAACATTCAGTAGTTGTAATCGAACAGGATTATTATTATAAAGACCAAAGCCATATGACGTTTGAACAGCGTCTGGAAACAAACTATGACCATCCGCTTGCATTTGACAATGATTTGCTGATCGAACATATTCATCGTCTACTTGCTTATGAATCAGTGGAAAAACCGGTCTATGATTATGTACAGCATACACGTTCTGATGAAGTCATTCATGTAGAACCTAAAGATGTAATCATCGTTGAAGGAATTTTAGTGCTGGAGGACGAGCGTCTGCGTGATTTAATGGATATTAAATTATTTGTTGATACGGACTCTGACTTGCGTATTATCCGACGCATTCAACGTGATATTAAAGAGCGTGGCCGTACAGCTGATTCGGTAATCGATCAGTATTTAACAGCAGTGCGTCCAATGCACAATATGTTTATCGAACCGACTAAGCGTTATGCAGATGTAATTATCCCTGAAGGCGGGGAAAATAACGTTGCAATTGACTTAATGGTAACGAAAATAAAAACAATTCTTGAAACTGAATCAAACTTGTAATATGATGATGTAGTATTTACATTAATTACATTTTAAATTGATAGAACAACATAAATAATTAATCATAAAATTCGGCTGCCCGTATTACGGTGTAAACTTCTTCTAAAAGAAGGGATTTACACATACCGTAAACTAGTAGTCGGGTTTTCTGTTATTTATGAACAAAATACGTGAAAATAACTTTTAAATTTATACGTATTTTTTTAGAAATAGAAATAGAAAACGCCAAAAGTAAACGTTTTCAAGTTAATACTAAGGAGTGGGAATAATGTCAAACGAAAAACAATATCCAATGACACTTGATGGAAAACAAAAACTAGAAGATGAATTAAACACATTAAAAACAGTAAAGCGTCCAGAAGTAGTAGAGCGTATTAAAGTAGCACGCAGCTTCGGTGACCTTTCTGAGAACTCTGAGTATGATTCAGCAAAAGAAGAGCAAGGATTTGTGGAAGGTCGTATTTCATTGATCGAGCAAATGCTGCGTAATGCTGTCATTATTACAGAAGACGATTCATCAAATACAATTTCTTTAGGTAAAACAGTTACATTTGATGAATTGATCAACGGTAAACGCGCAAACTTTGAAGAATCTTACACAATTGTTGGTTCAGCTGAAGCTGATCCGATGGAAGGTAAAATTTCAAATGACTCTCCGATTGCTAAAGCTTTAATGGGCAAGCATGTGGATGATGTTGTAAAACTGACTACACCAGGCGGGGAAATGGAAGTTATTATTTTAGAAGTAAAATAATTTATGAGCAGTTAGCATCAACTTGCTAGCTGCTTTTCTTATGTTGATAATTTTGGAAGAGTTTCCGATGTTCAATTTCCGTGCAACCTTCACTGTTCTAATGCTAAAATAGGTTTGCATAGGAGGAATTGAAATGGAACGTAAAAGACGATTTCAAACACGACAACAGTATGCTGAACAAAAAACAAAACAGACGAAATTTCAAAAAGCGGATAAAAGATTAAATTATTTAATCGCTATTGTCGCTGTGTTAATTGTGGCAACATTAATTTTTATTATTACACAAGAGTCAGAACCTAAAAACGAAGCTGAGCAAGATTCGGCGGCAGAAGTAGCAACTGATGTCCCGGAAGATGACGCTGGGCAAGAAACGGAAGATAATGAAACAGAAACAACTGTACTGGAAGATGTAGAAGAGGAAGATACCGTTACAGATGAAACTGAAAACGAACAGCCAACATCTGAATCTGGTGACATGGTAAGTCCTTCCGATGATCCGTCAGTAAAAGAAGTCATTACAAATCCGAATTGGCCGGCCTATCCGACGGCACAAACAGGTGAACATGTGTCGACATATGAAAAAGGGCATATTGATTACGAAGAAAAACTAAAAGCAATTTTTAGTGTCATCGATCTACAGCAGGAAAACAGTATTGTTCTGCGTGTAAATAATAACGGTAGTGCGGAAAGTGCAATTGCCGTTGTCACATCGATGGACAAAGAGCAAAAATACCGTGTAAGTATAGAATGGGTTGACAATGAAGGCTGGAAACCGGTTCAAGTAGAAGTTTTAACAACATTAGAAGGTTCACAATAAGGAAGAATAGTTAGCAAGTTTAATTGGAGGAATGAATAAATGACAATAGCAGTAATCGGTGCAATGGAGCAGGAAGTAGAATTATTACGCGGTGCTCTACAAAATACGCAAACAGAAACAATAGCAAACAGTGAATACACAACAGGTACATATGAAGGCAAAGAAGTCGTACTGTTAAAAAGCGGTATCGGTAAAGTGAATGCGGCAATGTCTACGACGATCCTATTGGAAAAATTTAATCCGAAAGTTGTCATTAATACAGGATCTGCCGGCGGTTTTGATGCAGCATTAAAAGTTGGGGATATCGTCATTTCGGATGAAGTACGTCATCATGATGTGGATGTTACTGCTTTTGGCTATGAGATCGGTCAAATGGCTGGGATGCCTTCAGCTTATAAATCAGATGAACAATTAATGGAAGTTGCCAAACAGGCTGTTAAAGAAGTGGGAGAGCATAATTACAGTGTAGGCCTTATTTGTTCAGGCGATGTATTTATGAGCAACCCTGAGCGTGTTGAGGCAGTGCGAAAAGATTTCCCTACAATGAAAGCCGTGGAAATGGAAGCGGCGGCTGTAGCGCAAGTATGCCATCAATTCAATACACCATTTGTTGTCATTCGTGCATTATCAGACATTGCAGGACAAGAATCGAGCATGTCATTTGATGAGTTTTTACCTGTTGCAGCGAAACACTCAACAGAAATCGTATTAAACGCAATTACAAAACTATAATTCGAATCATCGTAGAAATGCCCAATCACATTAAAGGATTGGGCATTTTTCTTTATTGTTAGATGGAAATATACCTGCCTTTCATATGGCTTATTCTTTCTCTCCATGCTTAAACTGCTGATAAAGCTTAATAAGTGCCCGTTTTTCAATGCGTGAAACATAGCTTCGCGAAATATTAAGCCTTTTGGCAATTTCTTTTTGGGTATGCGGGTCGAAGTTTTGAAGTCCATAGCGGTAGGAAATAATTTCAAGTTCACGTGGATCTAATGTATCCAAATAGCGATACAGCTGGGCAAAATCCTCCTGTCGTTCAATTTTTTCAATTGTTGAAGGTTCGTCAAGCTGCAGTAAATCACGGATTTGAAGAGACTGCCCATCTTTATCGACACCAATCGGCTCAAATAACGAGACATCTTTTTGCACTTTTTTTTGTGCACGAAGATGCATCAGAATTTCATTTTCGATACATCGGGCGGCATATGTGGCGAGACGGGTCTTTTTTTCTGGTGTGAAACTGCTTACGGCTTTCATAAGACCAATCGTGCCAATTGAAATATAATCATCAAGCAAATCGTGTGAAGGGTGGAATTTTTTTACGACGTGTGCAACTAGACGCATATTTCGCTCAATTAATTCGACACGAGCGCTTTCATCCCCCTTAATAAAACGATTGATGACTTCTTCCTCTTCCTCGCGTGATAACGGTTTATAAAACGTCTGCCCTTTTAAATAGCCTAATAATGCGGGAAGCTCAAGCCAAAGTTGAACCAATGCTGTCACAAAACCGCTCAAGCAATTAACATCCTTTCATCTTTTCGACAGTATATGATGAATTTTGCGCAGAAATGAAAAAAGTGTAAGAGCGATATTTCTGCTCTTACACTTTTTTTAATGTAAACGTACTTACCATCAATAGTGCCAACACAGGGAAAAGAATTAAGTAAAATGTTTCGGATAACATATTTGTAAAGAAATAAGAAATAGTTAGTAATGTACCCGCCGCTGTAATCGGCAGTCCTACAAAATAACCTGTTGAATCCATCACATTGAATCGAGCTAAACGCAACGCACCAGCAGCAATAAATAATACTGGCATCATCATACCTGTAAATCCTGCATTCATTAATGCCATTTCATACATTAACAGGGCAGGTGCTACACCGAAAGAAATAATATCCGCCATGGAATCAAGCTGTTTTCCCAATTCGGACTCCTGATTAAATTTACGGGCAACTTTTCCATCATACCGATCTAAAAAAGCAGCGATAAAAATTAATAATACACTGTAGCTATGATACTCATTTAGTGTAGCCATAATTGCAGCCCCACCAAACGACATATTTGTAATTGTAATAATATTAGCAGCATTTGCTTTTATTTTTTTAAACGTTGAATCAACTTTTTGAAGTAGAAACATTGGAAAACACTCCCTTGCACATCGGCTATATTCTATTATACTTGTTCTATTAAAAAAAGGTAATAGTTAATTCATAATAAGACCTATCTTTGTTCGACCAGTCATTATATAATTTACTTTTATTCAATACTTAACGGAGGACCTAGAATGAAGGAAAAATTATACCGGAATATGATAGAACTATCAAATGGTAAAATCTCTTCGAAAATTTTACAACAGATCGCACAATCACGTTTAAGTAAAAATTTTATTCGTAGCTATAGTCAAATATACGGAATTAACATACAAGAAGTTTCAAAATCTCCAAAAGAATTTACTAGCCTGCATGATTTTTTTGTTCGGCAGTTGAAAGAAGAAGTGCGACCGGTAGATGTTCGCAAAAATATATTTGCAAGTCCTGTTGATGCAAAAATAGAAGCATTCGGCAATATTGAGGATCAGGAAATGTTTACTGTGAAAAATAAGCCGTATTCTTTAATTGATTTAATGGGAAATGAAACACAGGCAAAGAGGTATAATAATGGCAAATATATTGTTTTTTACTTGAGTCCTGCAGATTATCACCGTATCCATAGCCCGATTGATGGTGTTGTTAAGCGACAATACATACTTGGGCAAAAGTCTTATCCAGTCAACCAGATGGGCTTACAATATGGAAAAAAGCCAATCAGTCATAATTATCGTATGATTAGCGAAATTAACTATGAAAAACAACATTATACAGCATTCATTAAAGTAGGAGCGACTTTTGTGAATTCAATTGAACTTACTAATACGTCAACACAGTGGAAAAAAGGGGAAGAAGTCGGCTATTTTGCTTTTGGCTCAACCGTTGTGATGTTATTTGAACAAAATGCTATTGAATTTACCGAGAATGTTACAAATGGGGCGAAGATAAAAATGGGAGAAGCCTTTGCTACTATGGTATAATGAATAAATAAATTTTGAGTTAGGGGTTACGGCTTTGTACAACTTTTTATTACCAGATGAATTTATTCGCAGTGTATATGAAATTACACCGGAAAAATTAAAGGATTTAGGCATTAAAGGGATCATAACAGATTTAGATAATACGCTTGTTGAATGGGACCGTGCTGATGCAACGGAAGAGCTTGTACAATGGTTTGAAATGATGCGTGAAGCAGGCATAAAAATTATTATTGCCTCAAACAATCATGAAGCACGGGTGCGCCAGTTTGCAGAACCGCACGGCATACCGTTTATTTTCCGTGCCAAAAAACCATTAGGTGCAGCATATTATGCGGCCCTTGTTCAGCTGCGTCTACGTCGCCATGAAGTTGCGATGCTGGGAGATCAGCTATTAACAGATGTGATGGGTGCAAAACGTCAAAAACTTTATACGTTTTTAGTACGTCCTGTTGCTGACTCTGATGGACTCGTTACAAAATTTAACCGCTTCGTCGAACGTCGTGTATATAACGATCTAAAGCGAAAAGGAAAGTATCCTTGGGAAGACTAAAAAGCGACCCAAGTTTTTTTGCATGAAGGTGCAATAGTAGTTAGGAGGAAATAGTGAATGAATGAAATGCCACAATGTATTGGCTGTGGAACAGTGATTCAAACTGAAGATAAAAATGGATTAGGGTATGCACCTGCATCCTCGCTGGAAAAGGAAATGATTATTTGTCAACGTTGTTTCCGTTTAAAAAACTATAATGAAATCCAACCTGTTAGCTTAACGGATGATGATTTTTTACGTATTTTAAACGGTCTTGGTCAACAGCAAGGTCTGATCGTGAAAATCGTGGATATTTTCGATTTCAATGGCAGCTGGCTACCAGGTTTACACCGATTCGTTGGAAATAATCCGGTTCTTTTAGTAGCAAATAAAGCAGACCTTTTACCAAAATCGGTAAAAGAAAAGAAAGTAATCAACTGGTTAAAACGTGAAGCGAAAGCACTTGGATTAAAGCCGGTTGATGTGAAGCTTGTTTCGGCACATAAAGGAATGGGCATGCAGGAAGTCGTTGCAGCGATTGAAGAATACCGTAACGGCAAAGATGTATATGTTGTAGGTTGTACAAATGTCGGTAAATCGACGTTTATTAACCGTATTATTAAGCAAGCTACAGGTGAGGGAGAAATTATTACAACTTCTCATTTCCCGGGAACTACGCTTGATATGATTGGCATTCCGCTTGATGACGGATCATCTTTATATGATACACCTGGTATTATCAATCACCACCAAATGGCACACCATATCGATTCGAGTGAATTAAAATATATTATGCCGAAAAAAGAAATTAAACCAAAAGTGTATCAGCAAAATCCTGGACAAACACTATTTATCGGTGCTCTTGCCCGTTTTGATTTTATTCAAGGAGAGCGTTCGGCATTTACTGTACATGTTGCAAATGATTTGCCGATCCACCGTACGAAGCTGGAACGTGCGGATCAATTATATGAAGAACATAAAGGTGAGTTACTGGCACCTCCAACGTCTAAACATATTGATCAATTACCGCCATTAGTGCGTCACGAGTTTTCGATCAAAGAACCGAAAACAGATGTAGTTATTTCAGGATTAGGCTGGATTACAGTACAGCATGCCAATGTTGTCGTAGCAGCACACGCACCAAAAGGCGTAGAAGTATTCATTCGTCCATCGTTGATTTAATAATTCATCAGATTTTGAATGGAATTTTATCATCTGAAGTTAGTTGATTGGAATAAAGGGGAGGCGGGCAAATTCGCCTTCTTTTTATCAAGTCAGTTATTTTACAGTGAATGAACGGTAGTAGGAAAGAGGGAATTGTCGATGAAAAAGTGGTTTGCGGTTATTGGGGATCCGATTGCACAGTCAAAATCTCCGGAAATGCATAATGCATGGTATGAAGAAGCGAATGTGGATGCAACGTATATCCCGATACACGTGAAGCCAGAACATCTACAACAAGCTGTTGCATCATTCAAACTGTTAGGGACAAGCGGCTGGAATGTAACGATTCCGCATAAACAAGCGATCATTCCGTTCTTGGATGAGCTGGATGAACTTGCCGAAAAAATGGGTGCGGTCAATACGGTCGTGCGCACTGCAGAAGGTAAATTAAAAGGCTATAATACGGACGGTCCGGGTTTTGTGAAATCACTTGAGCATGTAATTGGTACGACAAAACGTAATGCACCGGTTTTACTGATCGGAGCAGGTGGCGCAGCCCGTGGTATTGCATTTGCCCTTCAACTGACAGGTTATACGAATATAACAATTGCCAACCGGACAGTTGAAAAAGCACAGCAAATTATTGATGAATTACATGCTGGCCAAGCTGTTTCAATGCAAGAAGCAGAACAAAGCATGGCCAATTATGAAATTTTTATTCAAACAACACCAGCAGGAATGACTACGGGCGACTTTGCATTACCATTTTCGCTTGAAAAGTTCCCGGCAGGCGCAATTGCTGCAGATATTGTGTATAATCCATTAATGACGCCATTTTTGCAAGCGGCTGAGCAAAAAGGGGCGACAATTGTCAATGGGTTAGGCATGTTCGTGCATCAAGGTGCGATTGCTTACGAACACTGGTTAGGTCATTATCCAAATACAAATGCAATGATTGCCCGTTTAACGGCGCAATTAGGAGGAAATTATGTTAACAGGTAAACAAAAACGTTTTTTACGTGCTGAGGCACATCACTTAGATCCAATTTTCCAAGTTGGGAAAGGTGGCGTAAATGATGCAATGATTGCACAATTACGCGATGTATTGGAAGCACGCGAACTTATTAAAGTACGCATTTTAGACAACTGTGAAGAAGACAAAAATGTCGTGGCGGAAGAACTGGCAGCCGGTACACGTGCCGAGCTTGTTCAACTGATCGGGTTGACGGTTGTTTTATATAAAGAATCTCGCAACAACAAAAAAATCGTATTACCAAAAGTAGCTACGAAATAAGGTGAAGTGTAATGAAGAAAGTCGGTCTTTTTGGAGGAACTTTTAATCCACCGCATATTGGACATTTAATGATGGCCAACGAAGTGTATGCAGCGCTTGGTTTGACGGAAGTACGCTTTATGCCGAATGCAAAACCGCCGCATAAGGATTTGTCCCGCTCGGCAACAAATGCGCAGCGTCTGCGGATGGTTGAGCTGGCGATCGAGGACATTCCTTATTTTCATGTGGAAACATACGAACTTGAGCGCGGAGGGGTATCCTATACATTCGATACAATGAAAGCATTGTGTGAACGTGAACCACAAATACAGTTTTATTTTATTATCGGCGGGGACATGATCGACTCTTTGCATACATGGCACCGTATCGATGAATTAATGGAACTTGTCACATTTGTTGGAGTGATGCGCCCGGGCAGTGAAGCAAAATCTTCCTACGACGTGTGCATGGTGGAAGCTCCGCAAATTGACCTTTCTTCAACATATATTCGAAACCGATTACAGCAATCAGAGGCACCTTTACAATTTTTATTGCCTGCTGCAGTTGAACAGTATATTCGAAAGGAAGGTTTGTATGGATCGTCAAACGATGCTGGCCGCGATTAAAGATCGAATGCCTGAAAAACGGTATATTCATACGGTTGGTGTAATGGAAACAGCGATCCGTTTAGCTCATCAATACGATGAAAATCCACAAAAAGCAGAGATTGCGGCTATTTTCCATGATATCGCTAAATATGCGGATGTTGACTGGATGAAGCAAGTCGTGATCGAACAGCAGTTGGATGCGCGTTTGCTTGACTGGAATGCAGAAATATTGCATGGCCCGGTCGGTGCCTGGATTGTCGAGACGGAATTCCAAATTAATGATGAAGCCATTTTAAATGCAATTCGTTACCATACTACCGGACGTGTGAATATGACAACTATTGAGAAAATTATTTATGTAGCAGATATGATTGAACCAAATCGTAAGTTTCAGGGTGTTGAGGAACTAAGAACATTGGCAGACATCAGTTTAGAAGATGCATTCCGGGCATGTGTGACACATACGCTCAGTTTTTTAGTTTCGTCACAGCAGGCAATTTACCCTGTTTCAATTGAATGCTACAACAGCTTAATAAGAGAGGAATAAACATACATGAATGAAACGTTATTAAATATTACGTACAAAGCAATCGATGACAAGCGAGGAGAAGATATCGTTGCATTAAATATGCAAGGGATTTCACTTTTAGCTGATTATTTCATCATTGCAGAAGGTAGCTCAGAGCGCCAAGTACAGGCAATTGCACGTGAAATTAAAGAAAAAGCAGAAGAAGCGGGCTTCACAGTACGTAAGCTTGAAGGCTTTGATACTGCACGCTGGATTTTAGTCGATATGGGTGATGTTGTTGCACATATTTTCCATAAAGATGAGCGTGCCTATTACAACCTAGAGCGTCTATGGGGAGATGCACCACAATTAGACGCGCCACAAATGGACAATGAATAGTTATGAACGTTTTGCGGAAGTTTATGATGAATTGATGACAGATATCCCGTATACGGAATATGTGGAATGGATTCAGACATTTGCACCTGCACAGAACTATAAAAATCTGCTCGATATTGGCTGTGGTACAGGAACGCTTGCATTAATGCTGCATAAAGCAGGTTACGCTGTATCAGGGATTGACTTATCGGAAGACATGCTTGCCATTGCAAGTGCGCGTATGGAAGCTGAGAAGGTTTCAATGCCTCTATATGCTATGTCAATGGACGAACTAGATGGTTTCAGCGATTTGGATGTTGCCATCATCCCAATTGACTCAATCAACTATGTAAAAGAGCAGCAAAATGTCGTGGAAACATTAAAGCGGATATTTGACAGTCTCCGTGAAGGCGGACAACTATTCTTTGATGTACATTCGTTATATAAAATGGACGATATTTTTCTGGATGGTCCATTTACATATGATGACGGCGAAATTTCATATGTTTGGCATACAGAGCCAGGTGAAGAACCCCATTCTGTGTACCATCAAATGACATTTTTTGTACTAACAGAAAGCGGCCTGTATGAACGTTTTGATGAAGAACATTATCAGCGCACATTTGCGTATGAGCAATATGCGAAATGGCTAAAAGAGGTCGGTTTTTCTCATGTTGAAGTAACGGCAGACTGGACACCAACACAACCGACTGATGAAAGCGAACGAATTTTTATTCGGGCGGTTAAATAAAATAGCTGAAAAAGTAAGTTTCGGCAGTTTTGATGGAAATACCTTTTCATAAAGAAGCGGAATTTGTATAGTGGATGTAAGCTCCATATATAAAACCTTCTTTATGAAAGGGTGTTTTTTATTTTGCAGCCATTTCTGGAGAAGTATAAAAAGCAACTTGCTGTTCTGGGCGGTATCGTTGCTGCGGTATTAATCTACTTATTATTCCTCGATGATTCCTCGCACAGTGCTACGATAGAAACAATTGACCAAATGACAATTCCAGCTATTGAAGAACCTTCCGCAAATCCGGACACGGAAGTTGAAACCGAACAAAAGCCAATAATGGTTGATGTAAAAGGAGCGGTAAAATATCCGGGTGTTTATTCATTATCCGAAGAACAACGGATTGTCGATGCCGTTGAAGCAGCAGGAGGTTACACAGACGATGCCAATCCGGTGCTTATTAACCATGCCCAAAGACTTCAGGATGAAATGGTCATCTATGTACCTAAAATGGGTGAAGAGCCTGCAGAAGTAATGGAACGGATAATACAGGCAGGTCCGGCAACCGGCTCCGGCAGTGGAAATACGACCGGGAAGATTAATATAAATAAAGCGATGGAAGCGGAGTTAACCCAGCTTCCGGGAATTGGTCCATCCAAAGCGGGGGCGATTATTCAGCACCGTTCCGAACATGGGAATTTTCAAGTCATTGATGATTTAAAAAAGGTAACGGGAATCGGGGACAAAACATTTGAGCAGTTAAAGGACCTAATCGACGTAAAATAAAGTGAAATTTCTGACCGAACTTACATTGCGAATGTCAGGAACTATGTATAAACTGATAGGTGACAAAACATTTGGGGGTTATCATATGGAGCGAATTACTTGGGATCAATTTTTTATGGCGCAAAGTCATTTACTCGCATTAAGAAGCACGTGCAGCCGTCTTGCGGTAGGTGCGACAATTGTACGGGAAAAGCGCATCATTGCCGGCGGATATAATGGATCGATTTCAGGTGACGAACACTGTATCGAAGAAGGGTGCTACGTTGTGGACAACCATTGTGTCCGCACAGTGCATGCCGAAACGAATGCATTACTGCAATGTGCAAAATATGGTACGCCATCAAATGGAGCGGATCTATATGTCACGCATTTCCCATGCCTGCCATGCACGAAGACGATCATTCAAGCCGGCATTAAAAATGTGTACTATGCAAAAGATTATAAAAATAATATGTACGCAATGGAACTGTTCAAAAAAGCGGATGTCCATGTTGCACATATTCCATTTGATGAAGCTAAGATCGACTTTCTGCAAGATGAAAAGTTCGCATTGACCGCTGAAATGCTTGAGAAGCTTCGTGAGTTAGGTGCAAGCCGAGATCAGTTGCTCCCATTAGAGGAGAAGATGCATGCTTTATTTGGTAAACTTGTTCAAGCATAACTGGATATTTTACGCCTTGTCGGTTTGTATCAGTGCACTTGCTGCATTTGAAACGGGAAGGCTTCTTTTCCTGCTTGCGTTATTGCTGGTGTTTAGTCTTTATAAGCGACTGGCAAACATCCATCTGTTATTTATTTTAATAGTTGGTATTGGAAGTTACAGCTATTTTTCCTATGAAGTCAATAAGCTTTCACATCCGGTTAAACTACCGGCAATGTTAACGTGGACCGACGAGTACAATATAAATGGTGTGATGTTAAGGGGGTTCATGCTTGATGAATCCGGCAACAAAGTATATGTCACCTATGAATTGAAAACTGAAAAAGAAAAACAGCGCTTCGAGGCACAGCAGCTTGCTGGTACAAGTTTTATTGTAACCGGAGAGCAAGTATCCCCATCATTCCCCGCGCACCGCTATGGCTTTTCTATGGCCCGTTATTTGCAAAGCAAAAATGCAAGAGGGATTATTGAAATTCAGCACCTCCAATATTTTCGGCAAAATAAAAACTTCATGCAACCAATCTATGAACAGCGCTTTCGGTTAAAAAAACATATTGAAGAAACTTTCCCGCCATCTCTTGCAGCAGAGGCACAGGCCCTTTTGATCGGTTTTCAGGAAAATGTCGACGAACAATTAAACCGCGCCTATCAAAAGCTTGGCATTACCCATTTATTCGCGATTTCGGGTTTGCATGTCGCATTTGTCTCGTTCCTGTTTTTTCAGTTATTGCTTCGCTTGAGAATACGCAGAGAAGTCGCTACAGTATTATTGCTTATTTTACTGCCGTTATATGCAATTTTAGCAGGAGGGGCACCGTCTATTTGGCGTGCGGTAAGTGTCGTGGAATTCGTCTTGCTTGCGCAGTATGTTCGTTGGAAAATACCGATGGATGATGCATTGTCGCTCAGCTTTATTGTGTTTGTATTATTAGAGCCTGGTGCAGTTTTTCAAGTCGGCTTTCAGCTATCCTATTTGGCCACGTACAGCTTAGTTTATTCCGGCCGCATTTTAGCCCGCTACTCAAATTTTTGGGTACAATCCTTTTACATTACGTTCGTTTGCCAAATCCTCGTTTATCCTTTATTACTGTTCCACTTTTACGAAATCAGCCTTTCTTCTTTTATCGCCAATATTTTCTTCGTTCCTCTTTTTTCCTTTATTATTTTACCCATCAATCTACTTGTCCTTATACTGACTTTTTTGCCATTCTCGTTTGACTCCATTCTCTTTTCTATGTATGAGCCGCTGCGTACAGCACTGACAAACTTCATTCTTTTCATTCAGCAGCCGATTGTCCAAATGTGGAACCCCGGAAAACCTTCGATTATGTGGCTTGTCATTTTATACGTCTCGGTTTTTTTTACATTTTATTTGCTTGACCAGCAAGCTCCGTTAAAGAAAGTCATCTTTGCTTTAGTACTGCCTGCCTTTATATTTCATATACAGCCATTTTTGCACAGTGATCTGAAAATTGCCTTTGTTAACGTCGGTCAAGGGGACTGCATTGTCATTGAACTGCCGCACAGAAAATCGGTCATTGTTATTGATGCAGGGGGCTTGTTGCGATTTGAACAGGAAACATGGAAAGAGCGCAAAACTCCCTATGAAGTTGGGCGTCAAGTTGTCGTTCCTTATTTAAAAGGACGAGGAATCCAGACAATCGATATATTTATGCTGTCACATGCGGATGCCGATCATGTAGAGGGCGCTGAAGAGGTGTTGCGGGAAGTGATTGTAAAGGAGGTTCATGTGACACCAGGATCGATCACCAAGCCGGTGATGAACGATTTTTTGCATGAGCTTGAGAAAACAAATACGAAACTGATCGAGAAAATGGCTGGTCATAAGTGGCAAATCGGGGGAACAGCATTTGAATATTTATGGCCATTGGAAATTGAATATGAAGGAAATAATGATTCGCTCGTTCTATTTGTAAAGCATGAGGCGTTTCGGGCATTGTTTACAGGGGATTTGGAGCAGGAAGGCGAGAGGGAGCTCATTCGACTTTATAACGAGGAATTACGTAATATCGATCTATTGAAGGCCGGGCATCATGGCAGTAAGACATCAAGCACCGAGGAATTTATAACAGTAACAAACCCTAAATTTGTCGTGTTTATGGCAGGTGAAAATAACCGCTATAATCATCCGCATATTGATGTTGTCAATCGGTTTGAGGCGAAAAATACCCAATACTTCACAACAGGTTTAGACGGTACGATAGAAGTTTCAGTCTCACAAAATCAAATGTACATTGAAAAATCGAATTCTCTTTTTATGAAATAAAAAAGGGGATGGTTTCTCATTTTAACGAGAAACCATCCCACTTTTAAGGAATTACAGACGTGTAGCTGCTTCTACGATTGTTGCAATAATAAACAATACGATGAAGAATCCGCCACCGATGGCGAAACCGTAACCGGCATCCGGGAAGTCATTGCTTTTCATCGCTCGGCCACGACCTTCGAATGGGTTTTCAGCTACATAGTTTGGATCTTGATGTCCTGCCATAAGTATCCCTCCTAATCTTCAATAATTATAGAATATTCTAACTAAAAATGCTATATGAAATGCTAATTATTCCTTTTATTGGTTTATTTAATCGGAGTGAAATTCAAGAAAAATCTATAAATAAATAGAGAGGTGATCGACAAAATAAATTCTTCTTCGGGGCATATAGAGATGCGAAACTGGACATCCTCAATAACGTAAAAAATGGTATACTTAGAACTACGAAAGTAAAGGAGGTTCCCAGTATGATAACAAAAGTATGGCAAGATTTTAAAAAGGGGAATTTCGCACCGGTTTACTTGCTTGTAGGAGAAGAATCCTATTTTGTAGATGAAACAATTAAGCAGTTAAAGGCGGCTCTTCAAAAAAATGAAGAAGCGGAAGTCATGACCTTTGACTTAAATGAACAGCCGATTGATTATGTTATTGATGAAGCGGATACGATTCCGTTTTTCTCGGAACGTAAATTAATAATAGCCAAAAATGCATCATTTTTAAAAGCGACTGAAAAAGGCAAGGAAAAGATTGACCATGATTTAAAGCGTCTTGAAAGCTGGCTGCAGCATCCTACCGATACAGCCATCACCATATTTATCGCTCCGTACGAAAAGTTGGATGAGCGTAAAAAAGTAACGAAGCTTATGAAAGAAAGATGTACAGTAATCTTAGCGGAAACACCACAAAACAACGATTTGAATGTATGGGTAAAAAATGAAGCAGAGCAGCATGGAAAAGCGATTACGGATGAAGCTGTCGGCAAACTGCTTGAAATGGTCGGTCCGAATATGCTCCAGCTTCAGATGGAAATCGAAAAGATGGCCTTGTATTTAGGTGAAGATTATGAAATAACACGTGAACTTGTTGAGGATTTAGTGGCAAAAACGCTTGAGCATGATGCATTTAAAATGCTGAATGCCTATTTGGACCACAATCAGGAAGAGGCTCTCAAAATCTATCATGATCTTTTACGTCAAAAAGAAGAACCGATCAAGCTAGTAGGACTTTTAGCAAACAATATCCGGACAATGACCAATATTTTCTATTTGCAAAAGAAAGGGTACCATCAGCAACAGATTGCAAAACAGCTTAAAATTCATCCGTACCGGGTGCAGGTCATTTCAGGTCAAAGAAACCGCCCATCCGACCAGCGTTTACTCCAAGCGCTCTATAGTCTGGCGGAAGTAGATCTTCAGCTGAAAACAACAGGGGGTAACCGTGAACGTCATCTAGAGCTGTTTTTAATGAAGAAACTATAGAAAATTATATTCTAGGAAACAATGAAAAAAGCCAACTGTGCAGATGCACAGTTGGCTTTATAAGTTTACAATTAAGCTTTTTTCGCTAAACGAGACTTTTTACGAGAAGCCGCGTTTTTGTGAATAAGACCTTTAGAAGCAGCTTTATCTAATGCTTTAGAAGCAGCAACTACTAATTCTTGTGCGTTTTCAGCACCTGTTGCGATCGCTTGCTCAGCTTTTTTAACTGTAGTACGCATTGCAGATTTTGCTTGTGCGTTAGCAGCGTTAGCTTTTTCGTTAACTTTTACACGTTTGATAGCAGATTTAATGTTTGGCATTTCTTTCACCTCCTAGATTTAGGTACGAGATGAGTATTTTCTCACTTATTTCATGTGTCAATACAACAAAAATCATTCTACCAAAGGATTGAAGGAATTGCAATACATAAACGCAAAGAATATTTACTTGACAGTTTGAACAAACTGAATTGTGGAGGTGCATTATGAAAAAAATTGATTGGAATCGAACAGATTTAATTGATGAAACAGCAGAAGTTGTCCAACATCAGACAAAACAGCAAAAGGAAACATTGGAACACGAACGTGGCATTCACATGGAAGAATCTCAACAAAATCGTGTCAAAATCACAAAAGTTGAAGTGAATGCTACAGGGGAAGAAAGAATAAGTAAAAAGCAGGGGACGTATATAACGTTGTCGATCCCTACACTTACATCAGAAGACCGCCATGGTTTTGAGCAAATGCAGGAGTCTTTAATCCATTACCTGCACGATTTGCATAAAGACGTAAAAATTACGGCGGATTCAAAAATTTTAGTGATCGGCTTAGGGAACAAGACGATTACCCCGGATGCAATTGGCCCTTATACGATTGATGCAATGCATAAAAAACAGTCGGAACTGGATTCACCGAAGTTTATTTTGTATGCGCCAGGTGTTACCGGCCAAACAGGATTTGAGACAAGTGATTATATCCATGCATTGGCAGAAAAAATTAAACCTGCGCTCGTCATTATTATCGATGCGCTTGCAACAAGCGGAAGTGCCCGTTTATGTCGGACAATCCAACTGACAGATACAGGGATTCATCCAGGAGGGGGTGTCGGCAACCATCGCAAGGAAGTTTCCAAGGAAGTGCTCGGCGTCCCGGTAACAGCAATCGGAGTTCCGACTGTTGTGGAAGCGCCGATTTTAATCGCCGATGCAATCGATGTTGCATTCAGATCAATTGCGGCTAAAATACAGGAAAGAGGAAAACCGTCAGGAAAGCTTTCTGTAACAAGCTGGACACCTGTAAACGAGGAAGTAGATTTAACGACAGTTGAGCCGATTTTCGGCCAGTGGGCAACATGGCCGACTGAAGATCGCAGACAATTGTTTGAAGAAGTATTTAGTACCCACCCGGAGCGTTTGATGGTTACACCGAAAGAAGTCGACTTCTGGCTAAGCCAATATGCATTTTTACTAGGTGAAAGCTTGTTTACATGGCTTGAAGAAAAACAAAAAGCCGGTAATTAACAGGCGAATTATTTTCTGAACAATAAAAACTAGTTATACGTTCTAAGTTTTACTCTTTTCCCATATTGTATTGGAGAAAGGGTGATGTGTTTGCGGAAACTAAAACGCTTCTCATTATTGTTCTTATTTTTATTTTCACTGCCTATCATTATTGGGCAATTCCCTTTTCCAAATAATGAAATGACTACACAAAAAACTAAAAGTGAACGTCCACACGTTGTTTATGCAGCGGCAGAGCCTATTGTCACAGTACCTGAAGAACCGAAAGTCGATCCATTCGATGTACTGTTGATGTTCACACATTCACACGAGTCCTATAAGCCGATCGTCAAAAAAACAAAAGGGATGCAGGCAGTTTATGATGAAGAAATGAATATTTTTTCACTTCAGGAAATGATGCAGCATTATCTGGAATTAAACGATTTAACCCCACATATTGTAGACTTTGATGTCATGACCGAAATGAAACAGGTTGATGCAACATTTCACCAGGCATACAAAGTGGCTCGACCTGTATTGGCCCAATATTTGGAAGAAAGCGAATATGATCTTATAATCGATTTTCATCGGGATTCAGCCCCTAAAAAAGTGACGACACTTACAGCAAATAATGAACAATATGCAAAGATTGCTTTTGTTGTCGGCGCGGAACATCCTGCATATGAAGCGAATTTAGCTTATGCAACAATGTTAAGTGAGCAAGTGAACCGTATTGTGCCAGGCGTTTCACGCGGAATTATGAAAAAGTCGGGTACTGGTGTTGACGGTGTTTATAATCAGGATCTTGCAACAAATGTATTGCTGATTGAATTTGGCGGTATTGACAACACGGAGGAAGAGCTTCAGCGAACTATGGCAATTTTAGCTCAGGCGATCCGGGTTGCTTTCGTTGAATCTGCAGCATAGATATTAATTGGTTTACAAATAGCAGGCGGGTAGTGTGAGACATGTTGAGCAATTTCAGCACAGCTATTCGCTCCAATACGAAAAACCGCATTTCGCAAAAGTAAGGCGCGAAATGCGGTTTTCCTATTGTAGGTGAAGGTTCGCTGTTGTCGTTTCACTACAATTCATAGTATAATTTAAAATAAGTTATGCCTCTATTGTTCCATTACTTCAAATTGGTGGAGATAGAGGCTGTATTTTAGTAGAAAAGTAAATGGATGAATATTCTACATATGTAGTGACACCAACCCAAAATGGGCTCAGGTGTTTTTTCTAATTAGGAGAGGAATTATACATGAACCGAGAACAACGTTTAAAACGACAAGAAAATATCCGAAATTTCTCGATTATTGCACATATCGACCACGGGAAATCAACACTTGCTGATCGTCTATTGGAAAAGACGCAAACTGTTACACAACGAGAAATGAAGTCCCAGCTGCTGGATTCGATGGATCTGGAGCGTGAACGCGGAATTACAATTAAATTAAATGCCGTACAATTAAAATATAATGCTAAAAATGGCGAGATCTATACTTTCCATCTGATCGACACACCGGGTCACGTCGATTTCACATATGAAGTATCACGTTCATTAGCGGCATGTGAAGGTGCCATTTTAGTAGTCGATGCTGCACAGGGAATTGAAGCGCAAACGCTGGCTAACGTATATTTGGCATTGGACAATGATTTGGAAATCCTACCGGTTATCAACAAAATCGATTTGCCTGCTGCAGACCCTGAACGTGTTCGCGGCGAAGTGGAAGATGTAATTGGGCTGGACGCTTCTGAAGCAGTACTTGCATCTGCAAAAGCAGGAATTGGAATCGAGGATATTTTGGAACAGATTGTTGAAAAAGTACCTGCTCCACAAGGTGATCCAGATGCTCCATTACAAGCATTAATTTTCGACTCTGTTTATGATGCATATAAAGGTGTTATCATCTCAATCCGTATTGTAAATGGTACTGTTAAAGCCGGCGATACAATTAAAATGATGGCAACAGGTGCGGAATTCGAAGTAATCGAAGTAGGAATTCATACACCGAAATCAGTACCACAAGCTGAATTGACAGTTGGTGATGTAGGTTATTTAACAGCATCAATTAAAAATGTTCAGGATACACGTGTAGGTGATACGGTAACTTTCGCAGGCAGCCGTGCTGCTACAGAGCCGCTTCCAGGTTACCGTAAACTAAATCCGATGGTATATTGCGGTCTTTATCCAATTGACACAGCAAAATACAACGACTTACGTGAAGCACTTGAAAAACTGGAATTAAACGACTCTGCACTACAATATGAGGCGGAAACTTCTCAGGCATTAGGTTTCGGTTTCCGATGCGGATTCTTAGGGCTACTGCACATGGAGATTATCCAGGAACGTATTGAGCGTGAATTCAACATTGATTTAATCACGACTGCACCTTCTGTAATTTATGAAGTAACAAAAACAGATGGTTCGGTTTTAAAAGTGGATAACCCGTCAATGATGCCGGATCCGCAAAAAATCGACCGCATTGAAGAGCCATACGTAAAGGCGACAATTATGGTACCAAATGATTATGTTGGTGCTGTTATGGAGCTGTGCCAGAAAAAACGCGGTAACTTCTCAGGCATGGATTACATCGATGACACACGTGTGAAAATCGTTTATGAAATGCCTTTAGCGGAAATTGTATACGACTTTTTTGATTTCTTAAAATCAAATACGAAAGGCTATGCGTCATTCGATTATGAATTAATCGGGTACCAGCCTTCTAAGTTAAGCAAAATGGATATTCTATTGAACGGTGAACAAGTCGATGCATTAAGCTTCATCGTACACAAAGACTTTGCATATGAGCGCGGAAAAGTAATTGTGGAAAAATTAAAAGAGCTGATTCCACGTCAGCAATTCGAAGTACCGGTGCAAGCAGCGATCGGTCAAAAAATTATTGCCCGCTCGACAATTAAATCAATGGGTAAAAACGTACTTGCAAAATGTTACGGCGGTGACATTTCACGTAAACGTAAATTACTTGAAAAACAAAAAGCTGGTAAAAAACGTATGAAACAAGTAGGTTCAGTAGAGGTTCCACAGGAAGCATTCATGGCCGTACTGAAAATGGATGATAATAAATAATTTTTGTAAAAGGCAGATAGAGCAATCTTTCTGCCTTTTATTTTTAGATGTTAGTTTACTGAAATGTTTTTTAAAAATGAGGTAGAAAAGATGACCGATATTTTAAATTTTTTGCAGTATAAAAATGAAAAACTGGAAAGTGAATTGAATAAATTGTTTGAACGGGCCAACTCCCCGGGAAGCCGCGTAGATGTACTGCTGGAAGATAAAGCACTGCAACTGGAGGACCACAAGCTGTTTTTGGCGTTTTTAGCGTATTTAGCGCAGCAAAACATTGAAGCGAAACGATTGTTTCAAGATGTTCTGCGCCTGCCGAAGCATCAATTCGAAGCGAAATATGAAATGAACTGGGCACAAGTCATCAAATTGAGTGTCACATTTTTTACAATTTTACGCGATAATGACCTGAATAGTTACAAACAATTTATCGACTAGCTTGTAACAACCAGTAACAGTTCGCTATAATGATGAAATGAGTAAAGGTAATAAATGATAGGGGGGCAAGTAGTCGATGAATGAAGAACAACGACTAGCTAGTCAGCAGATTAAACAACCTAAAGAAGAAAAAGACTATAGTAAATATTTCGAGAAAGTATTTACGGCTCCTTCACTAAAAGACGCGAAAAAACGCGGTAAAGAAGAAGTAAAGTATCATAAAGATTTTGATATCGAAGAAAAATATTTAGGAATGGGACAGGATCGTAAGTTTTATATTCGAACATACGGCTGTCAAATGAACGAGCACGATACTGAAGTAATGGCTGGTATTTTCATGCAGCTTGGCTATACACCGACTGAAATGATTGAAGAAGCGGATGTCGTTTTACTAAACACATGCGCAATCCGTGAAAATGCGGAAAATAAAGTATTCGGTGAGCTGGGCTTCCTGTTAAAATATAAACGTAAAAATCCGGAAATGCTGATCGGTGTTTGCGGATGTATGTCGCAAGAAGAATCTGTCGTGAACAAAATTTTAAAACAGTATCAGCATGTTGATATGGTGTTCGGTACACATAATATCCACCGATTACCGAATATTTTACACGATGCTTATATGTCTAAGGAAATGGTTGTCGAAGTATGGTCAAAAGAAGGCGATGTCATCGAAAACCTACCGAAAAAACGTATTGGTTCAATTAAAGCTTGGGTGAATATTATGTACGGCTGCGACAAGTTCTGTACATATTGTATCGTTCCATATACACGAGGCAAGGAACGTTCTCGTCGCCCTGAAGAAATTATTCAGGAAGTACGTGAACTGGCAGCACAAGGCTATAAAGAAATTATGCTATTAGGCCAAAATGTCAATGCATACGGGAAAGACTTTGATGATATCGAATACCGACTTGGTGATTTAATGGACGAACTCCGTAAAATCGATATTCCGCGTATTCGCTTTACAACAAGTCATCCGCGCGACTTTGATGATCATTTAATCGAAGTATTGGCAAAAGGCGGCAATCTCGTCGACCATATTCATTTACCGGTACAGTCGGGTTCAAACGAAATTTTAAAAATTATGGCACGTAAATATACACGTGAGCATTTCCTGCAATTAGTCGATAAGATTAAAGCGGCAATTCCGGGAGTAACACTGACAACAGATATCATTGTAGGCTATCCGAATGAAACAGAAGAGCAATTCCAGGAAACGCTTGATTTGTATCGCCAAGTCGGCTTTGATATGGCATTTACGTATATTTATTCGCCTCGTGAAGGAACACCTGCTGCAAAAATGGTCGATAATGTAACAGAGGAAGAAAAGAAAGATCGTCTGCACCGTTTGAATGCGATTGTCGGGGAGTATTCTGCAAAAGCGCTCAAAGACTTGGAAGGTCAAACAGTTGAAGTTTTAGTTGAAGGCAGCAGTAAAAGACGCGATGATGTGTTAGCTGGCTATACGCGCAAAAACCGTCTTGTTAACTTTAAGGCAGATCCAAAATATATTGGTAAGCTTGTGAATGTAAAAATTTTAGAAGCAAAATCTTACTCATTAATGGGTGAGTTTGTAGAAGAACTGACAAAAGAGGGGGAGTTCGTAAGATGACAACAAAATTGTATACAAAAGATGAGATTGTAGAAAAAGCAAAAGAAATTGCCCATATGATTGCGAATACCGAAGAAGTAGAATTTTTCAAAAAAGCGGAAGAACAAATTAACGAAAACCAATTTGTACGCGAAAAGATTGCCTCATTGAAAGCACTGCAAAAGCAGGCCGTTAACTTCCAGCACTTAGGGAAAGAAAAAGCGCTGAAAATGATTGAAGGTAAGATTACAGGAATCGAAACAGAAATTGACGAATTACCAGTCGTTCAACAATTTAAACAATCGCAGACAGAAGTAAATGAATTGTTACAATTAGTATCAAATGCCATTGCGAATAATGTCACAGATGAAGTCATTACTTCTACAGGCGGCGATGTATTAAAAGGCGAAACAGGATCGAAAGTACGAAATAGTACACCAGGCTCATGTTCTTAAAATAATTAAGAGCTAGAATATAACCCAAAAAAAAACTATTTTTCTCTGAGAGAAAAATAGTTTTTTGCTGTGTGTTAAAAATTTGTTTTCCATTCCGGGACGCTTTCCGCGAGCGTAAATACTTAGCAATATGTGTAAATAATAGTGTCGATATTCCTACTCTGTTTTGTTATAATTTAAGTTAGTTAGAACTATATAGGAAGGACTTTGCCTATGAACGAATTTGACCATCTAAGTGTAAGTGATGAAGGAATGTACGATTGGTTATGTCAGATGGCCAGGCAGATTGATACGGCAGTAGCAATTATCAACCCGAATAATGGTTATACAATTGACTTTGTAAACCAGATCTTTATGCAAACAACAGGATACGATGAAGATGATATAATCGGGTCAACACTGTCATTACTACAAGGGCCTCTTACTGATATGTTAAATGAGAATTCGATTCAGGAAAGTATTGAAAATGGACTTACGTTTAAAACATCTTCCTTTCATTACCGAAAAGATGGCTATGCATTTTGGAACGAAGTCAGGCATTTACCAATGTTCAATCAGCAAGGAGTGCTCCAATATTGTGTCATCATAATGAAAGATGTAACAGACTCCATGAACATCGAGTCATTAATTGAGCTGGAACGTGAAGTCTATTTTAGCCTGGAAACAGGGCATCCGCTTGAAAATGTATTACGCAATATTTGCAGATCAGTTGAAGTAACATTCGGAAAGAAATGCCACTGTTCCATCGTACTAGTTGATGAAAATGACCGGATGATTAATATTTACGGTGAAATGTGGAAAGATCTGAAGAAGCTTGATGAAAAAGTACTGTTAATGGATATCGGAGACAAAAGGAAAATCAATAAACCGCTCATCATTAAAGATTTAAAGCAGTCGGATTATCATGAAGCATATCGTCCAATTATTGAAAAGTATCGTTTAGTTTCAATGTGGAGTCAGCCGATTTTAAATTCTGAAGGAAAAACGATCGGCTTATTTACAATGTACTTTGAACAACGGGCAGAGCCAAAAACGATTGAAATAAAATTTATGAATCGAATTGCACCAATCGTTACACTCGCATTAAAGTATTTTGATCAGAAAACTGCAATTCGTCGTCTTGCTTTTCACGATGTTGCATCCGGATTAAATAATTATGAGCGCTTTAAAATCATTTTAAATGATTTTGCTGCTGAACAGTCGAAAGGGCATTTATATATTATTGAACCGGGAGAATATCAAAATATTATTGATTTGTATGGCCGCCAAGGCGGTGATGAAGTACTGCGTCAGCTTGCAAATCGAATTCAGAATATCTCGACATTCGAAGACTCGATCATTGCAAGGTACACACACTCAGCGATCATTGTTGCTACACGGCTGTCATTAAGGGAAATGAATATTCCGCCTTTTGAAGCGGATCAGGTTTTATCTGAACCATATTATATTGATGGAAAAGAAGTGTATTTAACATTAAAAATAGGAACTTCATCTTTTAGTTCCAGTATCAACTACATAGAAGCAGTCCGCCAGGCGGATAATGCGTTATCAAGTGCCCTTAAAGTAACGGGCACTGTTATTAAAAACTTTAATATGGGTTTAATTGAGTCAGTCGAACAAGAGATGAATGTACTGGCCCATTTTACGCGCGGTTTAAAAAATAGTGAATTTTTCCCGATGCTCCAGCCGAAAGTAAACTTGATGACTGGAGAAATCGAAAGTTTTGAGGCGCTGGCACGCTGGAATTCAGCGGACTTAGGTTTCGTCTCACCAACGTTATTTATTCCGGTCGCAGAAAATACCGGCAATATTTATAAAGTTGATCTCGAAATTTTTAAAAAGGTACTTCAATGGCAAAAACAACGTCACGATGCAGGATTGAAATTGTACCAAGTATCGATTAATATTTCACCGAGTCATTTTTATAATCCGGCATTTGTGGAAAGTTCCATAGCCCTTATAGAAAGCTATAAAATAGATCCGAAATTTATAAAATTTGAAATAACCGAAAGTGTCGAGCTGGAAGATGTCTTAAGAGCCAAAAAAATAATCGATGAGCTGCAGCAACTTGGTATTGAAACGTCGATTGATGATTTTGGTGTTGGTTATTCATCACTCAGTTACTTGCAGGAACTGCCGTTTAAAGAAATTAAAATCGATAAAAGTTTTGTTGATGATTTAGCGAATCCGCGGATGAATGCTGTCATAAAAACCATCATTCAACTTTCGGATAACTTGAACATGGTGTCGGTTGCAGAAGGGATCGAAACAGAAGAACAGCATCTTGAGCTGAAGCGATTAGGCTGTCAGGTCGGGCAAGGGTATTATTATTATAAACCGATGCCAATTAAACAAATAAATGAACTACTGGATAACGAAATAAAAATTTCTTTCAGCAAATGAAACTCTCAGTGAAATAAAAATATGGGCTAAACAACAAAGCACTATGTAGGCCATATCCCGCATACGGATACGACAGTACTGAGCAACATTTGAGCGAAGCAATAGGAATAGCACTACTACAATAAAGGATTGTAGTAGTTTTTTCTTTTCTAAAAACTCATTTCACCCTTTAGGCACCTGCCGCATACAATAAGTCGAGCAGTTGAAGAAAGGAGAGATGTTCGGTGAAGCGTTTACGTCAAATTGTGACGAAAGCAGTTATTGCAAAAGGGAAGAAGCGTACCGAATGTGTTGAAACGCTCTGTCCACCGAATGCGCCAACGAGCATATTAGGTTGCTGGGTAATTAATCATCAATACCAAGCGAAACGTAATGGTAAATTTGTTGAGGTGACAGGGAAGTTCGATGTGAATGTGTGGTACGCATATAACAATCATTCAAAAACGGCAGTGCATACAGAGACAATTTCCTATAAGGATCGTGTCAAACTGTCATTCCGCGATGGAGATGAAGTCGATTCAAATGATGTAAAAGTCCGTGTTTTACAAGCGCCGAATTGTATTGAGGCAATTATTACAAAGCAAGGCGACAAAATTCAAGTGACGGTTGAGCGTGAATTTTTAGTGGAAATTATTGGGGAAACGACAGTTGTCATTAATGTACACCCGCTAGATTACGAAGATGAATGGTCGTTTGAAGAAAGTTCACAACAACCATCCAGCAGTTCTTCATCCTCATCCTCGTCGTCATCCTCGTCCGACTCTGGCGGCAAAGATTTTGGCAAAGATTATGATTCCTCATCATTTTCGTAAAAGTGTCTATCTTCTGACAGCAAATGTTTAGTCGTGAAAAAATTGTAAAACTCTATCGTAAACAGATAGGAATTGTTTGAAGATTACTTTCAGACAATTCCTTTTCTTTGTGTTTGCAAGGCAAAATGCGAGTCAAATGGTATAATACTTGTACAAGTTTTAGCAAGTGAGGGAAATAAACATGACTACATATACACCGATGATGCAACAATATTTGCTCGTAAAGCAAGATTACAAAGATGCTTTTTTATTTTACCGTTTAGGCGATTTTTATGAACTGTTTTTTGATGATGCCATTAAAGCATCACAGCTGCTGGAAATTACATTAACAGCGCGTGCCGGCAATACCGATAATCCGATCCCGATGTGTGGGGTACCGCATCACTCTGCGCAGGGCTATATCGAAACACTTGTCGCAAAAGGTTTTAAAGTGGCAGTATGCGAACAGACGGAAGATCCAAAGCATGCAAAAGGTGTTGTGAAACGTGAAGTCGTACAAGTAATTACACCGGGAACGATTACAGAGGGAAAAGCACTTGATGGAAAATCGAATCATTTTATAGCTGCTGCAGAAAGTAATGAAGATGATGAAATTGTATTTGCCTATTTGGACGTTTCAACAGGGGAAGCAAATTGTTCGGTAATTGAAGGAAGTGCGAAACAATTAATTCAGCAAGTACAAGCATATGCGATAAAAGAACTTATAGTGACGGAACAGCTGCAGTTACTGCTTGCCGATTATGCAGAAGCAGGAGGTATCGTCCTTTCGCTTGAAACAGAAGAAATGGATCCGTTAAAGGCAGGTCAGTATGTTGCGCATTTGCCGGTTCAGCTGCAAGGTGTGGCAAAGCGACTACTACAATATGTGGAACGTACTCAAATGCGTTCATTATCGCATATTCAGCCGTTTGCCTATACTGAAGCTGATAATTTCCTCCGTATCGATACAAATTCCAAACGTAATTTGGAGTTGATCCAATCGATACGCGGCGGGGATTCGAAAGGTACATTACTTTGGCTTTTGGATGAAACGGTAACAGCTATGGGTGGCCGAAAACTGAAACAGTGGATGCACCAGCCGCTCGCAAAGAAAAATGCCATTGAAGCAAGACAGGCGATTGTTACGGAATTACTGGAAGACTTCTTCTTACGCGATGAATTAACGACACTGCTGAAAAATGTATATGATTTAGAGCGTCTGGCAGGACGTGTAGCATTTGGTTCCGTTGGGGGACGCGATCTGGCACAGCTTCGCGAATCATTACGACAAGTACCCGAGATTCAGCAAAAGCTTGTTAACAGCGGATTGGAAAAATGTATGGCGCTTGGTCAAAAGCTTGATATATGTGCCGATATTGAACAGTTGCTGGCAGAAGCGATTACCGACCATCCGCCAATTTCAATCAAAGAAGGCGACGTTATTCGCGATGGCTACAATGCACAGCTGGATGAATATCGAGATGCATCCCGAAACGGAAAAGACTGGATTGCCCAGCTTGAGCAGAAAGAACGTGAACTGACAGGAATCAAAAATTTAAAAATCGGCTATAACCGCGTGTTTGGCTACTATATCGAAATTACAAAATCCCATTTGAATAATACGGATCTGGCACGGTTTGAACGTAAACAAACTTTGGCGAATGCCGAGCGTTTTATTACGGAAGAATTAAAAGAAAAAGAAGCACTGATTTTGAATGCTGAAGAGCAGAGCCTTGCATTGGAATATGACTTATTTGTAGCATTGCGTGAACAGTTAAAAGGGTATATACCCCGTGTTCAGGCATTGGCTGCCGAAATCAGTGAGCTTGATGTTCTGATGAGCTTTGCGACGGTTACGGATAAATACCGTTTTACAAAGCCGGTATTTCATGAAGGGCGTGCTTTGAAAATTATTGAAGGAAGACACCCGGTCGTTGAAAAAATGCTCAATAAACAAAGCTATGTCCCGAATGATTGTGTGCTGACAGATGATAAAAATATGATGCTGATTACCGGTCCGAACATGTCGGGTAAAAGTACGTATATGCGCCAAGTTGCATTAATTGTCGTTTTGGCGCAAATGGGATGTTATGTACCGGCTGATGAAGCGATCCTACCGATTACCGACCAGATTTTCACGCGAATCGGTGCAGCCGATGACTTAGCGGCAGGTCAATCGACATTTATGGTGGAAATGCTTGAATCACAGCATGCCATTACACATGCAACTAAAAACAGTTTGCTGTTATTCGATGAAATCGGACGCGGTACTTCAACATATGACGGGATGAGTCTAGCACAGGCAATGATGGAATATATTCACGATGAAATCGGAGCAAACACATTATTTTCAACACACTATCATGAACTGACGGATCTGGAAAACGAGCTGGCACGTCTGCAAAATGTCCATGTCAGTGCAACCGAGCAAGACGGCCGCGTTGTATTTTTGCATAAAGTGAAAAAAGGTGCCGCAGACAAAAGTTACGGCGTTCATGTGGCGGAACTTGCGGAAATGCCGGAATCGATTTTACAGCGTGCCCGTCTGTTGCTGGAGCAATTTGAAGCAACGAATTCCGAGAAGCCACAAGCTATTTCTGAACAAGAACAACCACAAAGTCCGCCTTTAGCAGAACAAGTGGCGGAGAACGATTTGCAGCTTTCATTGTTTTCAATAGAGGAAGAACCATCAATCGCACCGGAACAACAAGAAGTGCTCGATGCATTGAAAAAGCTGAATGTAATGGGTACAACGCCGATGCAGGCGATGACATTATTGCATGAACTGCAACAAAAATTATTAGGTAATCAATAAAGGAGGGAACGGCTTTGGGAAAAATTCAAATCATGGATGAGTGGCTATCGAATAAAATTGCAGCCGGTGAAGTAGTCGAACGCCCTTCATCTGTTGTAAAAGAACTAGTAGAAAATGCAATTGATGCGGGCAGTACGTCAATCGAAATTTTCCTGGAAGAAGCTGGCCTTCATTCGATACAAGTCATTGATAACGGAAGTGGTATGGACGAGGAAGACGCGCTTAAATCCTTTTCGCGCCATGCCACATCAAAAATAGAAAAAGAACAGGATCTGTTCCGCATTCGGACACTTGGTTTCCGCGGTGAAGCATTGGCATCGATTGCTTCGGTTTCCAAGTTAACATTACGCACATCGGACGGGAATGGAGGTGTGCATTTATATATGGAAGGCGGTCATTTGAAGGAGCATCAGCCGACCGCACTGCGCAGGGGGACAGATATTACCGTCGCACAGCTGTTCTTTAATACACCGGCACGCCTGAAATATTTAAAAACGATTCAGACCGAGCTTGGTCATACAATCGATTTTGTTAACCGGATTGCACTTGGCTATCCATCGATTGCGGTTAAACTTGTGCATAATGGGCAAACATTATTGCAAACAAATGGGCGCGGCCAAGTTCAGCAAGTATTGGCAGCCATATACGGTGCACATAATGCGAAGAAAATGCTGCCGTTTGAAGGTCAAAATCAAGATTATAAAATTCATGGTTTTGCAAGCTTGCCTGAGGTGACGCGTGCTTCAAAAAACTATATTTCACTTTTCGTCAATGGACGCTGGGTCAAACATTTCGTGATTCAGAAGGCAATTACAGATGCATACCATACGTATTTACCAATTGAGCGTTTTCCCATCGTACTTTTGTATGTTGAGGGAGATCCTCAATTAACCGATGTCAATGTCCATCCGGCGAAGCATCAAGTACGCTTAAGTAAAGAGCCGGAACTGTTGAAGCTTATTGAAGATACAATCCGTGCTGCGATCCGGGATGTTATCCGCATTCCGCTCGCTGAAAAAAAGGAGAAGCCAATTCGAACGCCGACTGAACAGATGAATATTTGGAATCCTGCACCGGCACCTTCAACACAGCCTACATTCAATGAAGAAAAATTATCGACAATCGTTGAGCGATTATCAAGTGAAGCTTCTGTTGTAAAAGAGCCGTATGCGCCTGTACCTGCTAAGCAACAGCCGGTCGTGCACACGGCTTCCCCTGTACCGGAAAGCAGTGAACAGAATAATCGGTCCGATTTCGATGAATTTCCAACTTTCGAAGAGGAAATCTATGCGGAAGTAACACCAAAGGAAGAAGCCGAATCAAAACGGCATTTCCCGCAAGTTGAAATTGTCGGTCAGATTCACGGGACGTATATTATAGCCCAAATGGAAGACGGATTTTATTTAATTGACCAACATGCAGCACAAGAACGGATCAAGTATGAATATTTCCGTGATAAAGTCGGAGAAGTAAATGCAAACGAACGTCAGACACTCCTCATGCCATTAACATTCCATTATGCGGCAGATGAGGCATTGCGTCTAAAAGAATCGAAGGAGGCACTTGAAGAAGTAGGGGTTTTCCTGGAAGAATTCGGACTTTCTTCATTTGTTGTACGGGAATACCCGACTTGGTTCCCGAAAGGCGAGGAACAGGAAATTATCGAGGAATTGATCGAACAAGTGTTAAGTGCACGGAAAACCGATATAAAAAAATTACGTGAAGATGCGGCGATTATGATGAGCTGCAAAAAGTCGATAAAAGCGAATCATTATTTAAATAAAGAACAGATGGAAAGACTGATCAATGATTTACGAAATGCTGACAATCCGTTTACATGTCCGCATGGAAGACCTGTACTAATTCATTTTACGTCATATGAAGTGGAAAAAATGTTTAAACGCGTTATGTAATTCATAAAGTGAAAGTTCAATCAGTGGGGGATCTCTTCACTCCCACTGATTAGAAGGAACACAAGCTAAAACCGTCACGTCTTGTGACAACGCTTGTGTGACCAACATCGTGTTGGCCCGAACCAATCGGGCTTTTACGGGTAGTCTTGCCTCTGCCACTACATTTTCGAGGCAGATAAATTACTACCCGTTAATGCGGGATAAAAAGGGGATGGTTTTATGGAGCAACGGTCATTTTTTGTCACAATGTCAGACGGGCATAATATTTTCGTCCGTACTTATGCACCGAGTAAAAAGCGTATTGGACATATTCATATTTTACACGGGATGTCGGAACATAGTGGGCGTTATGAAAATTTCGCGGAAAAGCTATGTGATGAAGGGTATTTTGTAACAGCACATGATCATCGCGGTCATGGTTTTACAGCGCAAAAAAACGGTATGTTTGGCTATTTCGGACCTGAAAATGGTTTTGAACTTGTTGTTGATGATGTTGTGGAAGTGCTCTCCTTTTTAAAGAAAGAAACAACGGAACGGCCTATATTATTCGGTCACAGTATGGGATCCTTTATAGCACGCCGCTTTATTCAACAGCATAGCGATAAAATTGAAAGGCTAATTTTATCGGGGACGGGATCACCGACAATGCTTCATAAGGCAGGGCATATTATCGCGAAGCAGCTGGTAAACATGCAGGGAGCACAAATTCAAAGTGATCTCATGAATGATCTTAGTTTTAGCAGTTTTAACCGAAAAATTAAGGATGCGAAAACAAATTTTGACTGGCTTACTACCGATGAAGAAGAAGTACAAAAATATATCGATGATCCATTTTGCGGTGTGATCCCGACGAATCAATTTTTCGTTGATTTAACGGGAGGCATGCTTAAGATGGAGGATGAACATGCAAATGCGCGCATCCGCTCTGATTTAAAAATACTCGTTGCAAACGGGACGTATGATCCGATCGCCGGACCAGAGGCAGAAGGAGCGTTTCGAGTAGGGAAACTGCTTGCACGTGCCGGTGTAGAACATGTGAAGGTTCATATATTTGAAGGGATGCGCCATGAAATTCTAAATGAAAAAAAGAAAGAACAAGTAAGTGAAATAATTGTACGGTGGTTAAAAGATGAATAATAAAATCGATGTCGTGGCCATTATCGGTCCTACAGCATCAGGAAAAACAGCGCTAAGTATCCGCTTGGCAAAAGAGATTGACGGTGAAATAATAAACGGAGATTCCATGCAGATCTATCGTCATATGGATATTGGAACGGCCAAAATTACAGAAGCCGAAATGGAAGGTGTTCCGCATCACTTGCTCGATATTAAAGAACCGACGGAAGGGTTTTCGGTTGCAGAATATCAGAAGCTTGTTCGCGGAAAAATTGAAGAAATCCAAGCACGAGGTAAAATGCCGATTATTGTTGGCGGAACGGGGCTATATGTACAATCTGTCCTGTATGATTTTCAATTTGCGAAACAGGAAGTTGATGAAGCCGCACGTGAAAACTATTATAAAGAACTCGAAATATTAGGTCCTGAAGCGATGCATGCAAAACTTGTGCAAATGGACCCGGCAGCTGCCGCATCCATACATCCGAATAATACAAGACGTGTTATACGGGCACTGGAAATGGCAGAACTCGCAGGGGTTTCACGAGCGGAAGAGCAATTCAATCGAGGGGACATTCCATTATACAACCATTTAATCATCGGGTTGGATATGGACCGTGAAAAGTTATATGAAAGAATTAATTTACGTGTGGATTTGATGATGGAAGCAGGTCTTGTTGAGGAAGTTCGGGCGCTATATGATGCGGGGATACGTGATGTTCAGGCGATTAAAGCTATCGGCTATAAAGAATTGTACGCTCATTTCGATGGACTTGTTTCACTTGATGAAGCAGTGGAACAGATTAAACAAAATTCCAGACGCTATGCAAAACGCCAGCTTACCTATTTCCGAAACAAAATGGATATTGCGTGGATCGGAAATGATTGGAGTAAAATAAAAAGTTTATTTGAAAATCATTAAAATTAAAGGGGAATTTTGTCCGCATAACGAATAGGTAACTATTGCATGTATTTTATGGTAAGGGAGATTGAACAACGATGAAATCGATTAATTTGCAGGATACTTTTTTAAACAATTTACGTAAAAATAATGTTTTTGTAACGGTATTTTTGTTAAATGGCTTCCAATTAAAAGGACTTATAAAATCATATGATAATTTTACCGTACTATTGGAGTCGGAAGGAAAACAGCAGCTAATTTACAAGCATGCAATTTCAACTTTTGTACCGTCCAAAAATGTAGCTTTATCGGAAGAAGAGTAACAACACAGCCAAACTTGTAGCGAATTTTGGTCTGATTGATTATAATGACTAAGATGCTATAAGTATTGGAGGATTTTTGATGAAAACGATGACAACAGATGAACTGATCAACTTACTCGATGCAAATGAAGATTTAAATGTAATCGATGTTCGTGAAGATTTTGAAGTGGAACACGGAATGATTCCAGGTGCTGTACATATTCCACTTGGCTCAATCCCTGAACGTACTAATGAACTGGACAATTCAAAATCCTATATCGTCGTATGTAAAGGCGGCGTACGCAGTGCAAATGCATGCGAATATCTGGCAGAGCAAGGTTTTGATGTAACGAATTTAGATGGTGGAATGATGGCCTATGATGGAGAATTAGAATTTAAATAATTTCCAAGAGAAAGGGAGTGTCTATAGATTCGACACTCCCTGAATTTATGCTACCTTGTATAATGGATTTTTTTCGATGGCAGGCTCCAGCCTTTTGTATATGAACATATGCGCAGGAAGGTAATGATAACAAACAGTATATATAAAAACAGATCGCCCGCAAAAATTTCAAGGCCGATTATAAATCCTGCACTGGCTGCCCAAACCCCATAAATTTCGTGTCGTAATATAATGGGTCTTCTGCCTGCAAGCAAGTCCCGAACAATCCCTCCTCCGGCACCTGTCAACACTGCCGCTACAATTACAGCTACAATCGGTAAATCCTGATGGACCGCATGCATTGCTCCTTGAATGGCAAAGGCGGATAAGCCGATTGCATCAGTCACATTTCCCCAGCGATTCCAATGTTTAATTAAATGATGCGGAATTAAAAAGAAAATCGTAATCGCCAAAAGAGCAATTTGAAACAAAAACTCCTGGTTCCATAATGTCGATACAGGCAGACCAATCAGAATATTTCGAATGGCACCACCACCAAAAGCTGTGACAATCCCTAATATGTACACCCCGAATAAATCATACTCTTCTTCCATTGCCACAATGGCCCCGGAAACGGCAAAGGCGATTGTTCCGATCAAACTAAATACTTCCCAAGCCATAAACATCTCTCCCTTAATGTCCTTTCGACCATGACAATAGCAGTTTTTCAAACATTCGTCAAAACTATTTTTTTTCATGTATAATGGATACAGTTTGAATAGAATGGAGTAGTAAAAATGGCATTTCAATCAATATTAACAGCTGAAACATTAACGCTTGCAGCTAAAGTGGAAGAAAAAGTCCGCACTTATCATCAGGAAGTGGATGAACGTGCGTTTTATAATCAGCAAAAGGTGCTGGCAGCTTTTCGAGAAAATCAAGTAAGTGACTTTCATCTGCATCCTTCAACAGGATATGGCTATGATGATGAAGGCCGTGATAATTTAGAGCGTGTATATGCGCAAACTTTCGGGGCAGAGGCAGCTATCGTACGTCCCCAAATCATTTCAGGTACACATGCAATTACATTAAGTTTATTCGGTGTATTACGTCCTGGTGATGAATTGGTCTATATTACAGGCAAACCATATGACACACTTCAGTCGATCGTTGACGGGGGCGAAAAAGATACAGGTTCCTTGAAGGACTATAAAATCGGCTATTCCCATGTAGATTTAATTGAAAACAAGGAAATTGATTGGGAAGGTGTAATACAGGCAGTAAACGAAAATACGAAAATGATTGCGATCCAGCGGTCAAAAGGCTATGCGACGCGCCCGTCATTTACGGTTGAACAAATTGCTGAAATGGTTGTAAAAGTAAGGGCAATCGCACCAGACGCCATTATTTTTGTCGATAACTGCTACGGTGAATTTGTGGAGTTGCTTGAGCCGACAGAAGTTGGAGTTGACTTAATGGCCGGTTCATTAATCAAAAATCCGGGTGGGGGCTTTGCAAAAATCGGCGGATATATTGCAGGTCGCGCGGATTTAGTGGAAAAATGTGCATATCGTATGACATCACCGGGAATCGGTGCAGAGGCAGGGGCTTCGTTAAATACGCTGGCAGATTTTTACCAGGGCTTCTTTATGGCACCACATATCGTTGCGCAAAGTTTAAAGGGTGCAATTTTTACATCAGCAATGCTTGGAGAAATCGGTATGACGACTTCTCCGCATTACACAGATGTTCGCACGGATCTCATTCAATCAGTCTCATTCCAAACGGCTGAACAAATGGTAGCATTCTGTCGTGAAATTCAAGCTGCTTCACCTATTAACGCTCACTTTGCGCCGGAACCTGCCTATATGCCTGGTTATGAGGATGATGTCATTATGGCGGCAGGTACGTTTGTCCAGGGATCAAGTATTGAATTAACAGCAGACGGCCCAATCCGTCCTCCCTTTACTGCATTTATCCAAGGCGGCTTAACATATGAACATGTAAAATATGCCATTTGTTCCGCAGTACAAAAACTAAAATAATAATTAGGAATCGTCCATTTATTGGGCGATTTTTATTGTGCATAAAATTTGCTTTATTCTGTCAACTATTTGCTCGTTTACAAAAGTAATGTGAGTTTTTCTGACATACATTTGACATTGTAAATAACAAGTCGTAATATAGCGGTAAGGGAGGTGAATTAAATGAGTAGTGAAATTCGACGTTCAATGCCACTATTATCGATAAGTATCGTCATGCAATTAACGGATCTGACAGCAAGGCAAATCCGTTATTATGAAGAGCATGATTTAATTCAGCCACACCGGACAGAAGGAAATCGACGCATGTTTTCTTTAAATGATGTCGATACTTTACTGGAAATCAAGGATATGCTTGAGCAAGGCATTAATATGGCGGGGATCAAAAAAGTATTTGCATTGAAAAATGACCCTGAAGCCCAAAAAGCGAGCAAGGAAATTTCCGATTCGGATTTACGTAAAATTTTACGTGAAGAAATGCGTCAAGCACAACGTATGCAAAAAACATCGATTCGCCAAGGGGATTTATCGCGCTTTTACCAATAGCGCGTAAATTATAAAAGATCGAGTAAAATCGGTACTGAACAAATTTAGGAGTGTGGAATTTAGTGGGCAAATATACAAAAGACGATATTAAACGTCTAGTAGAAGAACAACAAGTAAAATTCATTCGTTTACAGTTTACAGATATTTTAGGAACAATTAAAAACGTAGAAATTCCTGTAAGCCAACTAGATAAAGCATTGGACAATAAAATGATGTTTGATGGTTCATCAATCGAAGGTTTTGTACGTATTGAAGAATCAGATATGTACTTATATCCGGATTATGATTCATTCATGATTTTCCCGTGGACAGCTGAAAAAGGGAAAGTAGCACGCTTAATCTGTGATATTTACAATCCTAACGGCACACCATTTGCAGGCGATCCACGTAACAACCTGAAACGTGTATTAAAGGAAATGAAAGAGCTAGGATTCACAGATTTCAACTTAGGGCCAGAACCAGAGTTTTTCTTATTTAAACTTGATGCAAAAGGCGAGCCAAGCTTGGAAGTAAATGACCATGGCGGATATTTCGACTTGGCACCTACAGATTTAGGTGAAAACTGCCGTCGCGATATCGTATTGGAACTAGAAGAAATGGGCTTTGAAATTGAAGCATCTCACCATGAGGTTGCACCGGGACAACATGAAATTGACTTTAAATATGCGGATGCTATTACAGCTTGCGACAATATCCAAACATTTAAATTAGTTGTTAAAACAATTGCACGTAAACACGGTTTACACGCTACATTCATGCCAAAACCTTTATTCGGTGAAGCTGGCTCAGGAATGCACTTCAACGTTTCATTATTTAAAGGAAAAGAAAATGCCTTTTATGATGAGTCTACTGAGTTAGGTCTTTCTGAAACAGCGATGCAATTCATGGCAGGTGTACTTGATCATGTTCAAGGCTTTACTGCAATTACAAACCCGACTGTAAACTCTTATAAACGTTTAGTACCAGGTTATGAAGCACCATGTTACGTAGCATGGTCTGCACAAAACCGTTCACCATTAATCCGTATTCCTTCTTCTCGCGGAGTTTCAACACGTGTAGAAGTTCGTTCGGTAGACCCATCAGCAAATCCATATTTGGCGATGGCAGTTATTTTAGAGGCTGGTCTGGAAGGGATTCGCAAAAAATCAACGCCACCACCAGCAATTAACCGCAACATTTATGTAATGAGCGAAGAAGAGCGTAAAGCAAACGGCATCGATAACTTGCCTGCAGCTTTAGACGATGCTTTAAACTTACTTGCAAAAGATGAAGTTGTTCAACGAGCATTAGGGAATCACATTTATGCTAACTTTAAAGAAGCAAAAGAAATCGAGTTCGACATGTACCGTTCAACTGTCCATCAGTGGGAACGCGACCAATATATGAAAATGTACTAAGAGAAAGCGCTGGAGCACAAACTCCGGCGCTTTTTTGTCTATGTATACATATTATTAAAAATTATAACCAACATAATATAACAAAAAACCGGCAATAGAAATTGCCGGTTCAATATTATTATTTATTGCCGTTTTGGAATTTGTTCTTACCAAATTGACCTGATGCTTGTTGTTTTTTAGCTTCGGCTTGCTGGTTTTGTTGTTTTACTTGGTTAACATCTGTTTCCATGCCAAACTCAGCGCTCATTGAAGAAAGCTTCTTCTGTAAACCGCTGTTTGCGAACAAACCGGAAGACTGTTGCTTTTTAGCTTCAGCTTGCTGGTTTTGTCGTTTCACTTGGTTTACGTTAGTTTCCATACCAAATTCAGCATTCAATGAACTTGATTGCTTTTGTAAACCGCTGTTAGCAAACAAACCGGAAGACTGTTGCTTTTTAGCTTCAGCTTGCTGGTTTTGTCGCTTCACTTGGTTTACGTTAGTTTCCATACCAAATTCAGCATTTAATGAACTTGATTGCTTTTGTAAACCGCTGTTAGCAAACAAACCGGAAGACTGTTGCTTTTTAGCTTCAGCTTGCTGGTTTTGTCGCTTTACTTGATTAACGTCCGTTTCCATACCGAATTCGACGTTTTTATTATTGATGTTGTTTTTATTTTTTGACATCAATATCACCTCCTGAGATTATTCTGTTCAGAGGCTGTTTTATTATTCGGCTAAATAATTTGCCAATTTTTTTATTAAATTTAAAAGTGTGGGGCAACTATAAAAGGATACTAAAGCTTTAGTGTTTGTAGCCGTATATATGCCGTAAATAATGTTTAAAATGAAATATATAACTAGCAAGTTAATTTAAGAAGAACGCTAGGTAAGTTGGGCGATTAAATCATATAATAGTAAGAGACAAATAATTTTATTAATATAAAAGGAGGAAATTATGAAACTCGATACAATGATGCAGGAGTTAGAAGCGCTTGGGAAAGAGCGTACAAAAAAGATTTATATGTCCAATGGGGCAAAGGAGCCGGTGTTCGGTGTAACGATTGGCTCGATGAAACCGTATGTAAAACAAATAAAAAAAGATCAGGAACTGGCTGAACAGCTCTATGCTACAGGCAACTATGATGCAATGTATTTTGCAGGAGTTATTGCGGATCCGAAAGCAATGACTGAGGAAGATTATGACCGCTGGATGGAGCAGGCCTATTTCTATATGATTTCCGATTATGTTGTTGCAGTGACACTGTCGGAATCCGATATTGCGCAAGAAGTTAGCGATAAATGGATTGCCAGTGGTGAGGATCTGAAAATGTCGGCAGGTTGGCATTGTTACTGCTGGCTTCTCGGAAATCGTAAGGATGAGGAATTTTCAAAGGAAAAGTTAATGGATATGCTTGGGTATGTAAAACAAAATATCCGTCAAGCACCGCAGCGCACACAGGTGGCGATGAACAATTTTGTCATGACAGTCGGTGTTTCATTTAAACCTTTACATGATGAGGCAGTGCAAATTGCTAATGAAATTGGACCAATTGAAACGAAACGGGAAGGGAAAAAACCAGGTTTGCTTCATGCATATGCGGAAATAGAAAAACAGGTGGAAAAAGGGCGAATCGGTTTTAAACGTAAATATGTACGTTGTTAATGTAAAGAGTTATACCTTGTTTTTTCACAATACAATTGTATAAACTAAAATCAGGAAATTTCAAGGAGGCTTATTACATGAAAAAAAGTATTGCTATCGATATGGACCAGGTGCTAGCTGACTTTTATTCGAAATTACGTGTTACATATAACGAGAATTTCGGAACAAATTTTACAGATGAAGAGTTTCTTCTGACGACACAGCGTGATTTGCCTCGAGAAGATGCGAAGAAATTATTTGCTTTATTAAATGAGCCAGACTATTTCAGAGATTTAAAAGTACTGGATGTAGATGCAATTGAAGTCATTCAAGAACTGCAGGAGCATTATGAAATTTTTATTGCGACAGCTGCAATGGATGTACCGGGTTCATTTACAGCGAAATACGATTGGTTGATGGAGCATTTACCATTTATTAAAACACAGAACATTGTGTTTTGCGGAAATAAAGCGGTAATACATACCGATTATTTAATTGATGATAGCCCACGCCAACTCGCAGCATTTAAAGGAACAGGCATATTGTATTCGATGCCGTACAATCGGTCGGAAGAAGGTTTCATGCGTGTTCATAACTGGAAAGAAATAAAACAATATTTTATAAAGCAAATGGAAATTGTTTAAGGATGAAAGGGTTGCGATTGTGCAATCCTTTTTATTTTTGTAGTCATTTAGTGTAGCGAAATAGTATAATTTAAATTATTGGAATTATCTATAAATAATAAGGGGATAAAAAGAATGAAACCGATTATTGGATTAACAATGTATGATTTTGACAAGAAATTGGATATCAACAACGCATATTTAACTTCAATTGAACAAGCGGGAGGTATTCCAATCTGTATACCGAATGCTACAGAAGAAAACGTGGATGCATTATTAAATCTAATTGATGGCCTCGTATTAATTGGTGGAGCGGATATAGATCCACTGTTGTTTAATGAAGAACCGCACCGTCATATCGGAAGTGTTGTACGAAAACGTGATGACAGCGATCTTTTATTAATGAATGAAGCCTATAAAAGACAAATGCCTGTTCTCGGTATTTGCCGCGGACAACAGATTATGAATGTTGCATTTGGGGGGACGATCATTCAGGATATTCCATCACAAGTAGAAAACACAATTTTACATAAACAACCTTCAAAGCGTGGGGAGTTAGCACATACCGTTGAAGTAAAGACGCCTAAATTTAAAGAAATTTTTAAAGAAGACTCATTCCGTGTCAATACATTTCATCATCAATCGGTTGGAAAGCTCGGGGAAGGGCTCTTAGTTTCGGCTGTTGCTAAGGACGGCATCATTGAAGGAATTGAACATGATTCGCATCCATATTGTGTCGCGGTGCAATGGCATCCTGAAGAATTAGCTCCGAACGGGGATGTTTATGCACAGCGCTTATTTTATAGTTTTGTAGAAGCATGCAATAAATAACGAAAGGCTCAGTCGTTCACGGCTGGGCTTTTTATTTTGAAAATAAAAAACTTGCCGATTCTATTAGAATGGCAAGCTTATAATTAATGGATATTTCGATAGAGGCCGACTACTTTACCTAAAATAGAAACTTGGTTGACAATGATTGGCTCCATTGAGCTATTTTCAGGCTGTAGACGGAAATGAGTTTTTTCTTTGTAAAAGCGCTTGACAGTCGCTTCATCGTCTTCCGTCATTGCTACGACAATCTCTCCGTTGTTCGCAGTAGACGTTTTTTTAACGATAACATAATCCCCATTTAAAATACCGGCTTCAATCATGGATTCTCCCATAATTTCAAGCATAAACAATTCCTCTTCCGGTGAACCGTAAGCATCCGGCAACGGGAAATATTCCTGAATATCCTCGATTGCTGAAATAGGCAGACCAGCTGTAACTTTACCGATTAACGGAACATGAATGACACCTTGTTTCGCGATGTTCATCTCTTCCTGGTCCAAAATTTCAATGGCACGCGGCTTTGTAGGATCACGGCGGATAAGCCCTTTACTTTCTAAACGAGCTAAATGCCCGTGGACAGTTGAACTGGAAGCTAAACCTACTGCTTCTCCAATTTCGCGAACTGATGGCGGATAGCCTTTAGCACGAACTTCCTCTTTTATAAAAGTTAGAATAGCTTGCTGCCGTTTTGAAATTTTTTGTGTCAACTAACTCACCTCTTTATCATGCTATTTTTCTTAAAGTAAGTATAGCAGTATGCGAACATGAATGCAAACATAAGTTCGAAAAAACGGTTGACAAAAACATATGTTCGTATTATTATGAGAACAAATATTCCGAACATACATTCGAAAGAGGGTTTTTCTAATGAAAAGAATTAAATTAAATGGCTTCACATCAATGTTTCTACTATTCTCTGCACTTATGATTGCTTTATTCATGATGCAGGACGATAAAATTGAATTATACGAACACGTAAGCATAGAGCATGGCGATACTTTATGGTCGTTGGCAGAACAATATCGTGGTAAAATGGCTAAGCATGATTGGATCAATGAAGTAAAAAAGGAAAACGGAATGATGGATGAAAAAGTTGTTTTAGGGCAAGTATTGGTAGTACCTGTAGAAAAAGATTCACAATACATTGCTCAGCTGAATGAATCCTCCGATATGCAATCGATTAAAGTAGCGAGAGGGAACAATGATAAAAACTAAAGCAGTAATATATTGCCGTGTCAGTACGGATAAAAATACACAAGAAACATCACTAGCCCGTCAGCAGGAGGAGCTGACAAAATACGCAAAATCATTCGGCTATAAAGATGTTGAGATTTTCATGGATCAGCATAGTGGATATGATGTTGATCGAGACGGATTGCTCGACATGCTTGACTATATGAAAGAGTATGGCATTAAAGCATTATTTGTACAGGATGAGACCCGTTTAGGGCGTGGGAATGCCCGGATGGCAGTGCTTCACCTGCTGCAAAAATATGAAGCGACAGTATATACATTGAATGATGCAGGTCCTGTCGTATTAAATGAAATGGATACAATGCTGCTCGAAATTTTGGCGATTGTCGAAGAGTATCAGCGTCGTATGCATAATGCAAAAATCCGCCGGGGAATGCGCCGTGCTGTAGAAAATGGCTACCAGCCGCAAAATAATTTGAAAAACCGTGGCAATATTGAAGGCCGGGAAAGAAAAGAAGTGCCTGTCGAAGAAATTGTTCAGCTACGCCAGAAAGGCTTAACATTTGCAGAAATTGCTACGACTTTGTCGGGTTTGGGCATTTCTATCAGTAAAGCGACCGTACATAGACGATATATTGAATATATGGAGCGACTTGAAGAGTAAACACTTGTTTTCAAGTCGTTTTTTTTATACCTTTGTAGTAGGTAGGAAGAAAGGTGAGATTCAAATGTTATCAAAAGAAAAATTAGCTCGCATTAATGAGCTTTCTAAATTAGCGAGAGAAGGTAAATTGACGGAAGAGCAGGCGAAGGAACGTACAGCACTGCGCAAAGAATATTTAGATACTTTCCGTACTACAATGCGCGATACAATCGAGCATGTGAAAGTAATTGATGAAGAAGGCAATGATGTGACACCTGAAAAATTAAAACAAATTAAATCACAGAAGAAATTCTTAAACTAACAACTTTTCATTATTATGTCACATTTAATATAAAGTATGACATATTTTATGGGACGTTTTTAGAAATTATTGTTTTCTTGTGAAAATTTGTCTACACTATAAAATGTATAAATATCGTACGAGGAAAGGATGTCACATAATGACACAACAGATGGATCAGTTAGCAATTAACGCAATCCGTACACTATCAATCGACGCAATTGAAAAAGCAAATTCAGGTCACCCGGGTTTACCAATGGGTGCTGCACCTATGGCCTATACATTGTGGACGAAGCATTTACGCCATAACCCACAAAATCCTAATTGGTATAATCGCGACCGTTTTGTATTATCAGCTGGACATGGTTCCATGCTTTTATATAGTTTATTGCATCTAGGTGGCTACGGTTTAGAGATGGAAGAGATCAAAAACTTCCGTCAATGGAATTCAAAAACACCGGGACATCCTGAATATGGTCATACAGTTGGTGTAGAAGCGACAACTGGTCCATTAGGACAAGGTATTGCAATGTCAGTAGGTATGGCTATGGCTGAACGTCACTTGGCAGCAACATACAACAAGCCAGGTAAAGACATTGTAGACCACTATACATTTGCACTATGCGGTGACGGAGATTTAATGGAAGGTGTTGCTGCAGAAGCAATTTCTCTTGCAGGTCACTTAAAATTGGATAAATTAATTGTACTATATGATTCAAATGACATTTCACTTGATGGTGATTTAGGAAAGTCATTCTCGGAAAACATCCAAAAACGTTTCGAATCTTACGGCTGGAACTATTTAAAAGTAACAGACGGTACAGATATCGTAGAAATTAATTCAGCTATTGAAAAAGCGAAACAAAATACTGGCGGTCCAACTGTAATCGAAGTGAAAACTGTCATCGGTTTCGGTTCTCCTAACAAATCTGGTAAAGCAGATTCACATGGTGCGCCATTAGGACTTGATGAAGTTACTTTAACAAAAGCTGCATACGCTTGGGAACATGAGCCATTCTTCGTTCCTACTGAAGTATATGATACATTTAAAGCGGCAAGTGAAGTACAAGGTGTACAAGCAGAAACAGCATGGAATGAATTATTCGAAAGCTATAAAAACGAATATCCAGAACTGGCTGCACAATTTGTAAACGCAATGGAAAACAAATTACCGGAGAACTTTGCTTCTGAATTACCTGTATATGAAGCAGGTAAAGCAGTAGCTACTCGTTCATCATCTGGTGATGCAATCAATGCTATTGCAAAAACAACACCATCATTCTTCGGTGGATCTGCTGACTTAGCAGGCTCAAACAAAACAACAATTAAAGGCGCTGGCGATTTCTTTGCTGAAACTCCGGAAGGCCGTAACATTTGGTTTGGTGTTCGTGAATTTGCGATGGGTGCTGCGCTGAACGGTATGGCATTACATGGCGGCTTAAACGTATTTGGTGGTACTTTCTTTGTATTCTCTGACTATGTACGTCCAGCAATTCGTTTATCTGCATTAATGGGATTACCAGTAACTTATGTGTTTACACATGACTCAATTGCAGTAGGGGAAGATGGTCCTACACATGAGCCAGTCGAGCATTTAGCATCATTACGTGCAATGCCGAATCTTTCGGTAATCCGTCCTGCAGATGCAAATGAATCTGTAGCAGCATGGAAACTAGCTGTTGAGAGTAAATCAACGCCAACTGTATTAGTATTATCTCGTCAAAACTTGCCTGTATTGGATGTTGCAACAGAAACAGTATACGAAGGTGTTGAAAAAGGCGCTTATGTTGTTTCAGCTTCATCTAAAGAAATTCCGGATGCCCTGTTAATTGCAACAGGTTCTGAAGTTGGCTTGGCAGTAGAAGCGAAAAAAGCGTTGCTTGCAGAAGGAATTGACGCATCTGTTGTATCAATGCCATCAATGGACCGCTTTGAAAAACAGTCGAAGGAATACAAAGAATCTGTATTACCAAAAGCTGTGACGAAGCGTTTAGCAATTGAGATGGGTGCATCACTTGGCTGGCATAAATATGTTGGCTTTGAAGGAGATGTATTGGCAATCGATAAATTTGGTGCATCAGCTCCAGAGAAAATTGTGTTAAAAGAATACGGCTTCACAGTAGAAAATGTAGTTGCGAAAGTAAAAGCACTTTAATTCGAAGCTCAAAATGTCACTTGTCTACTATGACAAGTGGCATTTTTTCATTTCTATATCAATCGCAAGGCCCGGCCAATTGTTAAGGTATTAAGAAAAAAGCTTTGGCAAAAAGAGCAAATTCAGATACAATATGCCCATACAAATAATTGGATAACGTGCGATTTTACTGAAGGAATGGTACGATAATAAAGCAATATTGAAGTATCAGATAAAGGATGTGGATGAATAATGACAGCAGAAAATAAGAAAAAAGAAATTACTACATATATCGAACAGACACTTTATTTCCTATCGAATAAAGCAGACCTTGAAAAATTCCAAACAATGCTACAAAAAAATATCGATGAAAAAAGAGCTTCCTCCACGTCAACGACTGATTTTTATGATCGATTAATGTTAAATATTGCGTATTATGTGGAAAATAAAATGGCTTGGACAGATCTTGTTCGGGAAACATTCAGTTCAGGAAAAGTGCCAACCGTTTCTTATATCGAAAATGAATTAATGGCACAGCAAATGCAAATCCGCAACAGTGTCGGAGAGAAAATGGACGATTATAAGAAAGCTTTCCATCAGCAATATGAAGCATTAAAAGTAGAAGATGAAGATGTAATATACGATTATGCGTATGCATCGGTGGAGCATGCATACCGTATAGATTTTTTGACAGTTGCCTGTGCTAAAAATGCAAATATTTTAACAGAAGGCGATATCGAGGAAACAATCAAATTGCTGGATGGATATATGGCTTATTACACGGATCAGCTTGTCAATAAAATGACGCTTTCTTAAAAGGAGATATAAGATGAACACACCATTTATTTATTTACACAAAGCACCTAAAGTAGATGCAGATAAGCAACCTGCGATTTTCTTGCTGCATGGATTAGGGAGCGATGAAAACGATTTGCTGCAACTTGTTGATTCATTTTCAACAAATTGTCATATTTTTAGTTTGCAAGGACCGATTAAACACCGTCCCGGCTATGCATTTTATACATTTGAAGAAGAGGGTAAGCCGAATCGTGCCATCTTTGATAAAGTGCTGAAAGGTATTGAATTATTTATTAAAGAAGCGATTTGGGAATTCAATTTGGATGAACAGCAAATTTATGTTGTCGGCTTCAACCAAGGGGCAGCGATGGCACAGTCGCTTGCAATGGTGATGGGCAATGCCATTCGTGGAACAGCGGCATTAAGCGGTTATTTACCGGAATTCGCTGCGCTTGAATATAGTAAAAAAACGATGGATCAATCTAAAATCTTTATTTCTCACGGGGAATATGATTATGATTTTCCGATTGAATGGGCAGAACATGCCGTTCGTTTTTTCAACGACTATGACACGGACGTTACATTCAGAACTTATCCGGTAGGCCATGGAGTGAGCGAGCAAAATCTACACGATTTAATCGCATTCTTATCGAAAGATTTACCGAACACTATAAACTAAGAAAACAGCTGACGGAAGGTGATTTACTTTCCGTCAGCTGTTTTTTTCGTGTCCAGCAATTGTTCTGCTTCGGTAATAGACATCGGTTTATAGAAATAATAACCTTGACCAGCAGGACAGCCAAGTTGTTGAAGCATTGCCAGTTGTTCTTCTGTCTCAATTCCTTCGGCAATTGGACGCATTTGAATGTTTTTCGCCAATTGAATGATCGTTTGTACAATTGCATACATCCCGGGTTCATTCATTGCGCTGACAAAGCTGCGGTCAATTTTGATTTCAGAAAAGGGCAACTGCGGCAAATAACTTAATGAAGAAAAGCCGATTCCAAAATCATCGATCGAACATTCAATGCCCATAAGTCTTAATTGATTTAAAATCTCTTTTGCTTTTTTAAAGTCCACCAATTCAATGCTTTCCGTTACTTCCAGCTTTATATAATGCGGCGGGACATTATATTGATAAAATATATCCCTTATATTTTGCAGGAAATCCGGATCGTAAAAATGGTCGGGTGAAATATTGAGCGCAATCGGTAAAATCTTTTTATTCTCATTTATTCGATTTTGAAGCCAAACAAGGATCTGTTTAAAATTCAGTAAATCAATCGCTTTAATTTTTCCGGTCTGTTCAGCTATCGGGATATACTTTACCGGTGAAATAAAACCAAGTTTGCTAGAATTCCAACGAGATAGTGCTTCAAAACCTTCCACTTCTATTGTCTGGAAGTTAATTTTAGGCTGCAAATAAACTTCAAATTCTTCATGTTGAAGCCCATATGCCAATTGATTGAGGATATCCATTTCTTCCGTCAATTGTTTCGTACTATTGTCTTCATATACAGCATAGCTCGTCCCAGTTCGCTTCTGTGCATTGGATAAGGCAATATCAGCCTGGTGAATGCTCTGTTCGACTGTCATCGACTGATTAAAGATTGTATAACCGATTTTTAATGTAATGTAGATTTCTTTACCATCGATTATAAAAGGCAATTGTGTAATCGATTCAAGGTGCTGATTATAGGCAAGGAAACAATCATTTTCGTCAACTTTTCCGAAAATGAGCGAATTTGAAAAACGTGAAATCAGTGAATCACTATCCGGGAAATATATTAGCATTCGATCCGCCACTTGACGGAGTAAATCGGCTCCGGCGTTTCTTCCGTATAAATCAACGACCTTATTAAATTCAGTAGGATGCAAAATTGCGACTAATCCTGAGTTCCCGACATTAATCCATTCTGATAATTCAGATTTGAAATAATGGAGATTTGGTAAATTTGTTTCGACATCAAAAAAGGCAAGTCTGCTAAGCTCAATTTTCTGTTCAGCATATTTAATGGCTAACTGGATCAGTAAGGCTAATCGGTTTAAGTAATTAATATCAATTTGCTTTAACTCAGTTGCATCCTGGTTAAACAGGGTCAAAATGCCGCTTACTTCATTTTGAGGAGTTAGAATAGGCTTTGTCCATGAACCTTGAATAAAATTAAGTTGCCAATGATTAAAAAGATCTGTATGGTGATCTTTTGGAGCAAAGTCCTTTAAATAAACTGCGTTCGAATTCAGGTTAGTGTTAGGTGTAATTTCCAATATATTAAGTTCATTAATAATTTCCAATGGCAATGAATGTGTACCTAACGATTTAATTTCACAATTTTCATCAAAAATGTGGATGGCACAATATACATCGCGAATATAGAAAAGTTCAATCTTCTCGGTAATTAAATTTAATATCGACTGCAGATTATCTTCATGATCAATCGCTTCATAAACCTCATGCTCCAATTTATAAACCATTTTATTTAACTCTGCTTCCGTTGTATCTTCGCAAGTTAATAAAATATACTGAATCACATTGTCTTCATTTCGGATCGGATGCAGTGTAATCGAATTCCAAAAAGCGGATCCTTCTTTTGTATAATGCAAAATCGTAAATTTTTTTGCTACACCTGATTTTAAATGTAAATTTAATTCTTCAATAGATGTTTCATTCGTCCTGTGTCCATTCAAAATATTGATATTTTGATAGAGTAACTCATTCATTTCAAATGATGTAAATTTTAAAAAGTGCGGATTAGCATGTAAAATAGATAAGTTTTCATCATTTATATCAATGATGAGCGATCCTTTCGAAAGCTGGTTACTTAAGGTTTTTAGCCAATTAAATAAGCGGTCTTTTGATAGGGGTATAAATTGATCAATGGTCATTCTAACTTCCCCTTTAAAAAGTAATGTGTATTTTAACTAAAGTATACCAAAATTCCTATAAATTTAAAGTGAGATTATATTAATATAAAAATAGCCCTTTTAATTGAGTCTAAAGTACTTGGTAAAAAATAGAGTATATTAACTATTTTAACGCAAAAAAAAGAAACTAGTAAATATGAAATTTACTAGTTTCTATAAACTTTATTTTCGATATTCGTCGATTTTAGTTGTAATTTTATCTTTAACGTCAGCAACTCTTTCCTGTGCTTCCCCTTTTAGCTGATCGCGCTGACCATCCACTTGTAAAGATGGATCATTTGTATTTTTCCCGATTTCTTCTTTTACTTCACCTTTAATTTTGTTGCCTGCGCCTTTTAGTTTATCTGTAAACCCGTTTGACATAATATGACCTCCTAAAAGTTTAGATGGTAAACATATTCCCCCTTGTATGAATGCTAAACAAAGTGGATAGAAAAGTCGGATTTAAGCAGAATAAAGAAAGCTTTATTTTATGTAGGTTTTATACAAGTGATGAAGAATTTCCTGACCCTCTTCCTTTATAAGTGTCTGATTATCCATTTTCATGGATGCTTTTGTTTTGGTTTCATCTATTGTGCCATTGTTAAATGAAAGGATTACTTCAACTTCGCCATTTTCTTTTAACCGTTCTTTAAGGCTTGCAGAAAATGAATGCTGGGCGAATAAACCGTTATCTTGCCAAGTCCCTGTGATTTTCAACTGCTGGGTTTCAGCACTGTCGTCATAATCCCATTGAACATCGCGTAATATAGTCTTAAATAAGTCGTTAACCGTAAAAGTTTGATTGTCGAATTCAATTTCAGTAGCTCGGATGGAATGGACATCGATTGAAATAGCTGAAGCTGCTTCATTTGCCTTTGAATTAATACCTGCTGCCGCCTTTTTTAAATCTGAAACCGTATCACCACATCCAGCCAAAAAAATTACAGTTAATAAAACTAAACAAAATTTCCTCATTAGAATCCCTCCAATGCTGTCATTTCCATTCATCTTACTAAATTGTGATGAAAGTTTCCCGCTGATTTTGAAACAGATTGTGAAAAAATTGTAACAGTTTGTTTGTTAATCGGTTGAATAAAGAAATTCTTTTCCGAAAATGTTTGCATTGTTTGTTCATGAATAACGTTCGCAACTCTGGGTATGATTAGAAATAGATACGAATCGCTTGGCGCTGAAAAGTCCATCATCTAAATAATCGAAAGTGAGTGATTTTTAATGCGGATTAATGATGAATTGCTAGACAAACTTGGAATTTACTTTGTTTATCATGAAGTGTATAACAAATATGGCATTACTTTTGAAAGCTTTGTTGATCGTTGGACAAGAGGAATTCTGGAAATATAATTTGCGTTCGTAAAAGTATTAATAGAACATAAATTTATTTCGATTTAATGTAAAAGATGCGACCTCGTGGGAGGGCGTGTCTTTTTTTGTTTTATTTTTGGAAAAAGTTGTTTACGATAAAACTATCTACATAAAAGACTGAAGGAGAACAGACAATGAAAGTACGTGAATTGGGTATAACGATTGGACAATTGCCTCCAGGGGATAAAAACTGCATTACTGATATTGAAGGTGTAAGTGTCGGGCATGTGACATTGGATTATCCGTTAAATGATTCAGGTGATGCTGCCTGTACCGGAGTAACGGCTATTTTACCGCATCAAGGCAATCTTTTCCGGGAAAAGGTAACAGCAGCCAGCTATGTTTTAAACGGCTTCGGTAAAACAACCGGTCTCGTTCAAGTGGATGAACTTGGGGTAATCGAGTCGCCGATAATGCTAACTAATACATTTGGGGTACCCAACGTATCACAAGGGACACTCCAATATTTACTTGAACAGAACGAAGAGATTGGAATTTCGACTGGTACAGTTAATATTGTTGTCGGAGAATGCAATGATAGCCATTTAAACTCCATCCGACAATTTCCGGTTACACCTGAACATGCAATTGAAGCTATACAGCAAGCTAAAACAGATGTTATAGAAGAGGGTGCTGTCGGAGCAGGAAAAGGTATGGTTTGCTTCGGCTATAAAGGAGGAATTGGCAGCTCTTCGCGCATCGTTGAAGATAAGACTGGCCAAAAATATACTGTCGGATGCCTCGTATTGAGTAACTTTGGAAAGTCGAGCGAATTTTTGGCAGAACGGTATAAGGTTACGGGTGCCAACGGAGAATCGACAATTAGTCCTACAGACGGCTCTATTATTATTGTAATGGCGACAGATGCCCCATTAAGCAGCCGCCAGCTGAAACGAGTTATAAAACGTTGCGGCATAGGGTTAGGGAGAACAGGCAGCCATTATTCCCATGGGAGCGGCGATATTGTCATCGGTTTTACAACAGCTCGTACAGTACAACATCAGTTCGATGATGAACTGGAAAGTCGCCAACAGATTAGAGAAGATCATGACGTCATGAACACGTTATTTATGGCAGCTGCCGAAGCGACAGAAGAGGCAATCCTGAATTCTTTATCGCAAGCTAAAACTACAACGGGAAGAAATAATCATACAGTCCAAAGTTATAATTTTGTCGAATAATGTATTTTTACGTTAGGAAGTTTATTGAGTCTTTTACATACCATCTATGTAGAAGGCTTTTTTCTTATGAAAATATAATATCTATTGGGATAATATGTTTTAAATCTTTTTTTAAATAATGCGATGTATCAAGGTTTTAGCGCTTTATAATTTAATTATTTTATTTAGAAAACTATTAGAAAAAACTTCCACAATCGAAATAAGTGTGGTATTTTATAGATTATAAATAAAAGACTGAAAAATCTAAATCTTCGAAAAGGTTATTCTAGACTGATGAATAAATAAAAATGAAAGGAGATTCGTAACAAATGAAAGTATATATAAGTGCGGACATCGAGGGGATAACGGGCACAACGGTATGGAGTGAAACCGAACTGAACTCCCCGGATTACGCCCAGTTTCAAAAACAAATGACAAAAGAAGTACTTGCCGCAATTGAAGGGGCATTTGCAGGTGGTGCTACTGAAATTTTACTGAAGGATGCACATGATTCCGGCCGAAATATTCTTATTGAAAACTTGCCGGAGAATGTAAAGATCATTCGCGGCTGGACACAAGAGCCGATGTGCATGGTTGCAGGATTGGATAGCAGTTTTGACCGGGCAATTTTTATTGGCTATCACAGTGAGGGCGGCAGTGAGAAGAACCCGCTTGCACATACATTGAGCTTATTGGCGGATGTCAAAATAAACGGGGAATATGCTAGTGAATTTTTAATAAATACATATGCAGCAGCCCTCCATGATGTACCGGTTGCTTTTGTCAGCGGAGATCAGGCCTTGACAGAACATATCGCCCGCTATAATGACCAAATCGTCACATTCGCGACAAAAGAGGGAGTCGGTCATGCAACAATTAATGTAAGTCCTCAAACGACGTTAAAGCAGACGAAACATCTTGTTGAACAGGCAATGAAAATTGAGCGAACAAAGCTTCAAATTGAATTGCCGAAACACTTTACGGTGGAGATTATTTATAAGGATCATATTAAAGCATACCGGAATTCCTTTTATCCAGGCGCAACATTTAAACCGCATAATACAGTCCAGTTCGAAACGACCGATTATTTTGAAGTGTTGAGACTGTTACAATTTTTAACTTAAAGCAGGTGAATTTATGAAAATATTAAAGGTTGAGGTGGGGCTTGTCGAGGCACCTCTTATTACCCCGTTTAAAACAGCACTACGAACAGTACATAGTATTCGAAATATCGCCGTCTTTATTTATACCGACAACGGGCTAATCGGCATTGGCGAAGCTGCGCCGACACATGTCATTACAGGTGAGACCCTTTCATCAATTCGCTATGCGATAGAAGAAGTGATAGCACCATCGATTATCGGAATTGAAATTGATGAAATTGCACTGCTTTGTCAAAAGGTCGATGCATGTTTGTACCAGAATACAAGTGCAAAAGCGGCGGTCGAAATTGCGCTTTATGATTTATGGGCGAAACAATACAATGCTCCCCTTTATAAATTGCTAGGGGGCTACCGAAAGAACATTACAACGGACATCACGATTAGTGTGAATGCAACGGATGAAATGGTGAAAGACAGTTTAGCGGCTGTTAAACGGGGCTTTTCCATTTTAAAAGTTAAAGTCGGGAAAAATCTGGTGGAAGATGTTGAACGGGTTGTAGCAATTCGAAAAGCAGTAGGACCTGATATTACGTTAAGAGTTGATGCCAACCAAGGATGGACAGCAAAGGAAGCTGTAAAAATCATTGGACAGCTCGAAGATAAAGGCGCGGATATCGAGCTCGTTGAACAGCCTGTACATTACAGTGATGTGAAGGGCATGCAATATGTCACAAGCAATACGTATACAAATATTTTGGCGGATGAAAGTGTATTTTCTCCAAAGCAAGCGATCGAGGTCATTGAAAAGCGGGCCGCGGATTTAATAAATATTAAGCTGATGAAAACAGGGGGTATTTCAAAAGCACAACAAATTAACCACATTGCAGAGGCAAATGGTGTCGCTTGTATGATTGGCTGTATGCTTGAAACAAAAATTAGTGTCAGTGCAGCTGCTCATTTTGCATCAGCCAGCAAAAATATCACAATGGTCGATTTAGATGGACCAAGTTTGTGCAGTGAAGATCCAATTGAAGGGGGGCCGATTTTCGAAGGGGAGAATATTCAGATGACCGATGCTCCCGGTATCGGGTTATTAATAGAGGCTTACTTAGCCAAATAGAAAAGAGAAATGGGGGAAATGACTTTGAAAAAATCTTTGTTAGCATTACTTTGTATGTTTGTACTCGTACTAGCAGCTTGTGGTGATTCATCGGATTCTGGTGAAACATCAGAATATCGAACAGTGTATTCCGGTGAAATTAAAACGCTGAACTATTTAAAAACAGCAGAAACAAATGAATTTGCATTATCAGCGAATTTAGTAGAAGGATTAATAGAATATGACCAATACGGAGTTGTTAAGCCTGGATTAGCAGAAAGCTGGGAATCCAATGAAGATGCAACTGTATGGACATTCAAACTTCGTGATGATGTAAAGTGGGTAGACCATGAAGGTAAAGATGTGGGAAATGTTGTAGCACAGGATTTTGTAGACGGTTTAAATTATGTGCTTGATGCGAAAAACGAATCTTCAACAGCGTGGATTGCAACAGTCGTGAAAAACGGTGATGCCTTCTACAACGGCGAAGTAACGGATTTCTCGCAAGTAGGTATTAAAGCAATTGATGAAACAACGCTTGAATATACATTGGAAGCTCCAACACCATACTTTTTATCGATGCTGAATTATGTATGTTTCTTCCCGGTAAACGGGGAATTCTTAGCTGAAAAAGGCGATGCGTTCGGAACGACTCGTGAGAATATTTTATATAATGGCGCATATATTTTAGATAAATTCGAACCTCAGAATGAGCGTGTACTTGTGAAAAACGACGCTTACTGGGATAAAGAAACAGTGAAAATCGATCGTATCCGCTACAAGTACAATAAAGAAGCAGCAACAGTTGCACCTGAACTATTCTTACGGGACGAGATTGATGGGGCATTAATTCCGACATCCATTTTAGATGAATGGTTAAACAGTGACGACAAAAAAGATTTAGTACGCCAAAACACAAATAACTTCTACACATACTTCTATGCATTAAACTTTGATCCACAATATGATGCAGAGTATGAGCCTGAAAACTGGAAAGTGGCAGTAAACAATAAAGATTTCCGTAAATCGCTTTATCATGCACTTGACCGTGTATCTGCAATGTTAACAATCGAGCCTTACAATCCACAAGATTTATTGTCAAATACAATTACACCGAAGAACTTTGTGGATGTTGAAGGTGTAGATTACACAATGCTTGAGCCATTAAAAGCAATTACAGAAACAGATTCATTTAACAAAGATTTAGCTCTTGAACATAAAGAGGTGGCATTGGCTGCATTAGCTGGTAAAGCAACATTCCCTGTAAAGGTATTATTACCTTACAACTCAGGTTCACCTGAATGGGCAAACCGTTCACAAGTAGTGGAACAACAGCTTGAAAACCTTTTAGGTGCTGATTACATCGATGTGGAACTATTTGCAGGTCCTGCGACAGGATTCCTTAGTGAAGTACGTCGCCCTGGTAAGTTCTCAATGATTGAAGCAAACTGGGGTCCGGACTTTGCTGACCCGTCAACGTATACAGATCCATTTACAGAAGGCGGAACATATAATAAGCCGGAAATGGCAGAAGGTTATAACAGTGAATATAACAAGCTAGTCGAAGCTGCAAAAGCAGAAGTAGATCCGGCAGTACGTTATGAGCTATTTGCAAAGGCAGAGGCATTTTTAATTGAGGAAGCATTTGTTATTCCGTACGCTGTAGGCGGCGGTGGTTATACTGCTTCAAAATTAAATCCATTTGAATCACAATATTCGCCATTTGGTGTTACATCCGAGAAGTTTAAAGGTCAGTCTATCCTAGAAAAGCCAATGAGTAATGAAGAATTCAAGTCTGCTAAAGAAGCATGGGAAAAAGAACGTGCGGAAGCATTAGCAAACACTTCTAATTAATACGTAGGCATTTTAAATGGAGGTAGATTAGGAGATGACAGGATGTTTCTGCATCTCCTTTCTGCTTTTATATACTTCATTCGGGCGATGTTACGGATTCATTAAAAGAGTAATTGGCGCAAGCGACAAACAAAAACCGGAAGCATTACGCCGAGGAATTACTGAGGAGGGAACGTGTTTGTTAAAGTATATTGCGAAACGAATCGCGCAATCCATATTGACGTTATTTATCATCATTACAATAGTTTTCTCCCTGTTACGATTAATGCCTGATGAAGGCTATTTAGGCGCGGCAGCAGAAAAGATGTCGCCAGAACAACAGGAAATCTATTTAACAAATCTTGGCTTACGGGATCCGTTGTTAGTCCAACTAAAAAACTTCTACGTTGACCTTATTCAAGGCGACTTAGGAAAATCGATTACATACCGTACAGATGTACCAGTACTTGACATTATTCAAGATAAAATGATGTATTCTATATTGTTCGGATTAGGGGCTGTAGCGCTCTCATTACTAGTTGGTGTTCCGTTGGGCATTTTAATGGCCCAGTTTAAAGGACGCTGGCTCGACAGGCTCGGTACAGGTTATATCGTTATTGTAGTAGCAGTACCGGCGATGGTGTATTTCCTTATGATTCAGATGTATATTTCGGAATGGTTTAACTTGCCGATGCTGTTTGATGAATACAATCCACGGAGTTTTATTTTACCGTTAATCTGTTTGGCACTTGGTCCGATTGCTTCTTATGCAATGTGGATGCGACGCTATATGGTAGATGAGCTGAACAAGGATTATATTAAGCTTGCACGTGCAAAAGGTGTGACAGAGCGTACGATTATGTTCCGCCATGTGATGAGAAATGCCTTCATACCAATGGCGCAATATTTACCGGCAACAATTTTATTTACGATCACCGGTTCGATTTACATTGAATCATTATTTTCAATTCCAGGTATGGGCGGATTGCTCGTAGACGCGATCCAGCGCCAGGATAACAATGTCGTACAAGGTTTAGTGCTTGTATTTTCTTCACTAGGGATTATTGGGTTAATTTTAGGGGACTTACTGATGGCAATTGTTGACCCTCGAATTAAACTAGGGAAAGGGGACAGTGTACGCTAATGGGAATTTTCACGAAAGAGATTCAGAATATTTCGGAAAAATCAACAGAACAGCTGCATGATCAAATGTTTGATTTTGCCGCTGTCGATGATGCAAAAGCGGAAGAAACAGCTTATTCCAATTACTCTTATTGGCGTTCGACCTTCCGCTCCTTTAGTAAAAATAAAATTGCTGTATTTTTACTTGTCTTTGTCATCGTATTGATTGCATTTACATTCGTCCAACCTTATTTACCAGAACAGAAATCACCGACTCAAATTTATTTAAATCCGGACACAGGAATGCAGGACCGGAATGTTGCTCCAAATGATGAATATATTTTTGGGACAAACTCCATCGGTCAGGATTTATGGTCCCGAATTTGGGAAGGAACAAGAACTTCTTTATTTATCGGTTTTGCTGTAGCGATTATCGAAGTGCTCATCGGCTTTACAGTAGGGGCTTTATGGGGCTATTCGCGAAAACTCGAGGCACCGATCACCCAACTGTACAATATCGTGGATAATATTCCGACAACGATTGTGTTGATTTTAATGGCGTATATTTTACGACCTGGCATATCGACAATCATTATCGCCATGTGTATAACAGGCTGGGTTGAAATGGCGCGCTTCCTGCGAAATCAGATCGTCATACTGCGCGACCGTGAGTATAATCTGGCATCCAAAACATTAGGAACACCTGGCTATAAAATCATCTTGAAAAACCTGCTCCCATATTTAATTTCGGTTATTATGCTGCGAATGAGTTTAGCAGTGCCGGCTGCAATTGGTGCGGAAGTATTTTTAACATATATCGGCCTCGGATTGCCGGTTAGTGAGCCATCATTAGGAAACTTGATCAATGAAGGACGGGTACTGATGATGTCACCGGATTTACGTTATCAGCTTATTTTCCCAAGTATCGTGCTGAGTGTCATTACGATTGCCTTTTATATTATCGGGAATGCATTTGCAGATGCGGCAGATCCGAAAAATCATGTTTAAAGAGGAGGGCGTTATATGGAACAGGAAAAAATATTATCCATCGAAAATCTAGTCATAAAATTTAAACTGCGTGGACAAACATTGACGGCTATCCGTGATATTTCGCTCGATTTATATAAAGGGGAAAGCCTTGCAATCGTAGGGGAATCAGGTTCAGGGAAGTCGGTGCTAGTAAAATCGATCATGGGTCTGCTTGATAAAAACGGCTATATAGCGGATGGACAAATCCACTTTGATGGTCATGATTTATCGAAATTTAAAACAGAGGCGGATTGGCTGAAAGTTCGCGGCAAAAAAATTGCCATGGTTACACAAGACCCGATGACATCGCTGAATCCACTGAAAACAATCGGAAAACAGATCGAAGAAAGTGTCGTGCTGCACCAAGGATTAAAAGGGAACGAAGCATATGAAAAAACATTACAGCTGCTGCGTGATGTTGGAATTCATGATGTTGCGCGCCGCTATAAGCAATACCCGCATGAATTTTCCGGCGGGATGCGTCAGCGAATCGTTATCGCGATTGCTGTTGCCTGCAACCCGCAAATCCTCATATGTGATGAGCCGACAACAGCATTGGATGTAACGATACAGGCACAAATTTTGCAGCTGTTGACAAATTTGCAGGAGAAGTATTTGCTGACGACGATATATATTACGCATGATTTAGGTGTCGTTGCAAAAGTCGCGGACAGAATAGCAGTTATGTATGCAGGGGATATTATTGAAGTTGGACAAACTGAGGAAGTGTTTTTCGACGCGAAACATCCGTATACATGGGCTTTAATTTCGTCACTCCCTCAATTAGGAAATAAAGGGGAAGAATTATATTCGATTAAAGGAACACCACCAAATTTATTTAAAGAAATAAAAGGGGATGCGTTTGCACCTAGGAATCAATATGCACTCAAAATCGACTTTGTTGAACGTCCGCCTTTTTTCAAAGTGACCGATACCCATTATGCACGCACGTGGCTGCTTGATCCAAAGGCACCAAAAGTAGAGCCTCCTGAAGTGTTGCAAGCCTTTTTCGCAGAAGGGAGACAATATGCAAATGACTAATAAAGAAAAGCTGATTGAAGTGAAAAATATTGATATCGTTTTCGGGCAAGGTAAAAAACAGTTCAAAGCGGTAGATAACGTGAGCTTCGATATATATAAAGGTGAAACATTCGGGCTTGTAGGGGAATCCGGTTCGGGAAAAACGACGATCGGCCGTGCGATTATGCGCATTAACCCGATAACAAACGGAGAAATTCTATTCCACGGAAAGCCGATTAATGGCCGTATTTCCAGCGCATGGGACCGTGAAATTACCCAAAAGATTCAAATGATTTTCCAGGACCCGGGCGCATCTTTAAATGAACGGGCAAAGGTTGACTATATTGTTTCGGAAGGCCTGATCAACAATAAACGGTACAGCAATGAACAGGAGCGGATCGATAAAGTAAAAAAAGCATTACTGGAAGTCGGACTGTTGCCGGAATTTGCTTCACGTTTCCCGCATGAGTTTTCAGGCGGGCAGCGTCAACGTATCGGCATTGCCAGAGCACTTGTCATGGAACCGGAATTTATCGTAGCGGATGAACCGATCTCTGCACTGGACGTTTCGATTCGTGCTCAAGTACTGAACTTATTATCCAGCTTACAGGAACATCGTGAATTAACGTATTTATTCATTGCCCATGACCTGTCGATTGTCCGCTTTATTACTGATCGGACGGCGGTCATTTATAAGGGGAAAATCGTTGAATTGGGTGAAACAGAAAAGCTGTTCAACAATCCGCTGCATCCTTACACGAAAGCATTACTGGCAGCCGTTCCAGAACCGAATCCGTTAAAAGAGCGCAGAAAAAAGCTGCAAGTGTATGATCCGACTGTCCATCAATATGAGATGGATCCACCTGAATTTGTTGAAATTGAAGAAGGACATTTCGTATTGGCCAATCAAGAAGAGCAGGCACAGTATCGGGCGGTGCTTGCCGGAAGTGGAGTGTAGACGATGGCAAGGATAATTCCGAAGTCACTTAAAAAAGGCGATACTGTAGCATTAATCAGCGCATCCGGAGCAACACCGGAACATCGTATCGAACGAGCGATCCAGGCAGTGGAGAAGCTGGGTTTCCATGTAGTTGTAGGGGAAACGTGCAGAGCGCGACACGGCTATTTTGGAGGCAGTGATGAGTTGCGTGCAAAAGAATTGAATGACATGTTCCGAAATCCTGAAATTGACGGTATTTTTTGCATTCGCGGAGGCTATGGAGCGACACGGATTATACCGATGCTTGATCTGAAAATGATTAAAGAAAACCCGAAAGTATTTGCAGGCTATAGTGATGTTACTGCACTGCATATTGTATTCAATCAGCAATGCGGCTTTGTAACGTACCATACACCGATGCCGTCAACGGAATTTATTCGACCTGAAATGGATGACTATACGTGGGAGTATTTCATCAACAGTGTGAAAAATACCGGATGGAGTGATTATTTCCTGGAAAATGCGAAAGGCCAGAATATGAACACGGTTGTTCCCGGTACTGCTACAGGGGAACTAACTGGAGGTAATTTAACACTTGTTGCCGCATCTCTAGGGACACCTTACGAGATTGATATGACAGGCAAAATTCTATTTTTGGAAGACATCGATGAAAATGTGCAGCGGATCGACCGGATGCTGACACAGCTGTCATTGTCGGGGAAACTTCAGCAGCTGTCGGGTATTGTGCTGGGTGCTTGGACCGATTGTGGGCCAATGGATGTAAATAACGCAGAAAATAATTTAAGTTTGGATACGGTATTTGAAGAAATTTTAGTGCCTTTGAATATTCCAATATTAAAAGATGTAACATGTGGTCATGTGCTGCCGACGATGTCATTGCCGCTTGGTAAAACCGTAACAATTGACGCGACGAATAAATCAATTCGGGTTGTAGGTTAATTTGATGCATAAACAACTTGATCGCATTATTGCACAGTGCCCATATAAAGTGCATGTCATTGTCGAAGATTACAATACTAACGAGATCGTATGGAAAAATCGGGGCGAAGAAATTTTCAGCAGTGCAAGTATTATCAAAGTACCGATTCTCATTACTATTTTGGCTCATTTACAGAAAACGAACAGCAATTTAAATCATATTTACGAAATTGTCCCGGAAAACATGGTCGAGTTCAGTGTTATAACTGAGCAGAGGCAAATTCGAGCTACACTGCACGAGCTGTTACTTTGGATGACAATTACGAGTGACAATACAGCAACAAACGTATGTATTGATCTTTTAGGCATGGATGCATTCAATAACTATTTTAAAGAAATCGGCTTACATAATACCCGGGTCCAGCGGAAGATGATGGATTTTGAACGTCAAAAGCTCGGCTTTGATAATGAAACAACAGCGGAGGATATGCAGCACCTTTTCCGGCAAATATATAGAGGTACGCTACTTACAAAAGAGTGGAATGCGATAGCACTCGATATTTTAAGCAGGCAGCGCAGTCACGAATCACTCAAACGCTATATCGTAGATGATGTAAAAATGGCACATAAAACAGGCGGTCTCGATACGGTCGACCATGACACTGGAATTATTTTTACAAAAGAACGCGATTATTTTATCGGAGTTTTCATTACAGAAGTGACCGACAATGAAAAGGCGAGACAATTGATTGGTACTATTTCTAAAATCGTCTATGATCATTTTACAAAAAAGGAGGAGGGAATCGATTGAATGCCGTTGTGAAAATGAAGATTGCAAGTTTACATGCAGCACCTGACCGACATTCCGAGTTAATCGATGAGGCGTTGTACGGGATGCCGGTCGAAGTACAGGAAGAAATTGATGAAAACTGGGTCAAAATACGAACGTTTTACCGTTACGAAGGCTATACGCTAAAATCCAACTTGTACGTTGGAACTGAACCAACTGTAAACTGGGTATATGAAGCGAATGATGTCGTTATACAGAACTTTGCCGATGTCCTTAAAGCACCAAAAATACAAAGTGAAAACATCCTGACATTGACACGAGGCGCTTTTATTAAAGTTGTTCTGGAAGCAGGGCTTGATCCAACTTGGGCAAAAGTACAGCTTGTTACAGGAGAAGAAGGGTATGTACGCTCAGCCTGGATTCAGGATCGTATTAAAGTATATACGACAAATGAAGTAGCTTTTCGCAAACAAGTCGTGGAAACTGCTTTTCGCTATATGGGAACACCATACCGATGGGGCGGAAAAACGCCTTTAGGCATTGACTGTTCAGGTCTTGTATCAATGGCGTATATGCTGAACGGTGCTTTTATTTACCGTGATGCGAAAATAGAGGAAGGTTTCCCGTTAAGGAAAATAGAAGGCGACAACTTAAAGCCGGGAGATCTGATTTTCTTCCCAGGCCATGTAGCGATGTATATTGGGAATGATGAGTATATCCATTCCTCGCTAGGCGGAAACGAGGTCAATGTGAATAGCCTGAACTTGCAGCATGACCATTACCGTGAAGACTTGGCGACAACGATTACGGAGTACGGCAGTATTTTTTAATCCAAAAATAAAAAAAGGGTCAACTCAGCAAGATTACTCTGAGTTGACCCTTTTAGTTACATGAAATTGGTTACGTTCAATTAAAAGTTTTTAAGGATCCATTCGTTAGCTTCTACCCAATTATTAACGCGAATGACATTATTCGGTACAGCCATTTGATTGTACGGTGTATCAAATAAAATGACAGGGATTTTAAGCTCTTCGGCAATTTCCACTGCATTATCATGTTTGTCTTCGAAAAAAGCTTCTACTGCATGCTTTTTTGCGATGGCAATTTTGTTATGACTGCCGATACATTCGATATGGTCGTAAGGAACTTTAAATTGATCAAACCAGTTTTTCGTAATGTCGAAAACATTTTCTCCACGTGCAGAAATATAATAAAGCTCATACTGGTTTTGCCAGGCTGTTAAAATGCGGTGCGCATCTGCAGCAAGCTCACTCACTTCATACATTCGTGGCTCGTTTTCTTTAAACCAGGCCTGAAACTGCGCGCGGTCTACAGGGTGCGGAAAGCCACTTAAAAAATCATATTCCGTTACATCTTGTAGCGTCATATTAATATTGTACTGTTTATTAATATGTGGAATCAATGTGGCAGGACATGTCACTGTCCCGTCAATATCAATGCCGAACCGATGTTTTAAGTTTGTCATTTCCATTACCTCATTTCTTTACACAGTTGCATTAGCTTCTGCTTCACGCTTTGCCACCATTTCAGCAGCTAATTTATCGATTTCTTTTTTCAGTTCTTCCACCATTGTTTCTTCCGGAACTTTACGAACTGTTTTACCTTTCATGAATAAAAGCCCTTCGCCACGAGCACCGGCAATACCGATATCCGCTTCACGTGCTTCACCAGGACCGTTTACCGCACAGCCTAAAACAGCTACTTTTAACGGAACATTCAGTTTTGAAATATATTCTTCTACTTCGTTGGCAATTGAAATTAAATCGATTTCGATACGGCCGCAAGTCGGACAAGAAATTAATGTCGCCATATTTGATGCCAAGCCGAATGATTTTAATAATTCACGTGCTACTTTAATTTCTTCCACTGGATCTGCAGATAATGAAATACGTAAAGTATTCCCGATACCTTTAGATAAAATCGCACCTAAACCGGCAGCAGATTTAACAGTACCGGCAAATAATGTACCTGATTCTGTAATACCTAAATGCAGTGGATAATTGAATGCTTTTGATGCTTTTTCGTATGCTTCAATTGCCAAGTTTACGTCTGATGCTTTCATCGAAACGATAATGTCATGGAAATCCAAGTCTTCTAAAATTTTAATGTGGTGCAATGCAGATTCTACCATTCCATCTGCAGTAGGGTAACCGTATTTTTCGAGGATATGACGCTCTAAAGAACCGGCGTTAACACCGATTCGGATTGGTATACCTTTTGCTTTGGCAGCATTTACAACTGCCTCTACTTTTTCGCGGCGCCCGATGTTACCCGGGTTGATACGTACTTTATCGATGCCACCTTCAATGGCTTTTAATGCTAATTTGTAATCAAAATGAATATCCGCTACTAATGGGATATTAATTTGTTTTTTTATTTCAGGTATTGCATTTGCAGCTCGCTCATCCGGTACTGCAATACGTACGATCTGACAACCTGCCTCTTCTAAACGTTTAATTTCGGCAACAGTTGCTTCTACATCATGTGTTTTCGTCGTACACATACTTTGGATTACGACTTCGTTATTACCACCAATTGTTAAGTTACCGACACGCACAGGACGTGTTTTCGTACGGTGAACGATTTCACTCATGAAAAATTCTCTCCTTTTCAGGCTTTTAATGTGTTACATCTCCAATAGATATAACGATATGTAAGCCGTCACTGTTCCTTATTTTATCAGTGTATGAAAAGAAGAACAAGGAAGAAACATTATGAACTCAATTTAGACAATTTTCCGTCACGTTCGAGATGATTGGGATTAGGACAGTATCTCCTGGTACAAGTGGCTGTAAATTTAAATGCGGATTAAGTTGGTAAAATTGTGCAAGTCTTTCAGGGAAAGTGGTTTTAATAGGCGAGGGAGTTGCTGAAAATAGGCTGTAAATTGTATCGTCCTGTTGGATTTTTACGACAACATAGCTTCCTTGTTCACCTTCCTCACATGATTGTGGAGCAGCATAAAAGGATGCTAATGGGAGCGTACCTTCCTGTAAATCTACTTTAATGACAAATGCAAACAGCAAAAGAACAATGGAAGCTATTAAAAACCGCAAAAAAAATCCTCCTTTTCTCTACAATTTAACTCGTTAATAGATTGTTAAACTATATGATTCAGAAGGAGAATTTATTATTTTTGTACGGGATATTTTGTTAAGGCAACGATTATAAAGAACATTGTAATAAAAATACTACTAAGTGTGATAATAGTTTGTGAGATCAGAAACAGATTTCCGAAAATCGTCAATAATGTTCCCCATGTACTTGCAAAAACAGCTGTTCGCCATACTTGACGGTATTCGCCGCGGCGTCTCATCGGCTTAATGAAAAATTGGCCTGCTAGTGCATACAAACTTACTTTAATAAAATAGATCGACGTATTCAGTACGAATAAAAATACAATGGCAATCGGATAAACAATCCACTGAATATTTTGTGCATAATCCTCAATTTCCGAATAACCGAAAATCTCGGCTGTCCCGGCATTAATAAATTGGCCGAATGAAAAAGCAGTAATAAGGGTAATCATTAAAAAGGCATACTGCATCACTTTTCCGATTGATAGAATTCGGTATGCACCCAGCTTTTTAGGGCTCGTTAAACTATGTATAAATAACTGCATATGTGAAATTTTCATAATAATCGAATGCTCCTTTACAAAGTAGTGTAACATGAATAAATTTTGATTTGAACTCGGAAAATTAATTTGAATCTTTTCCTCGTACATTACGTATAATTTGTGAAAACATAATAGGAAGATGATTAGAAAGGATGTGAAATAAGTGGATATTATTGCATGGACACTTATTATTGCGCTGTTTATTATCGCGTTTATCGGTTTAGTATATCCGATTATCCCATCCGTCTTATTTTTACTTGGCGGGTTTATCGTTTATGGGCTGTTTTATAGTTTTACCGAATTGCCGTGGTGGTTCTGGGTAATTGAACTATTATTTGTTGCACTGTTATTTGCGGCAGATACGATCTCGAATCTGATCGGAGTAAAAAAATTCGGAGGATCAAAAGCGGGGATGTGGGGAAGCACGATCGGTTTATTGATCGGTCCATTTGTTATACCGTTTGCGGGTATTATTGCAGGGCCGTTTATCGGTGCAATCATTGGTGAATTAATTGTGACACGAAGCAATTTAAAGCAGGCAATTAAAGTCGGTGTTGGTTCAGTTGTAGGATTTTTAACATCGGTCGTAACAAAAGGGATTATTCAAGTAGTTATGATTGTCTTGTTTTTTATTGCCATTTAATTTTGTAAGAATGGAAGCAGATTAAAATGATGAAGAGCAAATATTTGTAAAATCAAATAGGTATCGCTTACACTAGTAAAGGAAAGATTACAAACAACAGGTAAGACAAGTAATCCGCAGCCTTTCCGTCAAAAGACTGAAATGCAAATATTACTGTTTTTTTCATTGAATGAGGAATCATTTTTTGATAACCTAGTATTGTAATCAACATTAATTACTTGTTCCAGGGAGGAATATTATCATGGCATTCAAATTACCAGAATTAACTTACGCTTACGACGCATTGGAACCACATATCGATGCAAAAACAATGGAAATTCACCACACTAAACACCACAATACTTACGTAACAAACTTAAACGCAGCAGTAGAAGGTACTGAATACGCTGACAAAGACATCAACGAGTTAATCTCTAACATCGATGCTTTACCAGCTGACAAACAAACTGCTGTACGTAACAACGGTGGCGGACATGCTAACCACACATTATTCTGGGAATTAATCGCTCCAGGCGGTTCTAACACTCCAGTAGGTGAAGTAGCTGCTGCAATCGATGCGAAATTCGGTTCATTTGACGCTTTCAAAGAAGAGTTCGCAAAAGCTGCAACAACTCGTTTCGGTTCAGGTTGGGCATGGTTAATCGTTGATGGTGACGGTGTAGCTGTTACTTCAACTCCAAACCAAGACTCTCCAGTAATGGAAGGCAAAACTCCAATCCTAGGCTTAGACGTTTGGGAGCACGCATACTACTTAAACTACCAAAACCGTCGTCCAGACTACATCGGTGCATTCTGGAACGTAGTGAACTGGGACGTAGTAGAAGCTAAATTCCAAGCAGCTAAATAATAGCGCGAAGAATTAACTATTTTCTAAACGGACACCCAGTTTGCGACGAAAGCGAAGCGACAGGAGCACTTCTGGGACGTAGTAGAAGCTAAGTTCCAAGCTGCAAAATAATTAATATCTTCATGCATTAATCTCTTTCCCTCTATTTTAAAGTTGGTTCCTACTTTTATTAAGTTGGTATCCAGAGTAAGGGTAAGAGGTTAGAATTGAAGAACATAGAGGACCACACTTGTACAATGTTCTGTGCGCAGTGTGGTTCTTTTTGTATGTGTTAAATTTAGTTGTAGGAAGCTTTAACTGCTAAAAACCTATCCATACTGAAAACGACTTAGCTCTACAACCAAGTTCTATTTCGGGTTAAAATCTATAATTTTATTCGTAATCGGAGAAGATATTGGTTCAGATGAGGTTCCCGAAAATATGTTTGAAGCCTTTGTGTAGCAAGGGATTGGTAGTGGATTGTCGAGGGCAGGGCTTAGTTGCGTGAAAACAATTATTGTCTCTTCCTTATTCTATTCTCAGGAGATAAGGGGAAGAAGTGCTAAGAAGTACATAAAAAGACCTCATTTTAAAGAGGTCAATTGGTTAAAGATATATCCAGATATTTTTCATATCTTTGTTTTTCAATATTTCTTTTATAAACTCTAATAAAATTCACTTCAAAGTCAGGATATGGTGCTAATTCTTTTTCAGCTAAATTCTCCATTTCTATAAATTCTATTTTTGAGAGGTCATCAGAAATGCCCCCATCGTATTGTATTTTTCCCAAAGTTAAGTGAGGTACAAAGGCATCGAGTTCGAAATACTGTTTTATTTGTTCTTCTGAAGGTGAAATTTCTCCTATTATTTCTTGATGCAGTTTGTGCAAATTATTTGAGATAACGCTCAAATATAAAATGTTATCTCCAAAGTACTTTGGCTTATCTAATAACACTTGAAAAGGTTTGAAATTATTACATATTTTTTGTACTTTATTTATCCATTTTTTATCTGGAGTTAGTCCTCCTTGTGCTTTCAAAGTTATGTGAGGTTCTACTACTGAATGCTTAAACCATTTACTTTGAAATTTAACAATTCGTACTAAATACTCTTCTGGTGGGACAATTCCTATAAAATAATCGATTTTCATTCATCCCCATTCCTAATAATTTCGGTTAAAAATATATTACCAGAAAATTGAAAACACACAAACATTCTTAATCTGCTCAGATAATAAGCTTTTAAATACTTGGATCGATTATTACTTATTAGTCCATGCGTTTTTTATGTATTTTTTTACAGTTTTCTGCTACGCTCAAACTAATATACAGAATTGGGGTGCAGTGGATGATTGATGAATTTGTCGCGCAAATTGATGAGAAGTGGCACGGTGCTTATGTAAAATTAATGGAGACAATTGATGAAAACTTGCCGCCAGGGTTTGAAAAGTCAATTGACCGGAATATGGTCGTATATAATGTACCATTAACAACCTATTCAAAAGGGTATCATGTAACACCGAACACACCATTACCGTTTTTGGCGCTTGCTCCACAAAAGCGCCATATTGGGCTTTATCATATGGGCATTTACAGTGATCCTGAACTTCTCGAGTGGTTTCAGAAAGCCTATGCCGAAGCAGTGCCAACAAAGCTGAATATGGGGAAAAGCTGTATTCGCTGGACCTCGACAAAACATATACCATATGACCTGATAGGGGAACTGAGCAAAAAAATAACGGTAGATCAGTGGATTGCGACCTATGAAAGTGAAGTACAGAGATAAAATAATAGGTTATATCACAAACAAAAATACCGGTGGATAAGAATAAAAGTCTTCTTAGAAACGGGTATTTTGTAAAATTGATTGGAATGGAGGGCGACTCCAGCGGGAATAGCGTGACGCCTGAGACTACAGGCTCAGGCCACGCCCGCGGAAAGCGTCCAGGAATGGAAATCAATTTTTAACGCTCAGCAAAAAAAGCTATTTTTCTCTAAGGGAAAAATAGCTTTTTGGGTTATAACCACCCCTTATGTCATAAATTAAATATTCTTTTTCAAAGTTTCGTTTAAGCGATAAAATTCAAAAATATATTTGTTTAATGTCTCAGGCGCAAGCACATAATCTTCTTTATGCCACTGAATAAGAATACCCATAATCGAGTTCGCTGTATAGCTTGCCAAATATTCAAGCTGCTGGTCGGATATATGTTCGATATCTTCCAAATGTGAATCCAATATAAAGGAGCGGATTGTATCTAATAATTTATGATAATAAAGCATCGGCGTTTTTTCATCGAAAACAATACGGTAAAAGGCTTCATGCTTTTTGACATGGTGAAAAATTTGAATCATTTCAGGCGTAAGCATGGATAAATTATCTTTTGTCACATCGTATGGGAAATCGTACGAAAACTTTAAATCTTTCACGATGTCATTGAAATATCGCTCAAATACTCCGTGGACATTTTTATAGTGCAAATAAAATGTTCCCCGATTAATTTCTGCAATGCGGCAAATTTCTGCTACCGTAATGTTCTCTAAAGATTTCTGATTCAATAAAATAAGAAGCGCTCTTTGCAGGCTGTCATGTGTCTTCTTTACACGTAAGTCCATAAAAATTTCTCCTTTAATGAACAGATTAATGAAAAGTGTTGGATAATGTACGGAATTCCAAATAGCTGTTGTTTGTACATTATTTTGCTTTCAATTATAATTTTTATTGAACAGATGTACAATAACTTCTAATACCAAAGGAGAGATTTATAATGAAATTACAGGATAAAGTAGCAATCGTAACAGGTGCCGCTTCAGGTATGGGGAAAGCTATCGCAGAAGCTTATGCAAAAGAGGGAGCAAAAGTAGTTGTTTCGGATTTAAATGAAGAAGGAGCAAAAACAGTTGCGGATGAAATTACTGCAAACGGTGGTACAGCTTTTGCAATCGCAACAAACGTAGTGAAAGATGAAGACTTGCAAAAATTATTTGATGCTACTATTGAAAATTACGGTCAGTTAGATATTTTAGTAAACAATGCAGGCATCATGGACGGATTTGAGCCTGTAAACGAAATTACTGATGCACGATGGGATATGATTTTCGCTGTTAATACTACTTCAGTTATGAAGTCAATGCGTATTGCGACAGATATGTTCTTAAAACAAGGTCATGGTGTTATTGTAAATAATATTTCAGCAGGCGGTTTAAATGGTGGTCGTGCAGGTGCAGCATACACTGCTTCGAAACATGCAGTTGTTGGTCTAACAAAAAATACCGCATTTATGTTCTCTCAATCCGGTATTCGTGTAAACGGAATCGCACCAGGTGCTGTTATGACAAATATCCAACAGTCGATGCAAAATGTCAGCCAATACGGTGCCGGCCAACAGCAAAAAGGTTCTGCATTAATTCCACGTGTCGGAAATCCGGATGAAATCGCGAAATTGGCAGTATTTTTAGGTTCGGAAGATTCAAGCTTCATCAACGGTCAAATTATTACAGCGGATGCTGGTTGGACAGCTTATTAAGCATATATTTTCTAAAAGGCTCTGTAACTTCGGTTGCAGAGTCTTTTTTGCATATTTAATTCTTCCCCATATAGTCGTAAGTACACCTAAACTAAGCTACTTGTGAATAAAGTATAAAGAGGTGAGGAATAAATGAGCATGACGTACAAAAATATACTAGTTGCCGTGGATGAAACGAATGAGTCGCTGATTGCTTTTAGAAGAGCTGTGCAAGTTGCACTCAATAATGTCGGAAGTAAGCTGTATATTGTTCATGTAATCGACACTCGTTCCTTTGCATTTTCAGAAGGCTATAACTTTGATATGGCGGAAAAATTTACGAATAATAAGAAGGATCTTTTAGATTCATTCGAGAAAAAAGCGCAACAGTCAGGGTTTACAAATATCAAAAAAATTATAGAGTACGGGACACCTAAGCACGTTATCGCACGAGATATCCCTCAGCAGGAAGAAATTGATTTAATTATTTGCGGTGTAACGGGAAAAGGGGAATTAGCCCGTTTTTTCCTAGGTTCCGTATCGGAAGGGATTTTAAGAAATGCCCGCTGTGACGTCCTTGTTGTAAGAAATACTTAATTAAATGCCGAAGCTCCACATTAATTTTCGTGAAGCTTCTTTTTTTATGAAACTTTATAAAAGCACAGCCGTCTAAAAGATGAATAATTAAAATCTGAACTCTTTTTTCGAAGAGTTTTCAGTGTTATACTAAAAGCTATGACTATACACTCATGTACACGCTACATAAAGTAAGGAAGGGGAAGTGTTCTTTGCGCAAAATTACGCAAAATCGTCAGCAAAATCCGAAGGCAAAGCAACGGGCAAGTTTAACTTTTCGGATGAATGTCCTTTTCTTTTCAATATTTGTTTTGTTCTCATTACTAATTTTTCGTCTAGGATATATACAAATTGTAAAAGGTGAAGATTATGTCCGCGCATTAGAGCGTACAGAGGAAGTACGGGTGAATACAAGTGTACCCCGTGGCCGTATTTTTGACCGCTATGGTCGTATTTTAGTTGATAATCAGCCAGAAAATGCGATTACGTATACAAAAATGCAAACGACAAAATCCGCTGAGATGCTTGAAATTGCAGAAAAACTTGCACATATCATCGAGCAGCCGACAGAAAAAGTAACGCATCGAGATAAATTAGATTTCTGGATTTTGCGGAATCCGGAAAAAGCAAAAGAAAAAGTTACAACAAAGGAAATGACGAAATTCCAACTTGAAAATGAAGAGCTAGAAACGAAGGAAATCAATAAAGAATATGATCGACGAATCCGGGATCGTATTACAGATAAAGAATTGGAAGAGCTTTCCGATTTTGACCTGGAAGTTCTGGCAATTTACCGAGAAATGATGACAGGTTATAATTTATCACCTCAAATTATTAAAGGTGAGAATGTTACACCGGAAGAGTTTGCCCGAGTTTCAGAACAATTGGCGGATCTGCCTGGTGTAAATACGACAACCGATTGGAAGCGAGTGCGTCTATCTCCATTGGCGATTTTAGGCCGAACAACAGTACCGAGCAAAGGTGTGCCTAAATCGAAACTGGACTATTATTTAGCACGTGATTACTCTCGTAACGACCGTGTTGGGGAAAGTTATTTTGAAGCGCAGTATGAAGAAATATTGCAAGGTGAAAAATCAGTCGTTAAAAACATCACGAATAAAAAAGGTCAAGTTGTTGAAACGATGACGACTTTTGCAGGGGAGCCCGGTAAAGATTTAGTAACAACAATCGATGTGGAACTCCAGCAAAAAGCCGATGAAATTTTGGAAAAGTATTTATTGGAATTGAAAGCTAAAGGTGGTTCCCAATTACTGGATCGCGGATTTTTAGTTGCAATGAATCCAAAAACCGGTGAGCTTTTATCGGTAGTCGGTAAAAAAATAGAAAAAGATAAAGACACCGGCAAACCTTATATTGTTGACTATTCTTACGGTACATTTACTTCTGCATATGAAGCAGGGTCTACTGTAAAAGCAGCAACCGTCCTAATGGGATACAATGAAGGAGTTATTAAGCCGGGAACTGTCATGCTCGATTCACCAATGCGAATCGGTAACATTACTTTAAATACACTATTCAACAAGACTGGTAGTGTCATGCTGAATGATTTGACGGCATTAGAGCGTTCATCAAACGTCTATATGTTCAAAATTGCGATGGGTATTGGCGGCCGCACGTATTCACCTGGTATGCGATTTAGTTTAGCATCAGGTACATTGCAGACAATGCGAAATGAATATGCACAGTTCGGACTAGGTGTACCAACGGGGGTTGACCTTCCTGGTGAATCAACCGGGTATCAGGCTGATCCGGATACCGATGTAAAACTATTAAACTTGGCAATCGGACAGTTTGATACGTATACGACAATGCAATTGGCGCAATATATTTCAACAATTGCAAACGGCGGTTACCGTATCCAACCGAGAATGCTCAAAGAAATTCGCAACCCATCTAAAGATGGTGAATATTTAGGGCAAGTTGTGGAAGAAGTGACACCTAAAATTTTAAACAAAATCGAAAACAGCCAACAGGAAATTGATCATGTTAAAGAAGGTTTACGCCGCGTTTACTTCGGTGCGAATGGTTCTGCCCGTCGTCAATTTGAAACAGCAGACTATACGGCTGGTGGTAAAACAGGTACAGCTGAGGTAGTTTACTATGGACCACAGCGCGATAAATGGAAAACAAACACAATCAACATTGTCCATGTAGGTTTTGCACCATTTGATGATCCTGAAATTGCATATGCTGTTATTTTCCCATGGGCTACAACGAACTTTAACAATAACTATTTACCTCAGGCGAATTTGACTGCCCGTGAATTAGTAGATTCATATTTTGAGTTGAAAAACAAATATGCGGATGAGGGCTTATCTACAAGTAAAGTAGAAAAACCAATCATTAAGCATTCTGACGAAAAGCTCGATGAGGACGAAGAAGTCGAAACAGTAAATGAATAAAATAATGATCCCGTAGTTTCTAACTACGGGATTTTTTTAAGGGGAAGATTCGATGAGAAAGAAAATCATACATATTGTCGTTATCGTCGGTGCCTTAAGTAATGCGGCGATTTTAGCATTTATGGACATGCCGGCATGGCTCATCATCTTAATGTCGGTTATATATATCGTTATCTTTGAAGGGCTCCTGCTCGTACTGGAACCACGCTTAGTCCGTGCTGAACGTGAACGGAATGTTAAGGCGTTTCCCTTTTTACGGGAGCTGGTCGATGCTAAAAAAGCAACGGTTACTTTGCGGGATGGATCGGTGTTATATAATGCGACGTTTGAAGGCTATGCCCATCCAAAAGATGCAAAAACGATTTTACTTTATGTACATAAAGTAAAGAAGAAAAAGGAAAAACCGACATTTACAGAACATTCTATTAAACTTGTTAACATTAAAAGTGTAAAAAAGATTCAATAAGAAGAAAATGAGACAATTTGCAGGGACTTCCTGTAAATTGTCTTTTTTATTTACAAAGCTTTACATTCAATTAACGGCTGAATTATATAAGCTTAATAAATTGTCACTATAGTTGGAATTGTAAGAAAAACATCTATTAAACAAGCGGAGGAATTACAAATGAAAAAGTGGCAGTACTTAACATCAACAGTTTTACTAGGTTCATCAATTCTTTTAGGAGCATGTGGCGGAGAAGAAAATAATGATGAAACGTCTACATCTGCACAAACAAACACAGAACAAGCTGAAACTGGCAGCGCACAATTAACAGGTAATGTAGTAGGCGATGGTTCGTCAACAGTTGCTCCAATTACAGAAGCATTAGTTGAAGAATACGCGGCAGTACAAAAAGATGTACGCGTAGCAGTTGGTGTATCTGGTACAGGCGGCGGTTTCGAAAAATTCATCAATGGTGAAACAGATTTCTCAAACGCTTCTCGTCCAATCAAAGATACTGAAGTGGAAGAGCTGAAAAGTGCAGGAGTAGAATTTACAGAATTTGAACTTGCTTACGATGGTTTATCGGTAGTAGTACATCCTGAAAATACTTGGGCAAAAGATTTAACAGTTGATCAATTAAAACAGATTTGGATTGAAGACGGTTCTACAAAAAAATGGTCTGATATCGATCCTTCATGGCCAGATGAAGAAATCGTGTTCTATTCACCAGGTTCTGACTCAGGAACGTATGATTACTTCGATGAAATCATTTTAGATGGTGAAGACATCGTTAAATCAGCAACATTATCTGAAGATGACAACGTGTTAGTACAAGGAGTAACAGCCGACAAAAATGCAATCGGCTATTTCGGTTACGCATACTACCTGGAAAATAAAGATAAATTACAAGTTGTAACTGTAGATGGAGTGGAACCAACAAACGAAACAATTGAATCAGGTGAATATTCTCCATTATCACGTCCGCTATTTGTTTATGTGAAAAACAGTGCAGTTAAAGACAATGAAGCGACATATGACTTCATGAAATTTACACTTGAAAACGCTGGTGAAATGGCAGAAGTAGTAGGTTATGTTAGCCTGCCAGATGAAAAGTATGAAGAAGCGTTAAAAGAGTTAGAAGCACTAAAATAATCTCGATGTTTAATAGTGTGGGGTGGCTCTCATGCCCCCACACATTTTTTAATGTTAAAAAATCTGATCGTTTTATTTTATATAGATGACTGGAAGGAGTTTTCGCACATGGCTCTTAAACAACAGGAGCAGGTAAGTGTCCAACAATTAATCGAGCGTTCGCGCAATCGCAAAGGAAAGAAAGTAATCGAAAAGTTAGTACCGTTCGGGTTATTTCTAGCAGCGACGATTTCGGTTCTTACGACGTTTGGGATTGTATTTACACTAATATTCGAGACATTTGAATTCTTTACGCGAGTGTCGATTACAGATTATTTATTTGGTACAGAATGGCTGCCATTCTCAGGTAAGGAGCCGTTATATGGAATATTACCATTAATATTCGGGACATTTAAAATAACACTGATTGCTATTATTGTAGCAGTGCCATTCGGTTTAGGCGCTGCCATTTATCTGAGTGAATACGCATCAGAACGTGTACGAAAAATCATTAAACCGATTTTAGAAGTACTTGCAGGTGTACCGACGATTGTTTACGGGTTCTTTGCATTAACATTCATTACACCGATATTGCAGGCGGTTATTCCCGATTTGAAAATTTTCAATGCAATCAGCCCTGGGATCGTTGTCGGAATTATGATACTTCCAATGATTACATCCATGTCTGAAGATGCGATGAGCTCAGTTCCTAGGTCGATTCGTGAAGGTGCGTTAGGGTTAGGTGCAACAAAATTCGAAGTGGCAGTTAAAGTTGTTCTGCCAGCAGCATTATCAGGAATTGTCGCCTCTGTCGTATTAGGTATTTCCCGGGCAATAGGTGAGACGATGATTGTTTCCTTGGCAGGGGGATCTACACCAAAATTCGACTTTGGCTTTACGGATTCGATTCAAACGATGACAGCCTATATCGTGCAAGTTACGACAGGTGATGCCGGTTATGGTACAACAATTTACTACTCAATTTATGCGGTAGGATTCACGTTATTTATTTTCACGTTAGCAATGAATTTACTTGCAACATATATTTCAAAACGCTTCCGAGAGGAGTATTAATATGCGCTATATTCAAGAAGATTTAGTAATGAAGCGAATGAATAAACGCCTTATTTCTAATAAAATGTGGAAAATTATTTTCATTCTTGCCACGAGTTTTGCCCTTGTTTCATTAGGTATGCTGCTTTATCGAATTTTGACGCAGGGACTTGGTTTTTTAGATATAAATTTCATTACAAACTTCGCGTCACGTATTCCTGAAAATGCGGGGATCAAAGCCGCATTGGTTGGATCTTTATGGCTGATGAGCGTAGTTGCTCCTGTCTCAATTATTTTAGGTGTGAGTACAGCGCTATATTTGGAAGAATACGCAAAGCAAAATAAGTTGAATGACTTTATCCGCATCAATATTTCTAACTTGGCAGGGGTACCTTCTATTGTTTTCGGATTGCTGGGATTAACAATTTTCGTACGACTGTTTGGCTTTGAAAAAAGTATATTGGCGGCCGGTTTGACAATGAGTTTACTAATATTGCCGGTTATTATTGTGGCTGCACAAGAAGCAATCCGCGCGGTACCTAATGAACAGCGGGAAGCTTCATATGGAATGGGTGCGACGAAATGGCAAACGATTGTCCGGGTTGTTCTGCCGGCTGCTATTCCGGGAATTTTAACAGGTAGTATTTTAGCGTTATCCCGAGCAATTGGTGAAACAGCACCATTAGTAGTAATCGGAATTCCAGTTATATTACAATTTTTACCAACAGGTTATCTTGATACATTTACAGCATTGCCGATGCAGATTTTCGACTGGGCAAAACGTCCGCAAGAAGCGTTCCAGTATGTGGCATCTGCCGGAATCATCGTATTAATGGTTTTCCTCTTAACGATGAATTCCATTGCAATCTTTATTCGAAATAAATTCCAAAAACGATATTAGGAGTGAAATGGAATGGTTCAACTATTAACGAAAAATAATGTGCGTCAACCTGCAATGGGCATCGAATCGAATAAAGCGAATGTCATGCAGTCTAATAACTTTAACTTATGGTATGGCGATCACCATGCTTTAAAAGATATCAATCTGGAAATGAAGGAAAACGAAGTGACGGCAATTATCGGTCCTTCTGGCTGCGGGAAATCGACCTATATAAAAGCATTGAATCGTATGGTTGAACTTGTGCCGATCGTACGGACATCAGGGGAGATCAATTACCGTGGCCGCAATATATTTTCGAACGGCTATGAAGTGGAAGAACTTCGCACGAAAGTCGGCATGGTATTCCAAAAACCGAACCCGTTTCCGAAATCAATTTATGATAATATCGCATACGGTCCACGTATTCATGGAATTAAAAATAAAAAAATTCTGGATGAGATTGTAGAAAAGTCACTACGTGGTGCAGCTATCTGGGATGAGGTAAAAGACCGTTTAAACCAGAATGCCTATGGTTTATCAGGTGGTCAACAGCAGCGTATTTGTATCGCACGCTGTCTGGCAATCGAACCGGATGTCATTTTAATGGATGAACCGACATCTGCGCTTGACCCAATTTCTACATTAAAAGTAGAAGAGCTTGTACAGCAGATGAAAGAACAGTATTCGATTGTAATCGTGACACATAACATGCAGCAGGCAGCACGTATTTCAGATAAAACTGCCTTCTTCCTGAACGGGGAAGTAGTAGAGTTCGATAAGACAGATATCATTTTCTCGACACCGTCAGATCAGCGCACCGAAGATTATATTTCCGGCCGATTCGGATAATGAGAAAAGGAGATTGATAACGATGATTCGTGAACGTTTTGAACATGATCTAATAGCGGTTCAGCAAGATTTAATGGAACTATGTGATTTAAGTATTCATTCATTACAGGAATCTTTTAAAGCCTTTTTAAAAAAGGATATCGATTTAGCGTTACAGGTAATAGATACCGATCCGAAAATTAATCGGTTGGAAGAAATAATTAACGACCGCGTAATCTTACTGATTGCAAAACAGCAGCCTGTTGCGACTGATTTGCGTCGATTGATCGTTGTCATTAAAGCGGCATCGGATATGGAGCGAATCGGGGATCATGCGGTCAATATTGCAAAGGAATCGATTCGAATTGGGAAAGCGCCATTTGTCACAAGTGTGGAGCCGATTGAGGAAATGTTCCATAAAACGATTTTAATGCTGCGCCAAATTGTCGATGCATTTATAGAGGAAAATACAATAAAGGCAAAAGAAATTGCGAATCTTGATGATGAAGTTGACGAATTAACAGGCAATACACTTAGTAACTTAATGAAGCTGTCTGTTTCGAACGAGCAAGTGGCGCAAGTGACAAGTTTATCATACGTATGTCGCTGTATTGAACGTGCGGCAGACCACGCAACAAATATTGCCGAGCATTTATTCTACCTTGTAAAAGGGAAGCATTATGAGCTGAATAATTAAATGTCCAAAGTATAGGGAGGAAACTTCTTATACTTTTTTTATTTTTTTGAAACGTCAGCCAATTGGCAATCGTTTACAATGTAAGAAAGGAGGGCGGCGTAATATGAAAGAGGATATCGAGCAGATTATTGACGAATATAGTAAGCATTTATTGCGCATCGCATACTTTTACACAAAAAATCGCCATGCTGCCGAAGACATTATACAAGATGTTTACATAAAGTTTATGCAGTCCGACTACTTAGAAAGCGGTCAATTAAGAGCATATTTAACAAAGATGACGGTTAATAAAAGTAAAGATTACTTAAAAAGCTGGGCATATAAAAAAATACAGTTTGAAACGAAATGGTGGATGAAAGCGACGGACCATGATCATGTTATCCAGCAAGAAGAACGTTCCAATATTGGAGCAGCCATTTTAAAGTTGCCATTGAAATACCGGGAACCGATTATTTTGTATTACTACGAAGAAATGAGTGTCTTGCAAGTAGCTTCTATTTTGCAAATTAACGAAAATACCGTAAAGACCCGATTAAGACGTGGACGAGAACAATTAAGACCAGTGCTAGAAGGAGAATGGGAGGTGCTTCGTCATGAATGAGTTCAAAAAAGCATTAATTGATGTTGCAGGAGATCTATCAAAAAGTGAAACTGCTGTAAAAAATGCTCTATTACTTAAAAAGCCTCGTAACAAAAGAGTAAAAATAGGTTACTATTTATTGCCTGCAGTTATTGTGACTCTGTTCCTTTTTACCTGGCAGTTATTTATTCCGAAAATGGTGGATATTAACCAAGCTGACCAACCTACGAATGAAATTTTATTTGAATTTATCACTGCACTTGAAGAAATGGATTATAAAGGCGATATCGAGACTAGTCGTGCTAATGCTTATTTACAAATGGTGGAGATTATAGGAATACCTAAATATGCAAAGAGTACAGGAATTACGATTTCAGATGAGGATCGTCAGCAGGCGAAAAATTTCCTTGAACAAAAATGGGGAGAAAGAGACATTGCAAGGGTATTGGCATCAGCTTCTGTTCATATTTCTAAGGAAACATTTGATGAAAATATTGCCCCGCTATTAATCGAGAGGTTTGCCTATGCTAAAAAGTTAGAAGAAAGAATGTTTCAGGATTACGCGAAAATGCTACCGGGAATTGCTAATTCCTATGGAGATTTCATGGGATCCTCCTACATGGAAGCACATTATAAATCACAATTAGATCAGTTTAAAGAACAACATAATATCATGATTTCAGCTAATAAAAGTTCAAGTACTTCCGGTGCGGTAGTAGCGGTAGAGGATAATATGTTTTTATTTGTAAAAAATATGACGACCAACGAATATAATCAGATTTCCCCTCGTATTTTTGTAGATAAATTTGCTGCATGGTTTATAAACGATCCGCAAAAGCCGGTTCAAGCAGGCGATTATGTAAATTTAAAAGAAACGGTCATTTCAGAAGACCGTATAGGAGCTGAATTCGCAGGTGTAGGTCTACATTATGGTCTGGAAATTCTATTGCCTAAAGAACGTGCTCATGAAATAAAAGAAATATCATTAACCGAACCAGTTCTTCAAGAATTTAACGAGATTTACGAGAAAGCTACACTTATAAATGAAGAGGCAATCGAAATAACGGAGCCGCCGCTTTGTATTGTCCATATTGAAGGAAAATCCTATACCGTTTGGCAGAACGAGAAAGGTCTCCTGTATATTCTTCCGTTTGGTAAGAAAGAGTTAGCCACATTTACGGATTCTACATCAAAAAAAATGTTAACTTTATTTCAACAATTTGTTTATGAATAATTTATGAAATGAAAGGGTACATGGTACAATAAAGATAATTCAAATAAGTTACGTACTTATTTATGTATAAAGGGGTAGACAGCATGTTAAGAACAATTGTATTTGACCAATTAAAGCAAGCGATGAAAAACAAAGATGCGTTAGCTAAAGGAGTATTGACTTTAGTGAAGTCCGCATTGGATGCTGCAGAAAAGGAAAAGGGCGCGGAATTGACGCCACAGGAAGAAACTGCTGTCATTAATCGTGAAATTAAGCAGACAAACCAGTCACTGGAAGGTGCAAAGCAAGCGGACCGTTCAGACCTAATTGAAAAAGAAGAAGCAAAATTAGTTATTTTAAAAAGCTTTTTACCAAAGCAGTTAACTGAGGAAGAAATCTCAACTGAGCTTCAGGCAGCTGGTATTACTTCAGGCATGAATATGGGAGATGCAATGAAAATTGCAAAGCCATTATTAGATGGAAAAGCAGATGGCGCGACAATTTCAAAAGTTGTCAAAACGCTCATTTCCTAAATTGAAAATTTATGAAAAGGAGGTGTGCCGCATTCGTTATGCGGTCACGTCCTTTTCGCTATATTTCTAAAACGATACTATTACAATTTAAAAGGAATTAGAATAGGGAGGATTAAAATGACCTTACATGAACAGATTAATCTGTATGTACCATACAATGAACAGGAAGCAAAGGACCGGGATATCATTTTACGCGCAATGGCTACTTTATCGGATGTCTTGACACGAAACAATGAAGTTCTGCATTTTACAGCTTCTGCATTTGTGTTCAACCCTGACCGTACCCGTGTATTAATGGCTCATCATAATATTTATAATTCATGGGGCTGGATGGGCGGTCATGCAGATGGGGATCCGGATTTATTTAATGTAGCAAAAAAAGAGCTGATGGAAGAAGCAGGTCTTCCAGAAGCAAAAGCGATTCAGGAAGATATTATTTCGCTTGATATACTGCCGGTTATCGGTCATATGAAAAACGGGAAATATGTTGCGGCACATTTACATTTCAATGTAACTTATATATTTGAAGTCGGAGATGAAGCAACGTTTAAAGCGAAGCTCGATGAAAACAGTGAAGTCGGCTGGATTGAAATAGATGAAGTGGCTGAAAAATGTTCGGAAGCGCATATGATTCCGATCTATGAGAAAATTATTGAAAAGGTAAAAAAAATCGGCTGTTAAAAATGTAATTTAACAATGCAGTTTTTCAAAACTTCATGCCACGGGATGAAGTTTTTTCGTACGAAGATTTTCTGGATACAACTGGCTGATGTACAGAAAAAAACAAACGATTACTGAAAATGAAATAATTTCACAAAATTAAACAGCCGTGTGCTAAAATAACGTTGTATAAACAAAAGGGAGGCTATTTTCAAATGGCGAAAAAAGTAAAAGAATATAAAATTAACCCAGACCGAGTGGAAGAAGCATTATTAATTCAAAATCGTATGCTTATTGAATTATTCGTTCAAGTTTTAGATGAGCAACTAGTAATTGAACGTCCTGTCTTACACGAACGTTTAGAAAACTTAATCGAGCTTTCAAATAACGATCGTGATTTGAAAGACACTTTACACGCTTTAACTCAAAAATTATAATTACATACATTTATGTGTGGTGCGGTATCTTAGAGATACCGCTTTTTTTTATGCAGAAAAACACGGATATAAAGTTAGTTATTCGCGCGCAGTTTAAATTACTACTTTTTAATTTTGATTTTCGCTATACTATCGGTATTGATTTGAAAACAGATGGAGGGGTTTCACATGACAAATGAATATAAGACTGTTTTAACCGATGAAATTCTTCATTTTTTATATCGTAACGCATCTTTTCAAGCTTTAGATGAAAATCAGCAGCAACAGTTTCTCGAGAAATTTGGTCAACAACCATTATTTATAGAGGTCATCGAAATTGCAATTGCACTTGAAGAAATGATTGCAGAAGTGGAAGCAACGATGCCAAAAATACAGGATAAAGATTATTTATTCCCGATTGAGCAACAAAAACAATTGCTGAAAGATCGGACGGTTATTGAGGGAAATGTATTGTATGTGCCGTTTGATGAGATGAAAAACCTATTTTCGCCGATGATTGTCATCGTACAGCAATCTGATGCCATGCAGGAGTATGAAGCCTTTACTAAAGGGACTATATTACCGCTATTTAACTTATGTGCTGTCCAGAAGAGGGATTTAATTATCCTTCCCTTTAGTAATAAACCGGCACAACCGCTTCTTTTTAAAAATGGAACAATTGATATCGATTTGTTCGATCGATTTTTGCAGCAGTATTTAACTGGAGACGCTCAGATTATGCCGGCAATAGACAAGGCGATTGAATTTTTTACTCAGGACAATATCGATAATCAGCGGGATCTCATGATTATTACGGACAATCAATTTACAGATTTCCATAAATTGAATCAACAAGTTACGGCAGGAAAAATGCAGGAGCTTGATATCGACCTGTCCGTCATTGCTATGAGCGAGGCCGACTTTGAAAAACAGCCGATTGCATTTGCTGACAAAGTATTTTTTGCAAATGATTAGTAACTTTTATTAACGAATCCGTTACGGGTTCGTTTTTTTATTGGTCGGATTTTGTTATAGACAAGGAATTTTAAAAGGGGATGCGGAATATTTAAAGAAAGGATACATAAATAGAGAGAAATGGAGTGTTTCGTTCAATGTATACAGCCTATTGCAGAACCGTCCAAAGTTCAATGCGTGTCGGTATGAAGCTTATGAACTGGAGAAAGCCAGAATTACTCCAAGGGGAAAACAGTCTTGAAAGATTGCCGGAGCTTGTGAAAAGTTTGGATTTAAATATGCTTTTAGTGATTACCGACGAAGGAATTCACAAGCTGGGGCTTATGGATACGTTATTAGAGGGTTTACAGGAGCAAAATATTGCATTTGTTGTCTATAATAAAACGGTTCCAAACCCTACTTTCACAAATATTGAAGAAGCGCTGGAATTGTATTATGCGCATCAATGTGATGGCATAATAGCATTTGGCGGAGGGTCACCGATGGATTGTGCTAAGGCAGTTGCAGCAAGGATCGCGCGCCCAGAGAAATCACTGGCTGATTTAAAAGGTTTATTTAAAGTAAGAAAAGAAATGCCGCCGTTTTTTGCGATTCCGACAACGGCTGGTACGGGGAGCGAAGGGACGATTGCCGCCGTTGTATCAAATAGTGAAACACATGAGAAATTTGCCATTATGGATCCGGTACTTGTACCGCACTATGCGGTATTGGACCCGGTATTAACAATTAATTTGCCTCCGTATATTACATCTACAACAGGAATGGATGCATTGACACATGCTGTGGAAGCCTATATTGGAAAAAGCAATACTGAGGAGACGAGGAAATATGCCCGCGAGGCAGTTATTCTTATTTTTAAGTATTTAGTGCGCGCCTACGAAGATGGGACAGATATGAAAGCTAGAACGGAGATGCAGCGTGCCTCGTATTTGGCAGGGCTTGCATTTACTCGGGCATATGTAGGCTACGTTCATGCCATTGCCCATACACTCGGCGGATTTTATCAAGTTCCGCACGGTTTTGCCAATGCGGTGATTCTGCCACATGTACTTCGATTTTACGGACAAAGCGCTGCTAAGCCGTTAGCAGAACTGGCGACAATTGTGGGCATCGGTAAAATAACAGACAGCGATGAGCAAAAGGCAGAGTTATTTATCGAAGCAATTGAAGAACTGAATAACAAGATGAAAATTCCCCACAAAATAACAGGAATCATCAACCGTGATGTGCCATTGATGGTGGAGCGCGCATTACAGGAAGCGAACCCGCTTTACCCGGTACCGCGCATTGTAAATAAAGATGAAATGTTTTATTTATACCAAATCATTCAGGAATAATGCATAAGGCTATTTAAACAAGTAAACCCCGATTTTCTCTTAAAGAAAATCGGGGTTTATGATTGGTTATATGTTATTGTTCAAGCTGGTCGTCGAAGTAGTTTAATAACCCTTGATAAATGCCGAGTGTTGCTTGTTCCCGGTAATAATCTGTAGTAATGGCCCGTTCTTCAGAAGCGTTACTTAAATAGCCGAGCTCAAGTAATATAGCATGTTGACGGTTTTCACGCAGTACTAAATAGTTGCCAAAGCGTGGTCCACGGTCTTTCAAGTTAACTTTCGATGCCAGCCCGTCATGTACATACTCGGCAAGCTCTTTCTGATAACCGTTCGTATAATAGGTCGTAAATCCGCTCACTGAACTATCTTCATTTGCATCATAGTGAATACTGATAAACGCATCGGCACCTGCCTGATGTGATACTGCAACACGTTTTCGTAAGTCGACAAAAACATCAGATTCTCGTGTCATGATCACATTTGCACCGGCCGCCTGTAATTTGGAACGGAGCAGCTCTGCTGTAAGAATATTAATATCTTTTTCGTCTGTTCCACGAACTCCGGTAGTACCACGGTCGTTACCACCGTGACCGGCATCCAGTACGATTGTTAAGCCTTTTAATGTACCTTTTTTACGTTCGGCTGCCTCGCTTGAATTGTTTTTAGTTGTCGTTCCTTGTGAATTGTTTTCACTTACAACCCAGTTTGCGACGTATGCGGTTTGACTATCGTTTACTGCGATTTTAAACCAGTCGCCTTCACTTTCCACTATCGGATATGTATGACCAGCATCTGCAATGACTACAACATTTGAAGAAGTCGAAGGGGATTCCCTTAAATTTGTCCCGTTATAAATAATCGTAACAAAGTTTTTCGTTTCTTCTTTTTCAGATGAAGGATTTTGTTTCAATTGTTTTGTAAACGTTCCGTAAAAACTGTATATCCAACCATTTTTTCCTTTTTCATATTCGATCTCAACCCAATTATGATCTCGGCTGACTACTTTAAATTGTTGCCCTTCAGTGGCAAGCCCTAATTTTTTAGCTGTTAAATCAGGTTTTTTACGGATATTGACAGCATTTACGTTAACGGTAAATGTATTCGGATCAATTTGTTGTATTGGTTCATTTGACTGTTCCTGTTGTCCATTATCAGAAGGGGGAGCCGGCGTTTCCGTATTCGCTTCTTTCACTGTGACATATTCCGCAAATACCCAACCTGTCATCTCACCGAACTGAATTTGAATCCAATCCTGTTCCTGTTTTAAAAATTTGCTTTCCGTACCAGAAGAGATTTTTGTCAGCACAGAAGCGGATAATGATGGTGCTACACGAACATTTAAAGAGTTTACTTGAGAAATGACTGTTTTTTCAGTTGATGAATCTGATTGCCCATTTGCTGTTTTCACAAGCCATGCCGCAACCCAGCCCTTTTGTTGTCCGACTTGAACATGGTGCCAATCACCTTGTTTTTCAATCGAAATAATCTCAGTTCCTTCTTTTAACGTATCGAGTATCGGATAAGAAAGGCCTGGACCTTCACGTAAATATAAAATTTCCGCGTTTACATATAACGGTTCCCCGTCGGCATGAGCAGGGCGGGCGGAAAAATTATATGGAACAATTGCCGTGAATAATAATAAAAATGATAAACCTATTATTATTTTATTTTTTTTCATAGTTTCCTCCTTTTAAAAATTCAAGTTAAATGACCCTTTCACTATATACCCCTATATTATAAAAGTATTTATGACAAAAAATATAGCGTTTTTTTGAAAATGGTTGACAACTTGTCATGACATCATTAAGATTAGTGTTAATTTAACAAAAGTAACATTGCCAATGACCAAACAAGTAGCGGTTGCCAATGCTGAAAAGAGAGGGAAAGACTTAGGCTGTAATCTTTCCTGCAGTATGTAACATGTGAACAACAGTTGAGAGGCGTTTCCTCGAAAAAAATTTTTTCTAGTAGGGGAAGACGGAATCGGCCGTTATCCGAATTCGAGAGGATGTAGTCATACATCAATTAGGGTGGAACCGCGGAAGATTATACAAGCTTTCGTCCCTTGCAGTTTTTGCAAGGGACGGGGGCTTTTTTTATTTTCTTCTAAAATAGCACGCGAACGGTTTGGTCAACTAAGAGAGGAGTGCTTTTTATGAATTTTAAAGTACCTAAAGGAACACAGGATATTTTACCGGGTCAATCCGAAAAATGGCAGTATGTAGAACGTGTCATTCGTGATTTATGTGATAAATATCGCTATAACGAAATTCGCACACCAATGTTTGAATCGACAGAACTATTTCAACGTGGTGTAGGCGATACTACAGATATCGTACAAAAAGAAATGTACACATTTACGGACAAGGGAAATCGTTCGTTAACATTACGTCCTGAAGGAACAGCTTCAGCGGTACGTGCATATGTGGAGCATAAAATGTTTGGTCAGGCAGATCAGCCTGTCAAACTTTATTACACAGGTCCAATGTTCCGTTATGAACGTCAACAGGCTGGCCGCTATCGCCAATTCGTTCAGTTTGGTGTAGAAGCTATCGGCTCAGCCGATCCGGCGATTGATGCGGAAGTAATGGCACTTGCAATGGATGTATATACAACACTTGGATTGACGGATTTAAAATTAGTCATTAATTCATTAGGCGACAAAGAGACACGTGATGCGCACCGTAGTGCGTTAATCGAGCATTTCACCCCGGTCGTGGGAGAGCTTTGCAGTGATTGTCAAAGCCGCCTAGAGAAAAATCCTTTACGTATTTTAGATTGTAAAGTAGATGCGAAACACCCGGCAATGGCAACTGCACCGGCATTAACAAATTATTTAACGGATTCTTCAGCGGAATACTTCACGAAAGTAAAACAATACTTAGATGTACTGGGCATTTCCTATGAAGTGGACCCTAACTTAGTACGGGGTCTTGATTACTACAACCATACAGCGTTTGAAATTATGATTACTGGTGATGGGTTCGGTTCAATTACGACACTTTGCGGTGGCGGCCGTTATAATGGTTTGGTTGAAGATATTGGCGGACCGGAATCACCTGGTATCGGATTTGCCCTATCAATTGAACGATTATTATTAGCGCTGGAAGCAAAAAATATTGAGCTTGCAACGGGTAATAATCTGGAAATGTATGTTGTGGCAATGGGCGAAGAGGCAAAACTAAAAGCAGTGGAGCTTGTAAGTTCATTCCGTGCAAAGGGCATTTCAGCAGATATGGATTATTTAGACCGAAAAATGAAGGCACAAATGAAAGCTGCCGACCGTGCAAATGCAAAATTTGTCATTGTACTAGGTGAGTCAGAATTAGAAGAGCAAGCAGTAAACGTCAAAACAATGGAAACTGGCGATCAGACAAAAGTCGAATTCGGTCAGCTAGTCCAATACGTTTTAGAAAACAAATAGTTGGAGGAATAACAATGGCGCAAAGAACACATGCATGCGGTTTAGTAACAGCTGCAGAAGCGGGACAGGAAGTTGTATTAAAAGGTTGGGTACAAAAACGTCGTGACTTAGGCGGATTAATTTTCGTAGATATGCGTGACCGTGAAGGCATCGTACAAGTAGTTTTCGGTGATCAGGCGAAAGACGCATTAGAACTTGCTAATAAAATTCGTAATGAGTTTGTCATTGAAGTAAAAGGTAAAGTTGTTTTACGTGATGCAACTCAAATAAATAAAAATATGAAAACAGGCGAAATTGAAGTGGCAGCTTCTGAACTGACAATTATTAACGAAGCTAAAAACCCTCCATTCGCAATCGATAACAATGTGGAAGTTTCGGAAGAATTACGTCTAAAATACCGTTATTTAGATTTACGTCGTCCTGTAATGTATGACACATTTAAAATGCGTTCTGATGTAACACGTACAATCCGTAATTTCTTACAAAACGAAGGCTTCCTGGAAGTAGAAACACCAATTTTAACGAAATCAACACCAGAAGGAGCGCGTGACTACTTAGTTCCATCCCGTGTACATGACGGCGAATTTTATGCATTGCCGCAATCACCCCAGCTGTTTAAACAGCTTTTAATGGTAGGTGGCTTTGAGAAGTACTTCCAAATCGCTCGATGCTTCCGTGACGAAGACTTACGTGCGGACCGTCAGCCGGAATTTACACAAGTTGATATTGAAACTTCATTCTTATCAATGGATGAAATTATCGAAATGAATGAGCGTCTTCTTACTCAAGTTATGGAAGATGTCAAAGGTATTGATGTCGTTACACCATTCCCACGCATGAGCTATAAAGAAGCAATGGATCGTTTCGGTTCAGATAAACCAGATGTACGTTTCGGGCTGGAATTAAAACAGCTTTCAGACATCGTGAAAGAATCAGCTTTCGGTGTATTTGCAAACGCGGTAGCAAATGGCGGCGAAGTGAAGGCGATCAATGTGAAAGGCGCGGCAGCTAACTATTCTCGTAAAGACATTGATGCTTTAGGCGAGTTTGCCGGCCGATACGGAGCAAAAGGTTTAGCTTGGTTAAAAGTGACGGAAGAAGGCCTGAATGGTCCAATCGCGAAGTTCTTTGAAGGAGAAGCAGCGGACGGAATTATCCAAGCAACAGAAGCACAAGCTGGTGACTTATTATTATTCGTTGCAGACAAATCTTCTGTAGTTGCAGACGCATTAGGCGCATTACGTTTAAAATTAGGAAAAGAACTAGGCTTAATCGATGAGTCGAAATTCGAATTCTTATGGATTGTTGATTGGCCATTATTCGAATACGATGAGGCGGAAGGTCGTTATTATGCGGCTCACCATCCATTTACTCGTCCATTCGATGAAGATTTAGAGCTAATGAATACAAACCCTAAAGAAGTACGTGCACAAGCCTACGATATCGTATTAAACGGTTATGAGCTTGGTGGCGGTTCACTTCGAATTTATGAGCCGGATTTACAAGCAAAAATGTTTGAGCTGCTAGGATTCAGTGAAGAAGAAGCGCGTGCACAATTCGGTTTCTTACTAGAAGCATTTGACTACGGCGTTCCTCCACATGGCGGTTTAGCAATGGGTCTTGACCGATTAGTAATGCTTCTTGCTGGTCGTACAAACTTACGTGATACAATTGCATTCCCGAAAACGGCAACTGCAAGCTGTTTATTAACAGAGGCACCATCACAAGTTTCCGATGCACAGCTTGAAGAATTAAGCTTACGTATCGCAGCAACAGCAAAAAAATAACATGGTAAGGTATTTCTTCCCTCCGGAAGAAGTACCTTTTTTTAAAAAGTAAAATGGTACCATATATTTCTAAAAAGTTAGTACAATTTTAATAATTTATAAGAATGGGATGTTTTCGATTGAATAATCAGAATATTGGTGTTAATATATCATTAATACGAATCCTGAAGTGTTCGTCGCTATATTTGTTACTAAACACTTTTGACCGAACAATAAATCGTTGGGAGCTACTATTACCGTAGAAGCAAACATGCCCCATTTGGAGCGGGAAGTTTAACGCTGCGATTAGTGCACCCCCTTGCTATAGACGCGGGATCAAAACGATGTTGTAGCAAGACGGCATATTTGGGATTCGTCAATTTCTAATTTTACTCTTCTACTTTCATGTAGAAGAGTATTTTTATTTTGCGCTCATAACCGGGATTGAAGCATTCATGAAGCAAAAATATTATTTATGCTACTTACTGTCATTATATTGTTGCTTGCATCTCGTAATTGATGTCGATATAATGCCTAGTAGAATGATAAAGATTGAGGGGTAAAATTAGATGTTACATCAATTTTCACGAAACGAATTAGCTATTGGAACAGAAGGGCTAGAAAAACTTAAAGAAACGACAGTCGCGATTTTAGGTGTGGGCGGTGTAGGCTCGTTTGCAGCGGAAGCATGTGCACGCAGCGGGATTGGCCGTATCATATTAGTAGATAAAGATAATGTGGATATTACGAATGTTAACCGTCAATTGGTTGCCTATCTATCAACAGTCGGAAAATCAAAATCTGCTGTTATGAAAGAACGAATTGCAGATATTAACCCTGAGTGCGAAGTGATTGATATGCATATGTTTTATACAGAAGAAACATATGAACAATTTTTCGCGCAAGGAATCGATTATGTAATCGATGCATCCGATACAGTAATGTACAAAATCCATATTATGAAAGAATGTTTAAAACGCAACATCCCAATTATCTCAAGCATGGGTGCTGCGAATAAAATGGATCCAACACGTTTCCAAATTGCCGACATTTCAAAAACGCATACAGATCCACTGGCAAAAGTAATTCGTACAAAGCTTCGTAAAGAAGGCATTAAAAAAGGTGTAACTGTTGTATTTTCAGATGAATCCCCAATTGTTGTGCGTCCTGATGTTGCACAATACGTAGGAAAGCCTGAAGCTGAAATCCGCAAAGCACAATTACCGCCTTCATCAAATGCATTCGTACCATCTGTTGCAGGCTTAATTGCTGCAAGCTGGGTAATTAATACGATTTTAAAAGATGTCCAAATTAACCGCGTTCAAGGGTAAGTAAGGACCACTTTAAATAAAAGGATGTGTGAAGGGGGTTTTAGACCCTTTAACACATCTTTTTTTATTGAATAATTGTTATACAATATAAACTAATTTAAAATGCGTTTTTTCATATATAATTTAATTGTGGAATTGATCAAACAACAAATAGATCTTTCCGTCAATCAAATTATTGCGCAATAAATTACATACTTTATTCAGTTATACAAAAATTTCCTAAGAAAGAATAATATTATGAATGGACATTCATTTTTTAATATAGGTTGTTATTATTGTGGTAAAATAATAAAAATGTTTAGTAAGGGAGCTTAAAAAATGGTCATTCAACAAATGGAATACCGGGGCTTGAATTTACATGATGTAATCGGATCAGTGGAAATTGCGATTGATGCCGACTTAAATACAATTCACATTTATGATACAAATCACATTGTTGAACCTGAATATGATTTTTTAACGAAAAACTTCAAGCTAAGTGAAGGTTTCTGGAAAATGGCGGGTATAATAAAAGAAAAGCAATTATTTTTGAGCAATGATGAAAAAAGATTAGATAGATGGATTGAATCATTTAAATGGGTTTTTTACAGTTCAGGCAAGTCAATAAAAATTTATAAACAAGGGGTAATGGTTGATTATAAAATCGGTTATATTGATAACGAGAAGTTATTATATGAAAAATACTTTTCTCGTTTGACAGATGAATCTTTGAATAGCAAATGACATAATATTCTATTAAGAGATTAATTATGGCAAAAATATGGCAGGATTTTAATGATTTTTTCGTTTTCGCAGAAAAATTCCTTTTTTTTGCTATAGTTAATAACGTATTGATAATATGCATGGGGATGCAAGGAGGAACGATAGAATGACAATTGAAATGAAAAATGATTTATTGAATTTGCCGAGTCTACAGTTGAAAATGGATACAATCGTTTTTGAAAATATCGATACGAAACCAAATTGGTCGAAAGCTTTTGAGCAGCTTGATGAATTATTGCATAAAGTAGCGAATCATTTTAATGATTATGTCGCGAAAAATAACGGGGAATTACCATCAAGTACTACTTATTGGACACTTTATATGGATATTGCTTCAAAGCTTGTATACTTTACAGGTTTAGCACATGCTAATTTAATAGCAGAAGATGATGTGGAGGCACGTGCACATGTGATCAAGCTATATGAATTAAGTGCGAGCTGTATTCCAAACGCGCATATTGAAAGTAATGAAGAATTGCTTTCGGAAATTCAAAAAAGTATTTATCAATTAAATGATGAAGAGGTAAAACTGACGGTTGCCGACAATGTAGAACAATGTATTCGAGCATTTAAGCAATTTGCTGAGTCATACGAAAATTAAATTATAAGAGAGTCATTTTCATTAATTTGAAAATGACTCTTTTAATATAGTTTAGAAAGGCCGCTTATTTTTTAAAAGATTTCAGCTTTTCATATATGGCGGCCATTCTTTTTTCTTCACCTGCAATAACAGGCTTATAAAATTCGGTTTCCGCAAGTTCATCCGGTAAGTATTGCTGTTGTACCCAGCCTCCGAAAGTTCCAATTGGGGAGTCGTGCGGGTATTTATATCCGACGTGGCCGAGTGTTGCCGCGCCCGCATAATGGGCATCCTTCAGATGGTTCGGAATATCACCCGTTTTCCCTTCATGTATTGCTGCAATTGCCGCATCCAAAGCTTTATAGGCCGAATTAGATTTATCCGATAGACACATTTCAACGACAGCGGTTGCAAGTGGGATGCGCGCTTCCGGCAGCCCTAGTTTCACGGCTGCTTCTGTTGCTGCCTGCACATGTGCCCCAACACTAGGATTGGCAAGTCCAATATCTTCATATGCCATGACGAGCAGTCTTCGACATACCGCAACCAAGTCCCCATTTTCGAGTAAATGAGCCAAATAATAGAGCGCAGCATTTGGGTCACTACCGCGTACCGATTTTTGAAGAGCCGACAATAAATTATAGAAATGGGAGCCGCCTTTATCCCCAAAAACTCCGATTCTTTTTGCAAGGGCATCGATCGCATTATCATTGATAATAGTTACCCCGTCATTTTCATCTGAAGCATAATATACCGATTCTAAGAGGGTTAAAGCTTTGCGGGCATCGCCGTTGGAGGCATTAGCGATGTTTTCGATTTGCTGTTCATTAATATCGATTTCTAAATGGCCAAGGCCGCGTTCTTTATCCGACAATGCCTGATTGAGCAATTGTATGATATCAGCGCCTGTTAAGCGTTCTAATTGTAATATTTCCCCGCAGCGTGAACGGATGGCAGGGTTTACATCATGAAACGGATTTTCCGTAGTTGCTCCGATTAAGACGATTGAACCGTTTTCAACATGCGGCAGCAATGTATCTTGCTGGAGTTTGTTAAAGCGGTGGATTTCATCTAAAAACAATAGGACTTTACCGCTCATTCGTGCATCCATCACAATTTGCTCAATATCTTTCTTCCCGGCATGTGTTGCGTTTAATGCAAAAAAAGGAAGTTTTGAACTGCCGGCAATCGCATTTGCAATCGATGTTTTTCCTACCCCGGGAGGTCCGTACAGCAACATCGAAGGTACATGTCCCTTTTCAATCATTTTAAACAATGGTGTTGCCGGTCCAATAATATGCTGTTGACCAACAACTTCGCGAATTGTACGAGGTCTCATTTTATAGGCGAGCGGTTCATTTTGCATAATTTTTCGCTCCTTTTCTTTTCAGTTGAATAAAATGGTTTTGTTAATAATCATAAAGTATTTCCGAGTGGTTTAAAAGGAGTTGTGTTATAATGAATAATATTAAAGGACTAGAAAATAAGAGGTGTAACGATGAAAATATCGACTAAAGGACGTTACGGTTTAACGATTATGATTGAATTGGCAAAGCATTTTGGTGAAGGACCGATTCCGTTGCGACAAATTGCTGCGGATAAAGATTTATCTGAAGCGTATTTAGAGCAGTTAGTATCACCACTGCGCAATGCTGGCCTTGTGAAAAGTGTCCGTGGCGCATATGGCGGATATATGTTGGCACATAAGCCAAATGAAATTTCTGCTGCTGATGTCATCCGTGTATTGGAAGGGCCGATTCAGCCAGTTGAAGGAATTGAAAATGAAGAAGCGCCACAGCGTGAATTATGGATGCGTATTCGTGATGCAGTAAAAAATGTATTGGATACAACGACGATTGACGATTTGGCAAAATATACGAATAATGAAGTATCTGACGGCTATATGTTTTACATTTAGTGTTATTTAAAGGAGTTAGTTAGTTTTGAAAAATACAATTTATCTTGATCATGCCGCAACTTCGCCCATTGCACCGGAAGTAATTGATGTCATGGCACGTGCAATGGCCGAGGAAAGCGGTAATGCATCAAGTATTCACACAGTTGGACGCAGTGCACGTAAAGCACTGGATGACTCTCGGGCAAGTTTGGCAGCAAAAGTAAATGCGAAACCCTCTGAAATTATTTTTACAAGCGGTGGAACAGAAGCCGATAATATGGCCATTTTTGGAACAGCTTATGCGCGCCAAAAAGAAGGAAAACATATTATTACAACAGCAATTGAACACCATGCCGTTTTACATGCGTGTGAAAAGCTTGAAAAAGAAGGTTTCACGGTGACGTATTTACCAGTTGACAAAACAGGGCGAATCCGTGCTGAACAGGTGAAAGAGGCTTTACGTGATGATACGATTTTAGTTACGATTATGTATGGTAACAATGAAGTCGGCACAATCCAGCCTATCGCAGAAATTGGAGCGATCTTAAAAGAACATAACGCTACATTCCATACAGATGCCGTACAAGCATTCGGACTGGAAAAAATGGATGTAGAAGCGCTCCATGTTGATTTGCTGAGTGTTTCTGCCCATAAAATTAACGGTCCTAAAGGAATTGGCTTTTTATATGCAAAAACAGGAGTCAAATTAACAAATATCCTATATGGCGGCTCCCAGGAGAAAAAACGCCGTGCAGGAACGGAAAATGTCCCGGCGATTATTTCATTTGCAAAAGCTGCCGAGTTAGCAGGACAATCTGCACAACAGCGTATAGGGCAGTACAACGGTTTTAAAAATATTTTAATCGAACAGTTCCAGCAGGCAGGTATTGAATTTCATCTGAATGGTCATCAAATGAGCGTTTTACCGCATGTATTGAATGTTACTTTCCCCGGAACGGATGTTGAATCATTTTTGATCAACTTGGATATGGCAGGAGTACTCGTATCAAGCGGTTCTGCTTGTACGGCAGGTTCGATTGACCCGTCCCATGTACTTGTTGCGATGTATGGACAGAACGCTCCTGAGCTTCGTAGTTCCATTCGTTTCAGTTTTGGGTTAGGATTAACAGATGAGTTAGTGCGGGAAGCAGGGAAGCGTACTGCTGAAATTGTGAAACGACTAACTTCGTAAATTTATAAGAAAGACTTCGCGCCTTTTACGCGATTTGTCTAAGAAAAGGTGAATAGTAAATGGTAGAAACAAGAGATCCATCTCAAATTCGAGTAGTTATTGGAATGAGTGGAGGCGTAGATTCATCAGTAGCCGCGTATTTATTGAAACAGCAAGGCTATGATGTAATCGGTATTTTCATGAAAAACTGGGATGACACGGATGAATTTGGTGTATGTACAGCGACAGAAGATTATGATGATGTAATTGCAGTATGCAACCAAATCGGCATTCCATATTATGCGGTCAACTTTGAAAAACAATATTGGGACAAAGTATTTACGTACTTCCTGGAAGAGTATAAAGCAGGTCGTACACCGAACCCTGATGTTATGTGCAATAAAGAAATTAAATTTAAAGCCTTCCTGGAGCACGCACTGGCACTTGGCGCGGATTATTTAGCGACAGGCCACTACGCACGTGTAGCGCATGACGAAAACGGTGTGAAAATGCTTCGAGGCATTGATAATAATAAAGACCAAACATATTTCCTGAATCAGTTAACTTCAGAACAACTGGAAAAGGTCATGTTCCCAATCGGACATTTGCCGAAGCCTGAAGTTCGTAAAATTGCGGAAGAAGCAGGATTGGCTACAGCGAAGAAAAAAGATTCAACAGGAATCTGTTTCATCGGAGAACGTAATTTTAAAGAGTTTTTAAGCCAGTACCTTCCTGCACAGCCAGGCAATATGGAAACATTTGACGGTGAAGTAAAAGGTACGCACGACGGTTTAATGTACTATACATTAGGGCAACGTCACGGCCTGGGAATCGGCGGAGACGGCGAACCTTGGTTTGTTGTCGGTAAAGATTTAACACGAAATGTATTATATGTTGGCCAAGGTTTCCATCACGATGCACTGTATTCGGATGCATTGACTGCAGTAAAAATGAGCTTTACAGGGGAAGCGAAAACGGGCACATTTAACTGCACGGCTAAATTCCGCTATCGTCAGGAAGACTCGCCGGTAACAGTGACAATGCGTGAAGACGGTACAGCGTATATTGAATTTGCCGAGCCTGTTCGAGCGATCACACCTGGACAAGCTGTTGTTCTGTATGATGGTGAAGAGTGCCTAGGTGGCGGTACAATCGACGGCGTGTTTAAAAATAGCGAAAAGTTAACATATGTAGGGTAATAGACGATAGACGTTCATTTAAAATGAGCGTCTATACATATTTATAGAGGTGAAAGAATGGATATAAACTATAATGAAATCGGGATTAAAGCATTTCAGGAAAAGCGTTATGAAGAAGCTGCACAAGCTTTTACTCAGGCAATTGAAACACAGCCGAATGATGCGATCGGCTATGTAAACTTCGGTACATTGCTTGCCGCGATGGGGGATATCGAACGTGCTGAACGTTTTTTCCAAAAGGCGATCACAGTAGATGAAAAAGCTGCTACAGCGTATTACGGTTTAGCGAATTTATATTATGAAGCTGAACGCTATACAGAAGCCGCAAAACTATATCAAAAATCGATCGATTACGGAATCGAAGGGGCAGATGCCTATTACATGCTGGCAAAATCATTTGAACGCGAAGAGCAATTCAAGCTGGCCCTGCCATTTATGCAACGTGCGGCAGAACTTGCACCAAAAGATTTGCAAATTCGTTTATCATACGGCATTTTGCTTTGCTCTTTGGAAATGTTCGATTTTGCAAAGCCGGAGCTGGAGTATGTGATTGAAGAAGACTGGAATAATGCAGATGCGCATTATAATTTAGGTGTACTATACGCGGTAGCTACATCAGATACCGATAAAGCAAAATATCATTTGAAACAAGCTTATACACTGCAACCTGAGTTTGATCAGGCGAAGTATTTATATGATATGATTTGCCAACGTTCGAATTAATTTCAAAAAAAAATATAAAGTGATGTGTTGGAAGGAGATTGTTTCAACCATCACTTTTTTATGTATAAATGATACTAAAATGAAATACTTCAAAACAGTAAGTTTATGATATGATGGATGAAACTGACAATTATTTGAGGTGAGATATGCAGCATGCAGGCTAAAATAGATAAAGCAGATTGTATGTTTTTAATTTCTGATGAGACAATGTACCAATTTCAGCAGTTGATCGATGAACTAAATCTATTCACATTAATACTTCCATTCAGTGAGGAGTCTTACCAACGTTCAGTCATCATATTTGATATTTGGTATTTATTATCTACTGAAGAAATCGATCGTATTTCCAATCCGGAAAATACGATGATTTATCCAATTCGAAAATTTTTTTTGGATAAAATTAAAACCTTTCAAATAAGACGCTATATTCAGCTTGCTTTATTAGAAAACGAGAAGCTGGCGTTTATTTGTGCAATTTATATTTATTTAAAGCAGGAGCAGTTTATCGTGGAAAAATTAGCAGAAAACGAGGAAATGGCGGTAAATTTCCAGGCTCTGAAAGGCTTCAGCAGTAGAAGTTTAAGACCATATTATGATGCGAAATATATTGAAGTTGAAAATTACCCGCAACAGCTAGCTTTATTACAAAGTACTTTATTAAAAGAATTGCAGGTGCTTGTATTAGAGTTCGAACAGTCTCTTTTTAACCTCTATGAACAAGCGATTACTGAGGCAAGTGAGATTTATGAAGCCGTATTTGGATTAATCAATGACTGGGGTGGACGAGTGACATGAAAATTTCAAACCAGATTGAACATTTGCGAAATCTCTTCAATGAGTTGCGATATATGGAAGTAATCCAATTCAGCACGATTACACTGCCGATAACACTTGAAGAAAAAAGGTATGCAGAAGCACTCCTATGCTATGAATATTTGGCATCAACATATTTTGAAATAGGTAACTATCAAAACTTTCATGCGGTCATGGATGATTATGAAAAGCTTTGTTTAACATATGGCAAAGATGAAAATAAGATGGTTTATTACTATCTGTACAGTCTTGAACATATCTTTGCAAAACATCATGATGAATCGATAGAAGCAGCAAAAAAATCGCTTAAGTATGCGCATCTTTTGCAAAACGATGAATTTATTATCATTAATTATTGCAATCTGGCAGCACAGTACCATTATAAAAACGAACCGGAAAATGCTCATATCGCAATAAAGTTGGCGGAGTATTATAAACAGAAAATTCCTTCTGTCAGCGCAACGATTGTTAGAGGCTATTTAGGCGCACTCTATTATTATGCTTCGACGAATAGTGAAATGGAATTTAACCAGATAAAGCGGGATGTTTTGCAGCATCTGGAAGGCAAATCCCCTTATTATGCCGGGAATATACTGTTTTGCGGAAGCGATATTAAACTATAGGGCTGGCTATGGGAATGAAAGCTTGGAAATGTTTGAACAGGCGTATATTCAATTGGAGAAACAACAGAATTTTGTATTATTGTCCGTAGTGGAAAGGTACCTTCAACGTTTTGGGCTAATCGAGCAGTTTCGTTATAAAAAGGAATTGCAGCACTTGATTGAAAAGAATAAAAGTGAGCCGATCAGTGTACGCAAAATACGTAACATACATGCTGACTTTTTTTTCGAAGAGGAAACGACCGCGCTTGCAGTTAAATTCCCGCATGTCGTTTCGAAAGAGAGTACAATCAAGTTTGTGAAACATGCGCTTACGAACAAAGAGGCGATTTACTGTATTCACTGGTGCTTTATCACAGATAAAATTGAAGAGCTGTTCGGCACCTTATTTACTGAGCAGTTACTATTCACATTATTTGAGTCGATTTATTCAAATATTTTCGAGTATGAGGCAAAGGTTAATGTATTATCGAAAAATGCAGGAGAAGCGTTTATAAAAAATATTTCCGAAAGTGACTTTTTCAAGTTGTTAATGAAACTGGAGGAAAAACTTCGGACAACTGCTGTTCACTCGACATCAGGAGTGGTAGAAATCCCGATCCATTTTGGATTTATCCATTCAGACCAATTAAAAAAAGAAGATGTATCGTATGAACAATTAGTAGCCTTTGCTGATGCAAGTCTGTACTATGCAAAATCACACGGACAACTTTATATTTACAGTTAATTTAAAATAGTTTGTAAAATTTGGGCTGAAACGATACAATAGCTAGTATAGTAAAAGCAATGATGAAAAAAGAGTAGTAAAGCGGCGTTTTTTTAGAGAGCTGACGGTTGGTGGAAGTCAGTAAACGTACTTTATGAATGGACTTTCTAGCTGCACAGAGGAAATGCTGTGCCGTAGCGCTCACGTTACGAGTTTTGAGTGGACTAAATAAATTTAATTTAGTCAATAAAGGTGGCACCACGGCTCTTTCGTCCTTTAAAAGCGAAAGGGCCTTTTTGTGTTCACGAAAAGAAAAGCTGAGGAGAGATGAGTATGGCAGTAAAGACAGACAAATACGTAATGAAGCAGGTAAATGGCGATACTTATACGCCAATTTCAATTTTTGAATCTATCATTGGAACAAAAAAGGTATTATTCGAATCCAATGCAAAATTTAAGCAAAATGGACGCTATTCCTTCATCGCCTTTAATCCGGTCGGTGAACTGAAAGGAAATGCGGAATCCGGTTCTTATTCAATTCATAAACAAGAGCTGACGACAGAACAGAAACCGGTATTAACTTTGTTGAAAGAGCTATTGCCAATCCAAAAGGAAGAAGCTCCGTTTGCCTTTTTTGGCGGGGCAATCGGTTATTTCGGCTATGAAACAGCATATCATTTTGAACAAATCGGGGAAATTGTAGGCGATGTATACAATATGCCGGATGTTCATGTCTATTTTTATGAAACATTTATCGTAATCGATCATCTGTTACAGCAAGTATCCATCGTGGCAATGGATCTGTTTCAGGCGGGTCATACGATGGAGCTGATGCAGCAAAAAGTGGATGATATCGAACAAATGATGATGTCATCTGTACCATATAAGCAGACACCAGAAATCGACGTACAATTCGCACCGACTATTAAAAAAGAGCGCTTTATTGAAATGGTTGAAACTGCAAAAGAGTATATACGCAATGGTGACATTTTCCAAGTTGTTTTGTCCCAAACGTTTGAAGCCCATTACCGTGAAAACCCATTGACACTTTACCGGAAATTACGGACGTCAAATGCTTCGCCGTATATGTTTTTTATGGAATTTGGGGACTATACGGTACTTGGCACATCACCGGAAAGTCTTGTGAAAGTTCAAAAAGGGCTTGTCACGACAAATCCGATTGCCGGAACAAAGCCGCGTGGACAGAATGCACAGGAAGATGAAGCGATTGCGAATGCATTGCTGCTAGACGAAAAGGAAATTGCTGAGCATAAAATGCTTGTTGATTTAGGACGGAATGATGTTGGACGTGTTGCGCAGATTGGAACAGTAGCTGTTACAAAATATATGGAAATCGAAAAGTATAAGTATGTAATGCATATCGTTTCCGAGGTGACAGGAAAATTGCGGGACGATGCTCACTTAGTCGATGTAATCGCATCGAGCCTGCCAGCCGGTACTGTATCGGGTGCGCCGAAAATTCGTGCGATGCAAATTATAAATGAGCTGGAACAGAGAAAGCGCGGAATTTATGCAGGTGCGATTGGTTATTTATCGGCATCAGGGGATATGGATTTAGCCCTTGCGATCCGTACAATGGTAATCAAAGATGAGAAAGCTTATGTTCAGGCAGGTGCAGGGATTGTTTATGATTCCGTCCCTGAAATGGAATATGAAGAAACTTTAAATAAAGCAAAAGCATTGTTGGAGGTGCGCAAATGATTTTACTTATCGATAATTATGATTCATTTACGTATAATCTGTATCACCAAATTGCACAGTTTGGGGAAGATGTAAAAATTGTTCGAAATGATGCCATGACAGTTGAAGAAATCCGCACACTACAGCCGAAAGCGATTGTTATTTCTCCAGGACCCGGGGAACCGAAAGACGCAGGTATTGTCATTGAAATGATCCGCCAGCTTTATAAAGAGATTCCGATATTGGGAATCTGCCTCGGCCATCAGTCAATTGGAGAAGCGTTCGGTGCAACGGTGAGCCATGCCCAAAATATTATGCATGGGAAAACGAGCATGCTTCAATATGAAAAAACAGGTTTGTTTGCACAATTCGAGGGAGTAGTTGAAGTGATGCGCTATCATTCGCTTATTATTGAAAAGCAAACATTGCATGAAGATTTCCAAGTTGTTGCTACAAGTGCAGATGATGGGGAAATTATGGCTATTCAACATAAACAATATCCGGTATATGGGCTGCAGTTTCATCCCGAGTCCATCGGAACAGAACTCGGTACATCCATGATCAGCGAGTTTTTAAAAAAGGTGGAGGTATTGGCATGATACCGAAAGATAAGCATGATATTGCAGCAGTGCAAAAACTGAAAACTGCGGATGCAGAAGCGGTCATTCCTTTACTGCCGAAGCTGCTTGAATGGGTGCAGGATATGAACTGGCCAGTCGCGGAGCCAATGGTTGAGCTGCTGCTTCACTATCCGAATGAGCTGACGCCACTTGTTGACGAAGTGCTACGCGGGGACGATGACATGTGGATTTACTGGTGTCTTGTTTCAATAGTACCGAAGCTGCCGTTTTATTCGAAGCTCGTCTTGGCAGATGCCGTCGAACAAATTGCCGCAATGGAGAAAACACCTTTCAATGAAGATAATATTGAAGCTGCTCAAGAAGCCTTAATAAGTTTTCAGCCATAACAGATTCGCCTAATCATAAATTGGTTAGGCGATTTTTTTAATTAATATTAGGATAAATGCGTCCAAATTAAAATTGTTTCCGTCTATAAGGGTAAAAGGAGGGCGGCTAGTGGAAATTGAAAAACTAATTGATACATACAGTGATTATTTGTACCGCATTGCTTTTATATATACGAAGGATCGTTTAACAGCTGAAGAAGTCGTCCAAGACGTATTTATAAACTATTATCATAAATCAGTACAATTTGAACAAAGAGCATCGATTAAAACCTATTTAGTGAAGATGACGATTAACCGCAGCTATGATTATTTACGCAGCTGGAAAAACAAGAAAACGGTAATTACTCAGTTTTTTCAGCAGCATGAAAAAGGTGTGGAACAGATTTATGTAGAGAAAGAATTACAGGGTGAAATAACCGCCGCTGTTCTTACATTACCGGTAAAAGATCGGGAAGTATTATTACTCTATTACTATGAGGAAATGACGGTGTTTGAAATCGCCGAGTTATTGGAATTGGCGGTATCGACTGTTAAATCGCGTTTGCAGCGTGCAAGAGCAAAATTAAAGCCAAAATTAAGCATGGAGGTGATGCAGGATGATTAAGGAGAAGTGGCAGCAAGAGTTAAGTAAAATGCAATTAACGGAACGGCAGAAGTTAAATTTAAAGCAAACGGTCGATCGTTCCAAACGCCCGAAACGACAAACGAATTGGTCAATTGTAATTGCTCCGATTTTTGTTTTTACAGCAGTATTTATCCTATACTTATTCACTAATGATGTGATCGTATCTCCTCCTAATCAGGCATCGAGCCCAGTATTAGCAAACTTTGACCGAGAGCAATTAGCAGAAGATATAAGAAGAGGCAAGCATGTGGCCATCATTAGTTTATTACTGATTATCAATGGGGTTTTCTTCACAATTGTGTTCTTTACGATGAAGAGATGGCAAAAACCGAAAGTACTTCAACTTCGTAAAACTGTATATAAATTGCGTTATTTGCTGATCGCAATCTCGCCATTTATCGTCTATGCAATCGGGAGCCTAATTCAGATGTTTGAAGTGGACATTCAGTGGCTGAAACTTAGTATTTTCATGCTTATCCTTATTTTACAAATCGTTCTCTTATTTTATTTTGCCCGCAATACAACAGGAGAGGTATGCTGTCCGCATTGTCGCCATTCGTATTCAAAAAAAGAACAAATAAAAATAGTATGTAAATTAAAAATGGAATTGCGTTGTCCAACGTGCAATGAGAAATTATTTTACACTAAAAAATACCGTCAAATAATCGGGGGCTTATCAATGCTTACATCACCAACGATTATTTTCTCTTCTTCTTTTGATTTACCGATAACTTTAACCATTCTGTGTCTAGCTTTTTATGTACTGACTATGTTTTTTGTAGTTATGCCATTGTATTTGGAACTGACAGAGAAAGAGGAATTTTTATTTTAAAAAAAGCAGCCGTATTAATCTTCGGCTGCTCTTTTCTATTATAAATAAAAATAAATTTTAAAGTAATTTCGCAATATCGTTTTCTGCTTTTGTCGGTGAATCTTGTGGGGCGTAACGTTTAATAACATTGCCATCACGGTCGACTAAAAATTTTGTGAAATTCCACTTAACCGACTGCCCTAAAAGACCTTTTGCTTCAGAAGTTAAATGTTTAAATAAAGGATGTGCTTCTGAACCGTTCACTTTCACCATTTCATGCATCGGGAACGTTACACCGTAATCCAGGAGGCAGAACTCGGCAGCTTCCTCACCGGAAGACAACTCCTGTTTAAATTGGTCAGAAGGGAAACCGAGTACGACAAATCCTTCTTCTTTGTATTTATCGTATAATTCTTCAAGCTCTGTAAACTGATTTGTAAACCCGCACTTGCTTGCCGTATTGACAATCATCATTACTTGGCCTTTATAGCGGTCTAATTCATATTGCTCGCCTTTTTCTGTCTTAACAGGAATATCATAAATATTCATGCTTTCGTTCCTCCTCAAAACTACTAATATAATTGTTTGTACTTTTATCGTACGGAAAAAAGGCCCATATGTAAAATAATCGGTATTACTTAAAAACGAAAATAAAACTCGAATCTTGTCGAAATAATGTCAGCCTCGGAACTTATCCATTCAAATATGACATGTGTCACTGTGCCATTACTATGATTGCGCTTACATTCTTGTGAGACATAAAATTTTAACATCAAGGAGTTTTATAATGAATAAAAAGATTGCATGGATTACAGATACTGCAGCATTATTACCGGAAAGTTTTATTAAAGAACACTCAATTCATGTGCTTGCATTGAACATCGTTTTTGAAGAGGGCGCACTTCGTGAAACAGTGGATATGACGCACGAGGAATTTTACGATAAATTAAGAAATTCAACAATGCATCCGAAAACGTCTCAGCCGGCATTCGGAGAACATGTAGCTTTATATGAAAAAATAAAAGAACAGGGCTATGACTGTGCCATTGCGGTTCATACTTCTGAACAACTATCGGGTACTGTGCTAAGTGCTCCAATGGCTGCAGAACAGGCGGGTTTCAAAAGTTATGTTATTGATGCGAAAATTGGTTCATATCCAATGCAAGTCATGCTGGCACTTGGAATTGAGCTTGAAAAACAAGGACATGCCCCGGAAGCAATCGTAGAGAAAATAGAAGCAATGCGTGGCAAGTCAGAACTTGCTTTTATCCCTGCAAGCTTGGAGCAATTGCATAAAAGCGGACGTGTTTCAGGGATGGCGATGTTTCTCAGTAACTTGCTCAATATTAAACTAGTGATTGAATACAATAAAGAAGGCGGCGTTGAAGTGGCGAAAAAAGTACGTGCCGATAATCGTGCTAAAAAAGCCGTCATTGAAAAACTTGAGCGAGCTATTTCAAAGTCACCTGTAAAAGAAGCAGCTATTATTCACTGTAATAATGAAGCAGGGGCTATCGAGTGGAAAAAGGAATTATTAAAGAAATTTCCGTCAATTCAATTTACCCCAACACCACTTTCAGCCTGTGTAGGTGTTCATGCAGGAGAAGGAACATTAGGTTTGACTTGGGTGCGGGAATAGAAAAATGCAGAGCCCGTTTCTAGGCGCTCTGCATTTTTTCGTATTTAGATTGAAAGTATTGAATAAAGCCTGCAAAAATAAATGTTACTACAAGTGCTGATCCGATGAAAAGGACAACGCCAGTCCAACCGTAGTGCATCCAAAAGATACCGCCAAGCGTTCCTCCGATACTTGACCCCATATAATAGGCGAACAAATACAATGAGGAAGCCTGGGCTTTATCGACTTTGGCTAAATGACTGACCCAGCCGCTTGCGATAGAATGCGTGCCGAAAAAGCCGAAAGTAAAAATAATGAGCCCGCTTATTTTTAAAGGCAAACTTACAGGGAAGGTAAGAACTGCACCTAAGATCATAATGACGATTCCGCTGTAAAGAACATTTTGCCGGCCATACTGATCTGACAAGCTTCCGAACCATGTGGAGCTCCATGTCCCCACTAAATAAACAACAAATAGCCAACTTACAAATGTCATGCTTAAATTATAGGGAGAATCAACCAATTTAAAGCCGATATAGTTATACATAGTTACAAAGCTGCCCATTAAAGTAAATCCAATCCCGAACAATAATACAAGTCGTCTATCTTTTATATGCTGGAAAAGTGTTTTAGTCAGTAATCGGAACTGCAATGGACGTGGTGTGAAATGTTTGGACTCTGGTAATGCCCATACGAAGTAACAACTGATAATAATGCTTAAAACTCCGAGTACAATCATTCCGATTTGCCAGTTGAACAAATCACTCATCGTACCGATGATAATACGGCCCGATAAACCGCCAATTGCATTTCCGCTTATGTAAAGACCCATTGCCACACCTAAGCTTGAAGGTTCCATTTCTTCTCCTAAATAAGCCATCGCAATGGCTGGAACCCCGGCAAATACAAAACCTTGAATGATACGCAATGCGAGAATCGTTTCAAAATTAGGAGCAAACGCTAATGCGAGAGTTAAAACGGAAGCCGCAAATATCGAAGCAGTCATCAATTTTTTTCGGCCCCAAGCTTCCGACAATGAACCGAAAAGTAACAGACTAAATGCCAAAACGGACGTAGCAGCAGATAAAGACAAACTGGCTACCGCTGGGGAGACATTATAATCATTTGAAAACTGGGGCATTAGCGGCTGCGTAATATAAAGGTTGGCAAAGGTGATAAAACCCGCAGCAAATAACGCGATATTCGTCAGTTTAAAAGCTTTTGTTCCTCTTTTTATATAGTCCATGTAATCCCTTCAATCTTGAAAACTTTTGAATAATCGGTAGTTTAGTTTGGAAGAAGGCTTTCTATCTTAATTTAAATTTACAATTATTCGGTTGGTTGCCCTGTTAGCACCTGGGCGATTTCTTCGATCGTCATGTCTGAGCGGAGATCAAATGAACCTTTTTGAATAGAACGCGCAAATTCCGGTTTGGACAAATAAAGTTCAAGTTCTCGGCCATTAGTGACAATACCTAAGTCTTCCGCTTGCTGCCCGATTGTATATATAGAAACATTTTCATAAATATAAATGGTCTCTTCCACTACGCCTGATTTGTTTTCTTCTTTTGTAGCGGCTGCTTTTTCTTCAGTTGTACTAGTTGTCTGCTCGTCCGCTTTTTTAGAATTGACGGAATCCGGGTTTTGCTCGTTTAACTGTTTTGTCAGTTCAGCAATTTGTTTTTCATAGTCGTCTAATTGCTTTTCGTAAGCGGCGTTATCTTTCTGACTGGAATCAGAAGGCAACTTGTCGAACAATGCCATGCTTGCACCTGCCACGAAAAGACCGATACCAAATGCTCGCAACGATGATTTCATTGTTGACCTCCATTTGCTAAAATCGATTGGATTTGAGCATGTGATAATGTTGAACGCTTACTGATTTCCTCAATCGAAAGACCTTGACTATTGAGTGCGAGTACCTGGCTAACTAAAATGCCGTTAATCGGTTTCGCGCTTTTTTGCGGAGTTGCCTTAGATGCCGTTCCATAGCTTTGAGCTGCTTTTACTTGGGCAGCTACCTGTTGGAAAGATGAAAAGGCAGCTTGCTGTTCTGAATTTTGTTGTTGGGCAGAAGAAGGTTTACGTACTTGAAAGTTTGGTTCTACAAGCAGTTCCTCTTCCAATGCTTTTACGCGTCTTTTTAAAGCATTCGTTTCCTGATAAATATTGATCGATAAATCTTCTACATCTCTTTCAACTTTTGCTGATTTATCTTTAAACAATAGGGATATAATAATAACGGCAATTCCAGCAATCATTAATATTGAAGAAAGTCCCATATGAAGTCCTCCGTTTCTTTTTATTTATGTCATTGTATTGACAGTAAACTTGCAAATTAAGTTGTTAATCGTTTTCTTACTGCAGATTCCCTTTATTTTAACATAGTAAAACTTATTAAGAAATCATACTAGATTTTTTAAAACAGTATGTTATAATAGGTAAGTCGTATAAATCATGCTCAAATAAATTTATTCTTAATTTAGAGTGGGAGGGTTAATGATGCGCGTAAACATTACTTTAGCTTGCACAGACTGCGGCGAACGTAACTACATTTCAAAAAAGAACAAGCGTAACAATCCAGAGCGTCTTGAACTTAAAAAATATTGCTCTCGCGAGAAGAAGTACACTCTTCACCGTGAAACAAAGTAATAATCGCTCATTTAGCCAAAACCACTCGTTGGTTTTGGCTTTTTACTTGATATCCTATTAAATCTTACTATGATGATTCAACGAATTTGATTTATGATAGTAATGTTTAACTTAAACAGCTTTATTGAAAGTAGGGATTTGTTTGGAGAAAAGAGACTATCGTATAAAAGTGCAGGAAAAGTTGTCCAATATGACCGATCAGGAATATCGTGAACGTTCTTTGGAAATCGCTCAGCAATTATTACAGGAACCATCTATTCAAAAAGCAAATATTATAGCAATTACTTTATCAAATCAGCCGGAAGTGGATACGACGTTTATTATTGAAGAATTATGGAAATTAAATAAATATGTTGCAGTTCCGAAATGTAATCCGAAAGATCGCTCGATGCAGTTTTACAAAATTAACAATTTTGATGAAACCGAACGAGCATATCAAAATATATTAGAACCGATACGAGAAAGAACAGAGCTGGTCGAAAAAGAACGAATTGATGTAATGGTCGTGCCGGGGGTTGTCTTCGATCATCACGGATACCGCATCGGATTTGGTGGGGGCTATTATGACCGCTATTTAGTTGGATTTAATGGAAAGCGGATATCCTTGGCATTTGAGGAGCAGTTGTTAAACGAAATACCGAGAGAATCACATGATCTTCCGGTACATATACTACTTACAGACAAAAATCGCATAATCTGCGAATAATTGGTGGAGGAACGAGAATGAAGTCAATGTTGGATGTGCTCGACATCTTAAAACAATACGGCATTTACATTTATACAAAGGACCGTATTGGAGATTTATACTTAATGGAAGACGAAATTAAGGAATTATATAAATCGAAATTTATTGATACGAAAGATTTTCAGATGGCTTTATTAATCCTGCGTCAGGAAGAGCAAAGGCTTAAAGCAGGAAAATAACTGGAATTTAGCGTATAATAGTATGGATCGTATAGAGGTATGCTTGTTTACTTAGGGTTTTAAACTTTTTGACGAACATATCCTGAGTGAAACAGCGGGAATAAACCGCTGTTTTCATATTTAACGAAACCTTTTCAAGTTTAATACGTACTAAATAATAGTGCTAATTTATGAATGTAAACTGTTTAAACGAAATAATGTTGCGGATTTGTTTGAAAAGCTTTAACATAGATTTTGTTCGAATGAGAATTTTACACAAATAAAACAATGTATTTAAAAAAATCGAATATGTAAAGAGAGGATGTATAGGATATGAAAGATTTTAAATGGCCTAAACATTCGATATTAGCGATTGCCGTAATAGCAACCTGGATTAAAACTGTAATTGTTTATGAAACTAGCTTTGATATGAAGATAGAAAATGCAATGCAATTGTTAATTTTGATTATCAATCCATTAAGTTTCTTATTATTCTTCTATGGATTGTCATTATTCTTGAAATCACAAAAAGCGCGAAATCGCTATATTGTCGGCAGTAGTATTTTACTGGCCTTAGTAGTATACGGAAATGTTGCCTTTTACCGTTTCTACAATGACTTTGTAACATTGCCTGTATTATTCCAAACGAGCAATTTTGGAGAGTTAGGTACATCAGCAGCAGCAATTATCAGCTGGATGGACATATTCTATTTTGTTGATGTATTACTGATTTTTATTGCTGTGAAGCTTTTACCGAAAGCGGAAGAGCAGTTACTGCCTATACGTAAAGATGCGCGTAAAGCATACTTTGTTATGACGGCAGCTATTTTATTTTTAAACTTAGGTTTAGCAGAAACAGAGCGTCCGCAATTATTGACACGAGCATTTGACCGTGAACTGTTAGTGAAAAATATCGGAACATATAACTATCACCTATACGATGTATATGTTCAGTCGAAATCGTCTGCACAGCGTGCGTTGGCAGATGGCAGTGAACTTGTTGAAGTGAGCAACTACGTCCGCGCAAACCAGGCGGAACCTAATGTTGAAATGTTCGGCAAGTATGAGGGCCGCAATGTAATTGCAGTTTCTTTAGAATCATTGCAGTCATTTGTTATTAATGAGGAAATGAATGGGGAAGTAGTAACACCGTTCCTGAATTCATTGACAAACGATAAAGATACGTATTACTTCAGTGATTTTTACCACCAGACCGGGTTAGGAAAAACTTCGGATTCTGAGTTCATTTTCGAAAACTCGTTATATGGCTTAGGGCGAGGTGCAGTATTCTTTACACATGGTGAAAACACGTATAACTCCTTTGCAGAGCGCTTAGGGGAAAATGGATATTTTACAAATGTTATGCATGCAAACAACAAATCATTCTGGAACCGTGACATGATTTACAAATCATTTAAATTAGATCAGTTCTATGATCTCGAGTCATACAATGTAACTGAAGAAACATCTGTAAACTGGGGATTGAAGGATATTCCATTCTTTGAACAATCTGCAGCATTAATGAAAGAAATGCCACAGCCGTTTTACAGCCGTCTAATTACATTAACAAACCACTATCCATTCTATTTGGATCCGGAAGATATGATGATTCCTGAATATGATTCAAATTCAGGTACATTAAATCGTTATTTCCAAACAGTTCGCTATTTGGATGAATCGGTGAAAGAATTCTTCGATGATTTAAAAGAACAAGGTTTATATGAAAATTCGATTATCGTGATGTACGGAGACCACTACGGGATTTCCGAAAATCATAATAAAGCAATGGCAAAATATTTAAATAAAGAAGAAATCACACCATATGACAGTGCGCTTTTACAGGCTGTCCCATTATATATTCACATTCCTGGTTCAAATGATGGACAAGTGATGGATAATGTAGCGGGTCAGTTGGATATTCGTCCGACATTACTGCATCTTTTAGGTATTGAGACTTCAAAAGATATGCAATTAGGTGCTGACCTTTTCTCGGAAGAACATGAAGATTTCGTTATTTTCCGTGATGGTCGCTTCGTAACAGATCAATATGTGTATGCAGGTGAAGTATGCTACGACCGTGAAACGGGAGAAGCAATTGATACGGAAGCATGTCAGCCATTTATTGACCGTGCAACACAAGAACTGGAATACTCGGATCAGATTATTAATGGTGACCTGTTACGTTTCTATGATTCAGAAACAGGAAACTTACTGATTGATACGAACTATAAAAATTAAAGCTGCCCCGGAGAAATCCGGGAGCAGCTTTTTTCTTCATATAAAAAACGCATTGCTTCAAGAGCAATACGTTTTTTGGTTGCAATTAGTGAGTTGGTGGATAGCCTTGATTTAAAACCGTCATAATGACGAACCAACCGAAAACACCTGCAGCTAAAGCGTTGAAGGCAGCAGCTAAAAGGTTTTTCTCTTTGATTGATTGGAATATGCCAATTACGCCAAAAATTGCAACTAAACCAAAAATAACCATTAATAAGTTCATAAAAAATTGACACTCCTTTCAACATTCCAAAAAATGTCTCAACAATATTCCTCTTTTATTGTAAAGGTTTCCAAATCGTTTGTCGAGGACTAAAAGTGGCGTTTGTTTGAACGATAACTTTCACTATGAGAAAGATAGAAAAAATGTATAATGGAAACTGAGGTGATGATTTATGTTAAATGTTAGAAAATATAGTCTAGGACCGATCCAAACGAATTGCTACATTGTCAGCAATAAAGAAAAAGACTGCTTAATTTTTGATCCAGGTGAAGAAGGGGCACGCATTGTAAATGAATTACGTAAAAATGGCTTAAACCCATTAGCTATTTTATTAACCCATACCCATTTTGATCATATCGGTGGAGTGGATGCGGTACGGGCAATATACGATATCCCGCTCTATGTCCATGAAAAAGAAGTGGACTGGCTTGCTGATCCGATGAAAAATGGTTCAGGTAAATACGCGGAATTGCCAAATTATATCGTGAAAAAACCTGATGAAGAACATATTATCCGTAAAGAAGGTGAAATGACAATCGGTGCATTTACCTTTACGGTAGCCCATACACCAGGGCATTCTCCGGGAAGTGTATCTTTTATTTTTAAAGACGACGCTTTTGCGATTGTAGGCGATACATTATTTGAACAGAGCATTGGACGGACTGATTTGATCGGAGGTTCGATGAATGTCTTGTTGAAATCGATTCACGATAAGCTTTTATCATTACCGGAAGATACAATTATTTATCCAGGGCATGGTGACTATACGACACCTGCTGCAGAGATGGATTCCAACCCGTTTTTAAATGGCTTTTAAACTAATTTGTAAATGAAAAAACGACCGCTCTCTATTTAAGAGCGTGTCGTTTTTTAATGTCCGCCACCTGGAGTGTGTATGAATGTTGTGTAATAGGTGAAACCGGCGAAGAAAACAGTTAAGTATGCGCCAAAAATGTACATGTACATGCGTTCTGAAAGATTTAAGAAGCCTAATAATAAAAATAAACCTGTATTACCTACGAATAATAGCGAAACCTCGTTCATACCTCCAAGGTAGAACATAACGGCGAAAATAGCAGTCCAGAATGCCATAACTTTATACATATTGCTCATGAAATATCCCTCCTTTTCTAAAAAAATAGAATAGTCTCTCATTCATTATAAATCAAGTTTCTGGATAATGTAAACTGGGAGATATGGAAGAGTTGTGACAAACGCATGTTTTTTCCATTAATTGTGTACGGAAATTTTGTATTTGCAAAAGTCACAGTCACTTACCATACTCTCCATTTTCGTAATTTCATGACGATCAAACAATGTATCAACTTGTCCATACAAATAGGATTCATGGAGCTTGCAGACAATTTCTCCGTAGGTCGATATTTGTTCTTGGAAGGGGCAGTTGAAAAGCGAGAATATGATTGATTTGGATTGGTTATGCTCAATTACTTCCGGAATATAACCGATTAATGTGGCGCTTTTAGTTATCATGGCCAATTTCTCATCAAAAGTTAATGGAGATTTTCGTTTAACAGAATTCATTTGTTCAAGCATCGATTGTTTCCCGTCGCGATAACTGATTTCCTGCGCTTTACTCAACGCTGCTTCACCAAGTTCGCGAATTAGTTCAAGTGACCATTTAATTAATGAAGATGTGTCGCGTCTAGGAATACTTAAATTAATTCCTTCTTGTTTTGCTTTATATACTCTTCCAGGTCGCCCGCCTTTTCCGGTTTTTAAATGTTCGGAAGAAATGGCACCGATTTCTGCAAGTTTAGTTAGATGCAAACGTGCTACATTGGAATGGATTTTAAATTGGTCGGCAATATCCTGAACGGATAAAAATTGTTTTTGCTGCAACATAAATTCATAAATTGAAAAACGAGTTTCATCAGCAAAAGTGCTCGAAATTTTAATCGGATGTATCATATGTAAACCTCCAATACGGTAAAAATTTAAAAAATGCTAACTTTAATATTATTCTACATGAAATATTAGCAAATTTGTTAATATTGAAAGAAAATTCCTACTAAAAAGAAATTTTCTCTGTTTTAATAGGAAATACTGGACACTCCCTTTATAATGGAGTCACATCTAACTAATTGATGAAGGGGTGATTTCCATAAAACAATTATCGATCATTGAACAAAAATGTTTGGAGCTTTTATCTAAGGCAGCACAGCTTAACGTTACAGATATCCATTTACTCCCTAGAGAAGGATGCTATGATCTGTTAATGAGGAAATACGGCCGTTTTGAAAAGGAGGATGAACTCCCTACAGAGCTTGCTACCCGTATGATTTCCTATTTTAAATTTCTTTCTTCGCTTGATATTAGTGAAAAACGAAAGCCTCAAAGTGGTTCCTTCCAAAAATTTATCGACCAGTCCATGTATGCCTTCCGTATTTCCACGTTACCTTCCAGCTTCTTCAAAGAAAGTTTAGCAGTTCGAGTATTACGGCAAAACTATACCGTCCCTTTACAGACATTATGTCACTTCCAGGAAAGTGTTGAACAGTTGTATAAGTTGGCCAGACAGGAGAGCGGGTTAATATTAATTTCCGGTGCGACCGGAACCGGCAAAACGACGACGTTATATTCATTGCTCCACTATTGTTCACAGCATTTATCTCGACATGTCATTTCTTTGGAGGATCCAGTGGAAAGCAGGCAGGAGCAACTATTGCAAATTCAAGTGAATGAACGAGCCGGAATGACGTATTCAGCAGGGTTAAAAGCAATTTTAAGGCATTCTCCCGAAGTAATTATGCTCGGGGAGATTCGGGATAGGGAAACAGCAAAAGTAGCAATAGAGGCGGCGTTTTCCGGACACCTCGTTATTTCAACGATTCATGCAAAGGATACGGTGAACTGTATATACCGGCTTCATGATTTGTCGGTTTCATTTGAGGAAATGCGGCAGATGCTTAGAGCTGTTGTTTCGCAGCGTCTAATTGAAACAGAGGGTAGCGGTTATAAAGCTATTTTCGAATTTTTAACTGATGATCAATTGCAGCTTGCCTTTGAATCCATCATTCAAGAAAAATCATTTACATTACCGTTTAATCAAACTTTGGCAGGTCAAATCGCAAAACTTCAAGGAGAATATTATGAATATATCTCTCCTTAAAAATGCCGCATCCGCTACTTTGTTCAAAAAACCTGTGATAAAGTCCTCTGAGCTTCCTACATTACTCCAACGAATTTCCACCCTGTTAAATGAAGGCTATACATTTGCCCATAGTATTGAAATGCTGTTGCCCTATCATGTAAAACAATATGAGCCGGTTCAACAGGAAATTTCAAATATATTGCGCGGAGGTGGCAGTGCAACACAAGTGTTTCAGCTGCTTCGCCTTGATAAACAATATTTAGTATCAATTGAGTTGGCAGAAGTAACGGGTAAGCTGAGTGAAGCGATTGGTCTTGTCGCAAAACAGCTCGTTTTTCAGCAGCAGGCGAAAACGAAACTAATCAAAGTGATGTCGTATCCGCTCATTTTATTTATATTTTTAATCATATTGTTTTTAGCCTTTCGAACATATTTTCTTCCGAATATGTCTTCTGTTATTACATCCCGCGTCCATAGTGAATCGTCCGCCAGTATTCAGTGGTCGAAGTTTTTCCTCCATATGCCAGACTACATTATTGCAGTTGGCATTGTTCTCGGCATTGTCCTCTCCCTTTTTATTTATCAAATCCGTAAGAAACGAATTGATTTGCAGCTTCATCTACTGTTTAGGCTCCCGTTAATCGGTCTATTTTGGCGTCTATTTCTAACGAGACAGTTTGCTCGCCATTTAGGCAATCTATTATTAGCCGGCTTCTCGCTCCAAAAAGCTTTCGATCATTTAAAATCCCAATATCACCAAAAGCACATTGCCTATATAGCTGGTACCCTCCAAGAACGCATTCTTATTGGCGATTCATTGGAGCGTGCGGTCGAAATCGTAGGCTATTTTTATCCGAAATTTGAGCATTTTATTGCCCATGGTGAGGCGAGCGGCTTGTTGGGACGGGAGCTGATTTTATATTGTGAGCTTTTGGATGAAAAGCTTCAGAAAGTAATTGAACGAATACTGGCAATTATTCAGCCGCTGCTTTTTGTGATCATTGCTATTTGCGTTATCGCTGCGTATTTAAGTATTTTAATCCCGATGTATGATGTCATTGATTTTATATAGAAGAGGTGGAACAGATGAAAAATGAAAAAGGATTTACGTTAGTAGAGATGCTTGTTGTTTTATTAATTATCTCCATTTTAATATTGGTCACAATCCCCAACGTTTCAAAGCACTTCGCCACAATCGATGAAAAAGGCTGTAATGCTTATATCCTCATGCTTCAAGGACAAGTAGAGGCATATAAACTGAACAATAATGTATATCCGGCTTCGGTCTCGGATTTAATTGACGAGGGGTATGTTGTGGAAGAGGAGTTGAAATGTCCGGATAATACTGAAATTAAAATAGTAGACGGTAAGGTAATTGGACCAGGGAACAGCGAAACGTAACGATGAAAGAAAAAGTTAAATCACTTTTAACAGATGAAAAAGGTTTTACCCTATTGGAAATGCTCATCGTTCTCTTTATCTTTTTAGTCGTCAATACAGCAATTCTCTATATTTCACAAAAACCGTTAATGGAATATACAGAAAAACAGGTGATGAATCAAAATGAGATGTTAATCCGCATGACACAATTGCTATCCATTGAGAAGGGAACGTCCCATAGCTTTGAAATTATTAACTGTCACCGGATACAGGTAATGGAGTGGCCTGCTTCTAATATTATTTACGATCAGCGAATAGCGCGGCCAATTGACATGTATTTATCAACCCCGCATAACCGGCTGGTATTTAATATGAGAGGAAATGTCCAGGCGTTTGGACGGCTAACATACCATTTTGAGAATATAAGCCATCAATACTCTGTTAATATCGGTAAAGCCAGAATTTTAGAAAAGGAGGTTTTTCATGAGCCAGGAAGGACTAACTCTTGTAGAAACACTGTTAGCAGTCGTCATTTTATTTTTCCTTTCATCGACAATCATTCCGCTCACATTTAATATGAAACAGCAAATTGCCGTACAAAAAGTACAAGCCCATGCCGCAGAAGCAGCTTTTATAGGAGCGATGAAATATAAAAGGTATGGACAATCAGCCGGAGTTCAGCACATTGACGGCGTTCGGTTTCAATGGAATTACGATGGAAACCAAGTATGTGTTCATTATGACAATAATGAAAAAGAAGAGGAACTGTGTGTATGAATTCGAGGCAAACATTAAACGAGCGGGGTTTTACATTACTGGAGAGCTTGTTTCAGTTAACCGTGTTTGTACTTTTTACAGGAATAAGCGCCCTTATCCTTATATGGGTACGGGATCTTCAACAGCTTGAGATGATGAAAGATGAGGTGAACTGGGAATTGTTCGTTTATGATCTTCATCAATACAATATGAATTCCGCATCTGGAAGGGTACTCAGTTATAATATGCTGCAACTGGAAATGTTAAATGATCCCGAGGAACGTTTGTTTGTCTTTGACAAATCAGAACAGCATTTGCGTAAAAGGTCGAATAAAGGTGGAAATGAAATTATGCTGCCTTTTGTTGAGAAATGGGAGCTGGCGGTTGATGAAAATGAAGTGAATATGAGGGTAGTGATGAAAAATGGAACAAAGCGAAAAAGAGACATCGTATTACCATTACCTCCAAAATGAGAAAGGTGCATTATTTTTGCTGGCTGTGTTTTTATTGTTCATAGTTTCCGGAGCTGCTGTTTTCTATACAAATGCATATTTTGCGCAAATAAAAGTATATAATTCATTGGAATCTATTTACGTTCGTGCTACGATAAATATACTAAATTTACCTTAAAGTTCGACTTCTTTTTGCAAAGTCGAAAAAATGTCGCATTATGCGATTTGGTTTGACCTAAAATTATTTCTGTTTAAGACGCAAAATAGAAACGAAAGAATAGGTAGAGGCGTAATTGATTAAGTAGTCCGTAATAGAAGAAGGTGAACAGCATGCGTAAAATTTATTTAGTAGGATTTATGGGGTGCGGAAAAAGTGCGATTGGAAGACGTTTAAGTTTTTTCTTGAAAATGCCGTATTACGATATGGATCATGAAATTGTTCGACAGCAGGGTATGACAATTCCTGAAATTTTTGAGAAATACGGCGAAGCACACTTCCGAAAAATCGAGACGGAATTTTTAAAGAATTTTCGTGATGAAGCATGCATTATCGCTACAGGCGGTGGGGTAGCTATGAATGAAGAAAACAGGAGAATTATGCGCCAGACAGGGCTTGTATTTTTTCTTGATGCAAAATTTGAAGATATTTATATGCGTATTCGGAATGACAAAAACCGTCCCATTGTTCAATCGTCAACGGAGCAAGAATTGGAAAACCTGTATCACCAACGCAGAAAGAATTATCGACTGGCTGGCCATATACAAGTACTGACAGCTGGGAGAACATTAAGACAAATTGTTGAGTACATCGGCTTTCAAGTAAAACGCTTAAAAGGCGAATAATAGCTGTATAATTGTACTTAATGTTCGTATTTTGAATAAAATTAAAAAAAGATTGCGTTTGCATTATATTCAATGTTAGGATATTGCTAAGAAGAGCAATAACATGAAGTAAATAATCTAACGCGGATGATGGTACGGGGAGAGAACGTGATGTCACGTCGCCGAAGGAGCAAATAGCTATGCTATGAATCTCTCAGGCAAAAAGACTCGTATTGGACGCAACTCTGGAGAGTGCTGTAATAGCTATTGTTGCGAACAGCCACCAACGGGGAAAGCCTAAATTGTGATAGTGGATCAAATTTGGGTGTAACTTTCAGGTGCAAGGACAGAGAATCTCGTTAAAGGGGATTCGTCTGTCTTTTTTTGTGGAGAAATCGGCTATTAATATTCTGATGATTCTAATAAAAAGATAGATTTACACTTTGATAGGTGTAATGTTGATTCCCCTTTGCAAAGCAAAATGAACATACATAACTAAAGGAGGAAATGAACATGACAAATGATTTAAAGCTAAAGCGCACACCACTTTTTGATGAATATGCAAAGTATGGTGGAAAAACAGTGGATTTTGGCGGCTGGGAGTTGCCTGTACAATTTTCTTCGATCAAAGATGAACATGATGCGGTACGTAACCGTGCAGGACTTTTTGATGTATCCCATATGGGGGAAATTATCGTAGAAGGCCCGGATGCACTTGTTTATTTACAAAAGATGCTATCCAACGATATTTCTAAAATTACAGTCGGCGGCGCACAATACAGTGCATTATGCTATGAAGATGGCGGTGTTGTTGACGATTTACTGACATACCGTTTGGAAGATAACCGTTATTTACTATGTGTTAATGCAGCGAATATTGAAAAGGACTTTGAATGGTTACAGAAGCATGTCGAAGGGGATGTCAAAGTGACAAATATGTCAGATGACTATGCTCAAATTGCATTGCAGGGACCATTATCTCAGGAAGTTCTGCAAACATTAACAGCTACTGACTTAACGGCAATTAAATATTTTAAATTCCAGGACAATGTGGATGTAGGCGGTCATTCGGTTCTTGTTTCTCGCTCTGGTTATACAGGGGAAGACGGATTTGAAATTTACGGTGCACCAGCAGCGATTGTTGATCTTTGGAACAAAATTTTAGAGGCAGGAAAAGACAAAGGTGTAGTAGCTTCCGGTTTAGGAGCACGTGATACACTTCGCTTTGAAGCATGCTTACCATTATATGGCCAAGAGATTTCAAAAGATATTTCACCACTGGAAGCGGGCATTGGCTTTGCGGTGAAATTAGCGAAAGATCCGCAATTTATCGGTCAGCAAGCTTTAATTGACCAAAAAGAAAATGGCCTAACACGTAAATCTGTAGGCATCGAGATGATTGATAAAGGTATTCCTCGTCATGGTTATAAAGTATTTAAAGATGGCGAAGAAATTGGCTTTGTAACAACAGGAACTCAGTCACCGATGACAAAGCGCAATATCGGCTTAGCTTTAATTGACGCAAAATTCACTGAAGTTGGAACTGAATTAGAAATAGAAGTACGAAAAAATAGAGCAAAAGCAGTTGTTGTAGAAACTCCATTTTACAAGCGTGCAAAATAAAATGAAACTTCAATCAGTGGGGGTCTTCATCCCCTAGATTGATAGTTGAACGAATCTGCTGCCTTTAGAAGAAGATAAATTACTACCCGTTATACGGGATAAAACTTTTGAAAAGAGGGTTAACAATGAAACATCGTTATTTACCAATGACGGAACAAGATAAACAAGAAATGTTAGACCGTATCGGGGTTGCGACAATTGATGAGCTTTTCGAGGACATTCCTGAGAAAGTTCGTTTCCAAGGGAGCTACAATATTAAACCTGCAAAGTCTGAAGCCGCTTTAATGAAGGAGCTGGCACAACTCGCTTCAAAAAATAAAGATACAGCAAGCAATGTATCGTTTTTAGGTGCTGGTGTCTACAATCACTATAAACCGGTAATTGTTGATCACGTTATTTCACGTTCGGAGTTCTATACAGCGTATACACCATACCAGCCGGAAATTTCTCAAGGCGAACTTCAAGCGATTTTTGAGTTCCAAACAATGATTGCAGAACTGACAGGCATGGATATTGCAAACTCTTCTATGTATGATGGCGGTACGGCATTGGCAGAAGCAGGTATGCTTGCTGCAGGTCATACACGTCGCGGTAAGTTACTTGTTTCGGGAGCTGTACATCCGGAATATCAAGATGTTGTGAAAATGTATGCGACAGGACAATCAATTGAAGTTGTTACAATTCCTACAAAAGACGGTGTGACAGACATCGAGGCACTTAAAGGCCTAATCGATGATCAAACAGCCGGTGTTATCGTTCAATATCCGAACTTCTTTGGTCAAGTTGAAAACCTACAGCCGCTTGCAGACATTACACATGATGCAAAAGGATTGTTTATCGTATCTGCAAACCCGTTAGCTCTTGGCGTTTTAACTCCTCCTGGAAAATTAGGTGCAGATATTACAGTTGGGGATGCACAGGTATTCGGTATTGCTGAAGCATTCGGTGGTCCACACTGTGGTTATTTCGCGGTAACGAATAAGTTAATGCGTAAAGTACCGGGCCGTCTTGTTGGGGAAACAGTAGACCAAGATGGACGTCGTGGTTATGTATTAACATTACAAGCTCGTGAGCAGCACATCCGTCGTGACAAAGCGACATCTAATATTTGTTCTAACCAAGCATTACTGGCACTTGCTTCTTCAGTAGCAATGACAGCTCTTGGAAAACAAGGTATGCAGGAAATGGCGAAGCAGAATATCGTAAAAACACGCTTTGCTAAAAATGCATTTGAAGCAGCTGGTTTTGAAGTTGCTTATCAAGGTGCGCACTTCAACGAAATCGTAGTAAATACAAAGCATAATGTGTCAGAGTTAAACAAAGCATTAATCGAAAAAGGCATTATCGGCGGCTTTGACTTAGGTCGTGTTTATCCTGAATTAGAAAATCATGCACTCATTGCTGTTACGGAAATCCGTACAAAAGAAGAAATTGAGCAATTAGTTGCAGAAATGGGGGCTTACAATGCATAACGAAAACCAATCACTCATTTTCGAAATTACAAAACCAGGTCGTGTCGGCTACAACTTAGAGCCATTGGATGTTCCTGATTATGATTTAGAAGAACTTCTGCCAAAAGAGTTAGTACGTCAAGAAGCGGCTGAACTGCCGGAAGTTGCAGAATTAGATATTATGCGTCACTATACAGCACTTTCAAAACGTAACCATGGTGTGGATTCAGGCTTCTACCCACTTGGTTCATGTACGATGAAATACAATCCGAAAATTAATGAAACGGTTGCCCGCTATGCTGGTTTTGCCAATGTTCACCCATTACAGGATGAGTCGACAGTACAAGGTGCAATGGAATTATTGTATGACCTGCAAACATCCCTTCAGGAAATTACAGGTATGGATGAAGTAACATTACAGCCGGCAGCAGGCGCACATGGTGAATGGACAGCGTTAATGATGATCCGTGCATTCCATGAGGCAAATGGTGAAGGTCACCGTAACAAAGTAATCGTACCGGACTCAGCTCACGGTACAAACCCGGCCTCTGCTACAGTTGCAGGTTTTGAAACAATTACAATCAAATCAGGTGAAGACGGCTTAGTTGATCTTGAAGATTTACGCCGTGTTGTCGGTCCTGATACAGCAGCGCTTATGCTGACAAACCCGAACACTTTAGGCTTATTCGAAGAAAACATTTTAGAAATGGCTGAAATCGTACACGGTGTCGGCGGTAAAGTTTACTATGACGGCGCGAACTTAAACGCTGTTATGAGTAAAGCACGTCCTGGCGACATGGGCTTTGACTGTGTTCACTTAAACTTACACAAAACATTTACAGGTCCACACGGTGGCGGTGGTCCAGGTTCAGGTCCTGTAGGGGTAAAAGCGGATTTAATCCCATTCCTGCCTAAACCAGTATTAGTGAAAAAAGAAGATGGTACATTCCACTTCGATTACAACCGTCCACAATCAATCGGTCGTGTGAAACCTTACTACGGAAACTTCGGCATTAATGTCCGTGCATATACGTATATCCGTTCAATGGGTCCAGATGGCTTAAAGGCTGTAACAGAATACGCTGTACTAAACGCAAACTACATGATGCGCCGTTTGGAAGAGCACTTTGATTTACCGTATGACCGTCACTGTAAGCATGAATTCGTGCTATCAGGTCGTCGTCAGAAAAAATTAGGTGTTCGTACATTGGATATCGCTAAACGCCTTCTTGACTTTGGCTACCATCCACCAACAGTATACTTCCCGTTAAACGTGGAAGAGGGTATTATGATCGAGCCAACAGAAACAGAATCAAAAGAAACATTGGATGCATTCTGTGATGCAATGATTCAAATTGCTCAAGAAACAATCGATAACCCATCAATCGTACAAGAAGCACCACATACAACGGTAATCAGCCGTTTAGATGAGACACGTGCTGCACGTACACCTGTATTACGTTATACAAAAAAAGAAGAAGTGACAATTTCATAAATTGTGACAAAAGGTCAGAGCTGTTTTCTGACCTTTTTTCTATGAGTAAGGTTAGACTTCTTACGTGTCACTATATAATAGTAGAAACTACTGATAATCAGATAATTTCGATTCGTTGGGCCGTTGAATAAAAATTAAAAAGCCCTCTACAATGTAGAGAACTTTTAAAATTAGTTTTTCGATTTAACTTTACCTGTCCATGTTTTGAAGCCGCCTTGTAATTGGAACAGTTGGCTATAGCCTTTTTTCTTTAATGTCAGCGCTGCTCGTGCACTACGGCCAGAGTTTTGACAGTAAAGGTATACAGGCAGATCTGGACGGATTTCTTTATGACGTGTATTAAGTTGCGTCATTGGAATGTTTCGAGCACCTAAAATGTGTCCCGCTTCAAATTCTTTAGGTTCGCGTAAATCGATTAATTGTGCTTTACGGTAGCCTTCGATAAATTGCTCCTGTGTTAAATTTGTTACGGATTTTTTTAAGCGCATAGAGTTGATTACTACGTAAGCAACGATTACTACTAAAATTACTAGTATCGTATATAAAATTGTCACTGCGATATTGCCCCTTTCTTTCTGTACTATCTATTATAAGAGATGAACTAGAGTTAGTCGAGCGAGTTTGTTAAAATGAATTGGTGGAGGCGAGAAATTGTGAAAAAACAATGGTATTTTATAAATTCGGGTCCATGCAACCCGGCCTATAATATGGCACTGGACGAAGCGTTACTGGATTGGCATAGCCAAGGGGAAATTCCGCCGGTTATTCGTTTTTATGAGTGGAACCCTGCAACATTATCAATCGGTTATTTCCAGCAAGTACATAAAGATATTAATTTAGAAGCTGTAAAAAAGCAAAACTTAGGTTTCATCCGTCGACCTACAGGCGGACGTGCCGTTTTACATGACCAGGAGCTTACATATTCAGTGATTGTGACAGAGAGCTACCCAAATATGCCGGAGACTGTTACAGAGGCATATCGTGTCATTAGCGAAGGAATTTTACAAGGGTTCCGTCGTTTAGGACTGGATGCTTATTTTAGTGTGCCGGAGACGAAAGAACAACTGGATGATCTGAAGAAACCGAAAAGTGCGGTATGTTTTGATGCGCCAAGCTGGTATGAGCTGGTGGTTGAAGGGAAGAAGGTTGCGGGAAGTGCACAAACACGTCAAAAAGGTGTGATTTTGCAGCATGGCGCTATTTTACTGGATCTCAACGAAGAGCTGCTGCTATCGGTATTTAATTTTGCTACGGAAGAGGCAAAAGAACGAATGCGTAAAAAGTTACCGGAAAAAGCGGTTGCGATGAATCAGTTTGTTGACACACCATTTACAATTGAGCAATGTGTGAATGCATTTTCTAAAGGGTTTGAAGTAGCTTTGGACATAGAACTAATTCCTTATGAATTAACGGAGCAGCAAACGCAATATGTAGAACAATTGATGCAAAATAAATATTTAACAGATGAATGGAATTTCAAAAAATAGTTTGCGAACGTGTGTTTTTATTTTTTGTAAAAAAATTTTTATACCCGAAACGTTGATATAGATGGATTTAACAAAAAGAAAAAAAAATCAACCCCTTGTTTGAAAAAAAGATTTATTGTAATCTTTTTAAATGAAATCATTTAACCCTACATATAGAATAAAAATATCTAATAAAACACAATATATTGTATATAAAAGTGTTTATTGGAGAAAAATGTAGGGAATGGAATTTACAAAATCGTTCAAAGGGGGGCTTACGCGGTGGCAAGTGTTTTAGAACAATCCATCCAAGTCAATCAATTAAATCAAGATATTGAGCAATTTCCTCAAGTGCACCCGATCACACCGGATATGCATATTACGCATAAAGGTGTATCTCGTCTTGTAATGATTGACCGTTATTCTTTTAAAGATACGGAAAAGAAAACATTAAAAACAGGGGATTTTGTTGTTTTGACAGTGAAACAAGATCCAAAATTCCCGGCGCGTGGACTTGGCATTATTCATTCGATTAATCAGGAAAAGAAAACCGCCCTTATTAAAATTGATGAAGATTACCGTCACGTATTAGAAGGCGAAGAACAAGAGACAGGCATTATCGAACGGTCATTGGATATTATTGAAAAGCCGCTCGAAATTTTTTATGAGCAAATTGCGAAACGTAATGCGACAGGCTTAGCTTCAGTTGAAAAAACAGAAGAAAAGCGCCAGGAATGGTTCGGGAAGTTTTATGAAGAGCTTGTGTCGATGAACTTTATCCCTGCAGGACGAGTAATTTATGGAGCAGGTTCAGAAACTGAAGTAACATTCTTCAACTGTTATGTAATGCCATTTGTAGCCGATTCCCGTGAAGGCATCAGTGATCACCGTAAGCAAGTAATGGAAATTATGAGCCGTGGTGGTGGTGTTGGTACGAACGGTTCAACACTTCGCCCGCGTAACACATTGGCGCGCGGTGTAAACGGTAAATCTAGCGGATCGGTAAGCTGGCTTGATGATATTGCTAAGCTGACACATCTTGTTGAGCAAGGTGGGTCACGTCGTTAACTACTCGGCGACGTAATCTCGCGAATTGCTGGAACACCCTTAGAGCTTTCTTCACTACAACATGACTGGAAACGGTGAGTGTGAATGTTCAAAAAGAAGAAAGATTGGGCAATCAGCAGCCAAGCATCTTTGGAAACAAAGGTGAAGGTTCAACGACTATTGAAATTTCCTAAAGTTTTTATTGATAATCTTTTGCAAGTTAGGAGGATTTAATATTGAAAACAATGGAGAAAGTAAATTGTATCAAACGGCAACGTAGATACAAGGCGCGAGACAAGGAAGAATTAATATTTTCGATTATTCAACTTCATAACCAAGGATATAGTCAAGTCGACATTGCTAAAATTCTTAATATAAGCAGAGGTTTTTATTAGAAATGGCTATTTAAATGCGCGAATAGGTTTTACAGGAAATCGAATTATGCTACAGGACATATTGAGCTTTTTAAAGAAATTTGGAGTAGCGAAAAATGTTTATGCAATTTCTGACAAACAAGGTTGTGCAGATTTAATGATTTCTAGAAAATCTGATGTTAAAGCGATTTATGAAAAGTTATATTCCTATGGTGATATTAAGTTAAATCGAAAATATGAAATACTTTTTTCTTTGATGATATAGTCTGATCTCATGTGAAAGCATGAGAGTACGGCAGAAATGACCGTACCTCTTTGTAAAAGAGTAACAAAAAATGGGAGCACAAATGATTATGCTGGCAGATTGGCATCCGGATATTGTGGAGTTCATCATTTCAAAAATGCAAAATCCGCGTATTCTGCGTTATTTGATCGAGAATACAGCAGATGAATCAATTATCCGCTTAGCAAAAGAAAAATTAAAATTCAAGCCTTTAACACAGCAGGAAGATGCGATGTATCAAGGCATTGTGAACTATAAAAATATTGAAGGTTTTGGCGGATTTAACGAAGCGATTATTCGTGACGCTGAAACGAAGCTACGTGATGGCGGAACGTATTCAGTCCATAATCCGGATTTCCTAACAGGCGCCAACATTTCGGTTACATTAACGAAAGAGTTTATGGCTGCTGTAGAAAACGATCAGGACTTCGAATTACGCTTCCCGGATGTAGAGAACTACACTCCGGCTCAAATGCTGGATTACAATGAAAAATGGCATGAAGTTGGCGACGTACGAGAATGGGAGAAACTTGGTTATCCGGTTCGTACGTATCGCACAATCAAAGCAAAAGAACTGTGGAATTTAATCAATGTCTGCGCAACTTATGCAGCAGAACCGGGAATTTTCTTCATTGATAACGCAAACGACATGACAAACGCAAAAGCGTACGGTCAGAAAGTAGTTGCGACGAATCCTTGTGGAGAACAACCATTAGCACCATATTCCGTTTGTAACTTGGCTGCTGTTAACTTGGCGAAGTTTGCAGATAAAGAAACGAAAACAGTTGATTTTAACGCGTTACGCAAAACGGTAAAAGTTGGCGTACGTATGCAGGATAATGTAATTGATGCAACGCCGTACTTCCTGGAAGAAAATAAAAAGCAGGCACTAGGTGAACGCCGAGTTGGTCTTGGTGTAATGGGTCTTGCCGACTTGTTGATCTACTGTGAAAAAGAGTACGGCTCTGAAGAAGGCAATGCACTAGTTGATGAAATCTTCAAAACAATTGCGGTTGCAGCGTATGAAGAGTCAGTTGAACTGGCAACAGAGCGCGGCAGCTTCCCGTTCCTTGAAGGACAAACAGAAGCTGAAACAGCACGTTTACGTGAAGCATTCATTAACACAGGCTTCATGAAAAAAATGCCAAAGCACATTCGCGAAAATATTGTGGCAAATGGTATTCGTAACTCGCATTTATTGACGGTTGCACCTACGGGATCTACTGGTACAATGGTCGGAGTTGCAACAGGGCTTGAACCTTACTTCAGCTTCACATACTACCGTTCAGGTCGTCTAGGGAAGTTTATTGAAGTAAAAGCTGAAATTGTAAAAGAGTATTTAGAAGCGAACCCGGGTGTGGATGAAAATAATTTACCGGAGTGGTTCAAATCATCAATGGAGCTTTCTGCTGAAGCACATGCAGATGTTCAATGTATCATTCAAAACTGGATTGATTCATCGATTTCGAAAACAGTAAACGCACCAAAGGGCTATGGCGTAGAGCAAGTACAAAAAGTGTACGAGCGTCTATACCGCGGCGGTGCTAAGGGCGGTACAGTGTATGTCGATGGATCTCGCGATACGCAAGTACTGACTTTAAAAGCTGAAGAAGCAAATTCAGATGAGCAATTGGAGTTTGAAGAATTAAAACAATCGGAAGACCAAGTTAAACGTCAAGTGGTGTTAGTGGATACAATCAAACCGTTAACAGATACAGACGTGACAATTGGTTCTGAAGTTGGTAATACATGCCCGGTTTGCCGTCAAGGTACGGTAGAAGAAATGGGCGGCTGCAACACATGTACAAACTGTGGTGCACAGCTGAAATGCGGTTTATAAACTAAAGAAAACGCAACTCATATATAATAATGGGTTGCGTTTTTGTTTTATGGAAAGAAACACAGCTCACTCACCCTAAAAACGTAATCTGCCGGTAGCAGGGCTTACTAATGGCCATGCTCGGACATCGATTTTTTTAGAGAAGTGCAGGATCGGTTGATCATTTTCCATAATAATCCCTTGCTTGGACAGCGTTGTATTAAGGGTAATTTCACCTTCTGCTTCTTGTAAGATCCATGGGTGGTGCAAAATATCACAGCGCACCGGGACACCTGAAGCATTTAATGTGTAGAAGCAGTAACGCTCGGCAATCCATTCTTCAAAGGAACCGTTTACCGCGATAAACGGTTCGGAAACGGGTTTATAGCGGGCCGCGAATACAATGTCTGATTGATCGCGCCTTTTGCTTTCAAACAGTACTGTATCATCAAAGTTTTTAATATCCATCTTAGCGTAATGGTAAGGTAAATGGAAAAATGTGCGGGCACCTTTTACAGCCGGCCAATTATCCGCATCCAAACTGAAAAAGTATATGCCAGGTTTTCCATCAATCGTTACATAGGTGCGCACATTAAGTTCCGGAAATTCGGCGGTACCCGGAACTGACGGCAATCCCCGAAGCCTCACACCGGACATGCGAAACGGGACAACCCCAACCCAGCACACACCGTCGTAAGAATCCAGTTCCATCGCATTTGGAACTAACTTCCGCAAAACCTCATATTTAACGGGATAATGGGCAAATAACAGATCACTCCACGTTTGTTTCATCCCCCAGGGTAAATTTGGCAGTGGCCAAGGACGATGACTGTCATCCCATTTGTTTTCTTGTATGTTTAGGAGCTCCACCACAGCTAGTCACTTCCTTCACATCTATTGTAATTAATAAAATCTCTTGAACTGGATTAAAACCGTTCGCGGATTTGTTTTTTCCGCATCCATTGGGTAGCAACCCATTTTTCGCCTCGTATTACTGGCTCACCACTATGAAGGGTAAGCTCATTTAATTTTTGATCATTGTAGAAATATTCAAAGTAAACCGCTGAACCTCTCTCCGGTACTGTTAGGATACCTAAATTAGGAAACGTTGTAACGCCTCCTTCTTCTACATTATTTAAGTAAACTACTAACGTGCTAATGCGATTATTACTGCTTGAAGGGTGATTTGGACCAAAGAAATCAAAGTGTGCCTTAAATTCCTGACCGGGTTCGTAATGTAAAACTTGTAGACCCTCGGCATGTTCTATTGGAAGATGCATCAGGCTGCTAATCCGTTTTTCGATTTGTGAAATAAGCGGATTTTCATTCTCCTCAAAAAACATACCACTGCTCGTACGAATCGGACTTACTTCTTTTTTTGCCAATTTGGATCTCTCCAAACGTGAAGAAGCACAATCGATTAAATTCTGACATTCCTCATCACTTAAAACATTCGAAAACTTTACAATGAGCGGTTCTTCATGAAGAACCTCTGCTGTTATCGTACGATTATCAATTGAATAAACAGATTGAAAAGGTAAAATCGAAACTTCTGTTGTCATATGTTATATCCTTCCGCAATTGCTTCTAAGTTAGTACAAAAACATTACTTTCACTCTTTTATGTAGGATAAGAATGTATTTCTACTTCAAACATATTATACCATTTAATTGAATTTAATGGTATTTAAGTAATAGGATAATAACGAAAAAAATTTACGGATGATCCCTAAGTGCTAGTATTTTTAAAATTTAACTAGCAATTAAGAAGGATAAGAAAAAATTATGGATTTACATAAATAACCTATCATTTTGTTTATGTCTTATTTTAAGTAAGATAATGGAAGAAGAGGAAGAGGAGGAAAGCAAATGATAATTGGTTTACACCACGCACAAATAACAATTCCCAAAGGTAATGAGGAAGCAGGGAAAGATTTCTATTGTAAAGTATTAGGTTTAAAGGAAATTTCAAAACCTTCTGCATTGCAGGGGCGAGGAGGCTTTTGGCTGCAAGTAGGAAGTCAGGAAGTACATGTAGGGACAGAAGATGGCTTTAATCGGCTCACAACTAAAGCACATCTGGCCTACAAAGTTGAAGATATTTCTTATTGGAGAAACGTATTGATGGAAAATGAAATTGAGATTTTGGACTCTGTACCGATTCCTAACTATGAACGATTTGAATTTAGAGACCCTTTCGGAAATAGAGTGGAGATGATTCAACCAATCTAACTTATTGCAGTCTATTATTATTGTCCACATCAGTTTTAGATAATAGCTCAATAATTTCTTTGTTCTGTGATCGTATGTCTTTGAGGATTCTTTCGATTGCCAATGCGGTAAAGGTAATGATGATTAGTAATGCGAAGCTGAAAAAGCCCACAATAATTCCTCCATTCAAATTAGTATCTCATCTATTATACTAATATTAAAAAGAATAGTTAATTATTTCTAAAAACCTCCGCCTAATTAATGATGGCAATTTTATCGGAAATCACGTATCATTGTAAGGTAGTTTTAAACTATCAGGTATATCCTGCAAATATATTGAATGATAGGTGAAAAAAATGAATTATCAAGTATTATTGTATTATCATTACACAACGATTGAAGATCCAGCTGCTTTTTCAGCAGAGCATTTAGCTGCATGTAAAGAAATTGGATTAAAAGGACGTATTTTAGTTGCCCGTGAAGGGATTAACGGTACGGTTTCAGGAACGATTGAGCAAACACAAAACTATATCGATATGATGGAAGCACATCCATTGTTCAAAGGGATTGTTTTCAAAATCGATCCAGCAGAAGGCCATGCGTTCAAAAAAATGCATGTACGTCCACGCCCAGAGCTTGTAAATTTAGGTTTAGAAGAAGATGTGAACCCGCATGAATTAACGGGTCGCTATTTATCTCCAGAGCAATTCCTGGAAGAAATGCAAGACGAAAATACAGTCGTACTAGATGTACGTAACACATATGAATATGATGTCGGTCACTTCCGCGGTGCAATTCGTCCAGAAGTAAAGAACTTCCGTGATACACCGCAATGGGTACGTGAAAACCGTGAATTATTTGAAGGTAAAAATGTATTAACATATTGTACAGGCGGAATCCGCTGTGAAAAATTCTCAGGCTGGATGAAGCGTGAAGGTTTCGGTGATGTTGGTCAATTACATGGTGGCGTTGCGACATACGGGAAAGACCCGGTTGCTAAAGGTCAGCTATGGGATGGTCAAATGTATGTATTCGATGAGCGTCTGACAGTGCCGATCAACCAGGTGGAGCATGTTATTGTTGGACGTGACCACTTTGATGGAACACCATGTGAACGCTACATTAATTGTGCTAACCCTGAATGTAATGAGCAAATCATTGCATCAGAGGAGAACGAAGCGAAGCATTTAGGTGGTTGTACAATCGAATGTACAAAACATGAACGCAATCGTTATATCGTCCGTCATAACTTAACGGAAGAGCAAGTTCAACAAGCGATTGAATTATTAGAAGCTGAAGCTACAGTATAAAAGATTTTAAATGCATCTCTTAACAGGGATGCATTTTTCTTTTTTGTAAACAAAACATCCTATTGTAAATGCAATGTAAATAGATTTTTCTAAATATTCATTGTACAATGTCTATTTTCTGCTTTTCTTACATGTTCAATTAAAGATTTGAACATAATATCGACATATTTCATTTTTCTATATGAATTAATGATTTAATTCCTCATTAAAAATCCCTCCAATTTATTAAAAAATCTCATAAATATTTACAATTATACCCTATTATTTTAAATTTTCAGATTTAACTGAATGATTTTACATAATAAAAAGACCGTTTCTTCATAATTTACATAAGGTTTACATGTTTAATACATGACATTAATTTTGTGAATGTATTGTTAAAGCAGGTAGAAAACATTCATGTTGATGGAGGATTGAAGTATGTTGAAAAAAACATGTTACTTCATTGGGTTAACAATTCTAATGGTAGTATTAGCAGCTTGCAGTAATGAAGATTCTACGGAGTCATCTTCTGGAGGCGGAGACTTAGTAACGATTTCAGGTTCTACATCAGTTGGACCTTTAGCAGAGAAATTAGCAGCAAAATATGAAGAAACAGAAGACGTAAAAATTGAAATAAATCAAATCGGTTCATCAGCAGGAATTACAAATGCAATCAACGATGTCTCACAAATTGGGATGTCTTCACGGGATCTGAAGCAGGAAGAAATCGACTCCGGTATTCAAGAGTTGGTAATTGCTTATGACGGGATTGTAGTTGTTGCACACCCATCAAACCCAGTTAATGATTTAACGATGGAGCAAGTGAAACAAATCTTCACAGGCGAAATTACTAACTGGAAAGAAGTTGGCGGAAAAGATATGGAAATCGTCGTTGTTTCACGTGAGGACGGATCAGGTTCACGTGATGCATTCCAGGAAATCGTCGGCTATGAGTCAGGGGAACTGATTCGTAATGCAATCGTAGCAAGCGGAAACGGAAATATTAAAACAACGGTTGCAATGAACAAACATGCGGTAGGATTCATCTCATTCGAATATATCGATGAAACTGTTTCAGCGATGGACATTAATGGTGTAAAGGCAGAAGCGGGCAATGTATTGGAAGGTAAATATAAATTATCTCGTCCATTCCTATTTGTTTATAAAGAGAACGTTCCGGAAGCAGCAACAAAGTTTATGGATTTCATTTTAACTGCTGATGGACAAAAGATTGTGGAAGAAGCAGGAGCGATTCCATTAACGAAATAATTAGTGCTGGAGGACAAATTTGTGAACACACAAAACAGAAACGAAGTAGAACAGCAAATAAGCAAAGGCAATAAGCGAAAATACTTTTTAGAAAGCTTATCATCAAAACTATTTTTAGCATGTGCGCTTCTATCAGTAGTGAGCTTACTACTAATCGTAGGATTCGTATTTTATAAAGGTGCAAACCCATTCGTAACGGGCGGCTATAGCTTCTTCGACTTCCTTTTTGGCAGTGATTGGGTACCATCGGAAGATAAATTCGGTATTTTCCCGATGATTGTTGCATCGATTTACGCAACGATCGGAGCACTTGTAATCGGGGTACCAATCGGGTTATTAACAGCGATTTTCTTAGCGGAGATTGCACCGAAATCAGTAGCTAAAATCGTATCACCGGCAATTCAGCTATTGGCTGGTATTCCTTCAGTATTATACGGGGTATTCGGTTTAGCGATTATTGTCCCGTTTTTACAGGACAATTTAGGATTAGCACGTGGACAAAGTTTAATCGCCGTCATTTTAGTACTGGCGATCATGATGTTACCGACAATTGTAACAGTCGCTGAAACAGCGATTCGTGCAGTGCCGAAAACATATCGTGAAGGTTCACTTGCTTTAGGTGTTTCACAAATCGGGACAATCTTTAAAGTTGTTGTACCGGCTGCGAAGTCAGGGATTATGGCAGCAATCGTACTTGGATTAGGCCGTGCATTAGGTGAAACGATGGCCGTCATTTTAGTCGCAGGGAACTCGTTAATCGTCCCAACAAGCCTGACAGACAGTGTACGTCCATTGACGACAAACATTGCACTTGAAATGGGCTATGCAGCAGGAACACATCAGGAAATGCTGTTTGCAACAGGGATTGTGTTATTCTCATTCATCTTAATTTTAAACTTTGTATTAGCACGTATTACAGCGAAGGGAGCTCAGTAACATGCGACAATTTAAAGATAATATGTTTCGCGGCTTACTTTGGGGTTCCGCATTCGTATCAGTAGCCGTATTAGTAGTAATCGTTGGCTATATTTTCTATAAAGGTTTTTCATATATCAGTTTTGATTTCATATTCGGTGATTATTCGCCAACAGGTGGCGGTGGAATATTCCCGATGATCGTTACAACGATTTTAACGATTGTTATTTCACTATTAATCGCAACACCAATCGGAATTTTAGCCGCTGTTTATTTACGCGAGTATGCAAAACAAGGACGTCTTGTACGCATCATTCGTTATGCGACAGAAAGTTTAACAGGGATTCCATCGATTATTTATGGTCTATTCGGTGCCGTGTTCTTCGTTGTGATTTTAAAACTGGGAATGTCGATTATTTCAGCATCCTTAACCTTAACGATTATCGTATTACCGGTCATTATTCGTACGACAGAAGAAGCATTAAAAACAGTGCCGGCAACATATCGTGAAGGTTCACTGGCATTAGGAACAACAAAACTGCAAACATTAATTAAAGTTATTTTGCCAAGTGCAATGCCGGGGATTTTATCAGGGATCATCCTATCGATCGGCCGAATTGTCGGTGAATCGGCAGCGATTTTCCTGACTGCAGGGACAGTAGCTGCAATGCCATCCAGTATTTTCTCTTCTGCCCGCACACTGACGGTTCACTCGTATTTAGTAACACAAGAAGCCGGCGATATCGGACTTGCAGCGGCAATCGGAATTGTTTTAATCGTAATTATTTTAGTATTGAATTTAACGGCAACATATATCTCGAAAAAATTAAACAAAGCGGACTATTAAAAGGAGCGAAACCTATATGACTATGACTATTTCTGAAGCATCAATTTTTAAATCAACGACGACTTCTACTGGCGCTTTACCAACAAAAATTAAAGTAAATGATCTAAACCTGTATTATGGTGAAAAACAAGCGTTGTTCAATGTTAATCTGGACATTAAAGAAAAAGAAGTAACGGCATTAATCGGTCCTTCAGGGTGCGGTAAATCAACATTTTTACGTACATTAAACCGTATGAACGATCTGATCGATGGTGTACGTGTGATCGGGAACATTCATATCGACGGTGAAAATGTATATGAATCAAGTGATGTTATTAAGCTTCGTACAAGAGTCGGGATGGTATTCCAAAAGTCGAATCTGTTCCCGATGAGCATCTATGACAATGTTGCCTATGGTCCACGTATGCAAGGAATTAAAAATAAAAAAATCTTGAATGAAATTGTAGAAGAGTCTTTACGCGGTGCAGCGATCTGGGATGAAGTAAAAGACCGTCTAAAGTCATCAGCATTAGGCCTTTCTGGTGGTCAGCAGCAACGTATTTGTATCGCACGTGCAATCGCTATGAAACCGGATGTTATTTTAATGGATGAGCCGACTTCGGCACTTGACCCGATTTCTACATTGAAAGTAGAAGAACTGATTACACAAATGAAAAAAGACTATACAATTGTTATTGTAACGCACAACATGCAACAAGCAGCGCGTATTAGCGATAAGACGGCATTCTTCTTAAATGGGGAAGTCATCGAATATGATGATACAAATGTTATTTTTTCAACGCCAAAAGATGAGCGTACAGAAGATTACGTAACAGGACGATTCGGATAAGAGGGGGATTTGGGAATGATTCGCGAAAATTTCGAAAAGAATATGCTGGAACTGCAGGACAAAATGGGTGAAATGGTCGACATGACAGTTGTTGCAATGGAAAAGGCATTTAAAGCCCTTCAGGAGCAGGATATGGTGTTGGCACTGGATGTTATTGAAGAGGACAATTACATTGATGATCTGGAAAATGAAATCAATCAAATGGCAATTTGGCTGATGGCGAAAGAGCAGCCGGTAGCCCGCGACATGCGCCGAATTATCAGTGTTATCAAAATGTCGTCGGATATTGAGCGAATTGCAGACTTTGCGGTAAATACAGCAAAAGCAACGATTCGCATTAGCAAAGCCGAAACGATTTTAGATAGAACATCTTTAGTTGAAATGAAAAATGTCGCAATGGATATGCTGAAAAAATCAATGAAGGCATTTATCAATGCGGATATCGCATTGGCGAAAGAAGTTGGCGAGCTTGATGATATCGTAGATCGCAATAATCATGAAAATTATGCACTTTTAACAGAGTATTTAAAAGAAAGCCCTCAAGAAATCGAGCAAACATTGCAATTGTTATTCATTAACCGCTTTGTTGAACGAGCAGCGGACCATATTACAAATATGGCGGAATCAACAGCCTACTTTATTAAAGGGCAGCTATTTGATTTAAATTAACTTCCTTCAGTAGATTTTATGCTAAGGCGAAGCAGTAGGCACAGAGTCCATCTATATATAGATAGAGGTTTATATAATTTTTGGTCAATTTTCATCGGGTGTTCAAATGCCTGCTGAAAGAAGTTAATGCCTCAGGCGGATGTCACAGATTCGGTAAGGAATTCTTTGCGCGAGCGCAAACCGAAGCTGAACACAATTACGCCGAGGCGTAATTGATTAGAGAAGCGGGGAATCATTAATGACGAAAAAAATATTAGTCGTTGAAGATGACGAAAATTTAGTGAATTTACTGCATATTTATTTAGTAAAGGACAGCTATGAAGTCCATAGTGTACGAACTGGTAAAGAGGCATTGGCTGCAATCCAGACATTCGAACCGGATGCGATCCTGCTTGATTGGATGCTTCCGGATATGGAAGGAATCGAGATTTGCCGTCAAGTCCGCTTCAAGCATGATTTTCCGATTATTATGATCAGTGCGCGTACGGATGAATTGGATATTGTACTTGCTCTTGAAATGGGGGCGACAGAATATATCCGAAAGCCGTTTGGATTCCGAGAAATGCTGACACGCTTAAGGATACATTTAAAACGCTACGAAAAAGAATTACAGCAGCAAGAGCGTGTCTCACAAATGTTGATTGGTCCGTTTCGTGTAGATTTAGTCATGTTCAAAGTGTATAAAGATGAAGTGGAAATTCCTTTGACAAAGCGCGAGTTTAAATTGCTGCTTCATTTGCTGGAGCAGCCTGGCAATATTAAATCTCGTGAGGAAATTATTGATATACTGGACTTTACAAAAGGGGATCGCCGTACAGTCGATGTACATATACGCAGGCTTCGTGAAAAAATTGAAGAAGAGCCGAGCTCACCGAAGTGGATTAAAACAAAAAGTGGGTTAGGATATTATTTCAACCTTTCTTCACAGGAAGTGACGTACAGTTCATAAATTAAAAAACATTTTGGAGCGATTGCAAGTTTCAAGATGTTTTTTTATGGTGTAATTTACATCATTTCTTTTACAAATGTAACGGCAACGGATTATACTTAGAAAAGTAGATTGATGAGGAGGTCTGAATATGTCTGAACAAAATGAAAAAAAGAAATTAAGCCTTCAGGAATTAGTGAAGCAACAGCTGGAAGCGAAGAAAAACAATGCAGCTGGCAACAAAGGTAATTTAAAAGGTGACACATCAACGAAGAAGATGAAGAGCCAACAAACAAAGAAAACGAGCAATACCCGTCGTAAAATGGGCGTGTAATGATGAGAACCCGGGCAAACGAAAATTTGCCCGGGTTTTTATTTTGTCAAAGTGATTCCAAAGGTAGGCTTTTTCATCTGTTTATATTTCAGAATACTTTGACAACCATTCCTATCCCTCGTACGATATTAGTAAGTTACTAGAAGGGGTGGAAGCATGACGACTATTGAAAAAGCAAAACAGCTCGACGAATTGGACGGACTTCAGAAATATGCACATGAATTTTATAAAAAAGAAGGACAGATTTACTTGGATGGCAATTCGCTCGGTTTGCTGTCTAAGCGCGCCGAACAGTCGGTGTATACATTGCTAAACTCGTGGAAAGATTATGGGATTGACGGTTGGACAAACGGGGAGCATCCATGGTTTTATTTCTCGGAAAAGCTTTCCGCGATGTGCGCTCCTTTAATAGGTGCCAAAAGTGAAGAAGTAATGCTGACTGGCTCGACAACAACGAACTTGCACCAGCTGTTGGCTACGTTTTTCAAACCGTCTGCGGCCCGCTATAAAATTTTGGCTGATGAACTGAACTTCCCGTCGGACTTGTATGCGATTGCCAGTCAAATTGCTTTGCATAATTTGCCGGAAAGCAGCATGCAGCTGGTGAAAAGTGAAGACAGGCAAACGATTACGACAGAAGCAATTATCGAGGCGATGACCGAGGATGTGGCGGTTGCGATTCTGCCGGCTGTCTTATACCGCAGTGGCCAAGTGTTGGATTTGCAGGCGATTACGGAAGCAGCACATGAACGCGGCATACTGGTCGGATTTGATCTATGCCATTCAATCGGTTCCGTTCCGCATCATCTTCATGAAATCGGCGCGGACTTTGCGTTTTGGTGCAATTATAAACATTTGAACGGTGGACCGGGATCAGTTGCAGGGTTGTATGTTCATGAAAAGCATTTTGGAACAGCACCGGGACTGGCTGGGTGGTTTGGTTCGGCTAAGGAAAAACAGTTTGATTTAGATGTAACAATTACCGCTGCACCGCATGCAGGGGCTTACCAAATCGGTACACCGCATATATTAAGCTTGGCACCTGTTGAAGGCGCTCTATCATTGTTTGAAGAAGCTGGAATCGAAGCGGTTCGTGAAAAATCACTTGCGTTGACACAATTTATGATGGAATGTATTGAGCAGGAGTTACCGAATACGTTTAAATTCGGCAACCCGCTTGACGACACACGTGGGGGCCATCTGTTTTTAGTGCATGACGAGGCGGCAAGAATTTGTAAATCGTTAAAAGAAAATGGTGTTGTACCTGATTTCCGTGCACCGAATGGCATCCGCCTGGCACCGGTTGCGCTTTATAATTCCTTTGAGGAAGTTTGGATTTCTGTACAGATTTTAAAGGACATTGTCACAAACAAAACTTATGAGAAGTACGAAAATAAACGAGATATCATTGCATAAGGAGTGATTCAGTGGATAAACGATCAATTTCGGATTTGCAGCACAAGCTAAAGGATGAAAAGGGGATTCATACGGATTTTCGAGAAGATATGACGTACAGCGATTATTTGAGCCTGGACCCCCTATTAAACAGTCAAAACCGTCTATCCGACCATCATGATGAGATGTTATTTATCATTATTCACCAAGTGAGTGAACTTTGGATGAAGCTCATCATTCATGAGATGCGCGGTGCGATACAAGCGATTGAAAAAGGGGAAATGCAGCCAGCGTTTAAAATGCTCGCACGGGTATCGAAAATTCAAATGCAGATTATTCAGGCTTGGGACGTATTGGCAACGATGACACCAGCGGAATATTTGCAGTTTCGCGATGAATTGGGGAAAGCATCGGGGTTTCAAAGCTATCAGTATCGCTTGATCGAGTTTGCACTTGGCTATAAAACACCGTATATACTCAAAATCTATGAGAAAGAACCGGACACTCTGGCGGTCCTGAAAGAGGCGTATGATGCACCAAGTATTTATGATGTGGCGATTCAAGCATTGGCTAAAGCAGGATTGCCAATAACTGAAGCTTTGCTAAACCGTGATTTTTCGGTAGTATATAGTGGTGACGATTCTGTTGCCGCAGCATGGAAAACCGTCTATGAAAATATCGATATGTACTGGAATTTATACCAGCTTGGTGAAAAGCTTGTCGATATTGAAGATTCCTTGCAGCAGTGGCGTTTCCGTCATATGAAAACGGTCGAGCGCATTATTGGCTTTAAAGTGGGCACAGGTGGCTCATCAGGGGTCAATTATTTGCGAAAAGTGCTCGATCACCGCTTTTTTCCGGAACTTTGGGATTTGCGGACAGTACTATAGCTTAGGTTAGACAGATGAGTGGAGTGAGACAGATGGAGAAGAGTAAAGGACAGTGGTCAAGTAAGTTAGGATTTGTATTAGCGTCAGCTGGTGCAGCGATTGGGCTCGGGGCAATTTGGAAAATGCCTTATGTAGCCGGTCAAAGTGGAGGGGGCGCATTCTTCCTGATTTTTGTGCTGCTGACATTAATTATCGGGCTGCCAATGCTTTTATCGGAATATATTATTGGGCGTGCCACACAAAAAGAGGCGGTTACTGCCTATAAAATATTGGCGCCGAATACGAAGGCTTGGGCTTGGATTGGTAAGCTCGGCATTATTGGCTGTTTCTTATTATTATCGTTTTACAGTGTAGTCGGCGGCTGGATTTTTGTTTACAGCGGGGTTTCGGTTGTTGGAGAAGTTATCGCGCCGACTGTGGAACCAGGGGCATTTTTCGGACAAGTAACAGGTACACCTTGGATTGCTTTACTCGGTTTAGGATTGTTTACATTGGCGAATGTTGTGATCATTGCGCTTGGTGTTCAAAACGGGATTGAAAAGGCAAATAAATTCATGATGCCGTTACTGTTTATTATGTTCTTTATTTTAGTTGTAAGAGCCGTAACATTGGACGGAGCAATGGAAGGTATTAAGTTCTTCCTGTATCCGGACTTTTCGAACATTACCGGTGAATCAATCTTATATGCGTTAGGGCAATCATTCTTTGCACTGGCTGTTGGATTCTCATGTTTAGTTACATATAGTTCTTATTTAAAGAAAGATGTGAGCTTACCGAATTCAGCGGGTTCTGTTGTAGGATTAAGTATTTTCGTATCATTCTTGGCAGGACTGGCGATTTTCCCGGTTGTTTTTGCCTTTGATATGGAAGTGGCGAGCGGACCACCATTATTGTTCATGGTATTGCCTGCAGCGTTTTCTCAAATGCCGTTTGGTGAACTATTTTTAGCGCTGTTTTTAATTCTATTTTTATTTGCAACATTAACGTCAGCATTTAGTATGTATGAAATTATCGTTGCTGCCATCATTGAAAAATGGAAAATTAGCCGAGCTAAAATTACAATCATCATCGGGATCTTTGTATTTATCGCTTCGATTCCTTCGACATTGACGTACAGTACATTAGGTGATGTTTCGATTTTTGGACGCAATATTTTTGATTTCACCGACTTTTTAGTTTCGAATATCATTTTACCGATCGGCAACTTGCTTATCGCGATCTTCATTATGCATATTATGGATAAAAACCTTGTGAAAAGCGAACTGCTGCAAGGTAGTAAAATGGGTGAAGGCTTTTACAAAACATATCGCTTTTTAATGACCTTCGTTGTACCGACAGTCATTGTCGTAGTCTTAGCATATTTAGTCATTCAATATTAGGGGTGAAGCCATGTGGATTGATATTACACAAACGATGCAAAACGGAATGCCGAACTGGCCGGGCGATACACCGTTTTCTTTTGAAGTCGGGATTTCGAAACAACAGACGGGCTCGGTCAATATCGGGCGGATTACGACTTCGCTGCACACGGGTACACATGCAGATGCACCGTTTCATTTTAACAGTGAAGCTGAGACAATCGAGCAATTGGATATAAATGTGTATATCGGAGACTGTGTGATCGTGGATTGTATTGGGCATGAAGTAATTTCAGCTCAATCGCTCGCATCGATTGATTTCCATAGTGTAAAGCGAGTACTGCTTAAAACAGTTGAGCAGCTTAGTGAAACATTTCCGGAAACCATTCCAGTCATTCATCCGGATGTCGCGGCATTTTTAAAGGAGCGCGGTGTAATATTGCTTGGTATTGAAAATCCTTCCGTTGACCCGCTGGACAGCAAGGAAGTATTGGCACATCACAATTTGTACGAACATGGCATTCATATATTAGAAGGGCTCGATTTAAGACATGTTCAGCAAGGGATTTATGAACTGATCGCATTGCCGCTAAAAATTGCAGGTGCTGACGGTGCACCTGTACGCGCAGTCGTTCGTAAAAAAGTTGATAAAGCAGAATAACGAAAGAAGCTCACGGTTAACTATTCGTGAGCTTCTTTTTTTTGAAAATTTTCCCTTATCCATACAAAAGTCCATTGTATTGTATAAAAAAGGGTTGTAATATATACCTATAAACTATTATGGAAATAATCAATTGTTCCTAGGAGGAAGACAGCTTGAAGAAACGCAACGGAAAAGTTAATTGGATTCATCAACTAAATCTAATTATTACAATAGTATTGGCAATTCTCATTGTATCACCGCTTGTTATTGCAAATGGTTTTAGTAATTCGATCCCTTATTTGATTGCAGGAGGGGGTGTCATTTTATTATCGACAGCCAATTATTTCCTGAATATATCCAATTTCGCCAAAGGTTTAATTTTTGTACTAATACCGGCATTTGTCGTATTTTTATTGTTTTACCTGGATGGATATTCTATCAATAAACATTACATGCTGCTTGTAACATTTATTATGTGTGCAATGTATTTTAATGAACGGATGATCAAAATATTTTTACTGATCGCCAGTATTTCTTATATTTTATTATACATAACAGTGCCGGAAAATTTATTAGGGCTAAATGCAAATCTCCCGGTATTTATTACGATTTTTGTAAGTATGACAGGCTGTAACTTTTTGCTTTACCGATTGACTCAATGGGGCAACAAATTAATAAAGGATGCCCAGGAAAAAGAGCGGGAAGCGAAAGAACTGTTGGAAAATTTATCATCGATTATAAATAAAATTGAGGAAGGTTCAAACCAGCTTGCATCTAGCATTACCCATGTAAATGATAATGTCGGTACATTGAATATTGCGAGCGAAACGATATTACAGTCATCGAATCAAATGGCAGCAGCCATTCATAATGAAGCTGAGATGATTCAGCAGATTAATGAACAAATGATTTTATCACATGATAATATGGTGAAAACGAAGGAGTCCTCTGAATCGACTGTAAAGGATTCGGATGAAGTGCAAGTAGCGATTGAACGAAGCTGGAAACAGGTACATGATGTGACAGCGGATATGGCAACATTAAGTGACTCTATTGATTTAACGACAACGACAATTGACAATATGCAAGAGAGCCTTGCGAATGTCAATAACCTGTTAAATGGTATTAAAGCCATTGCCGATCAGACGAATTTGCTGTCTTTAAATGCCTCAATTGAAGCGGCAAGAGCAGGGGAGCACGGGAAAGGTTTTGCCGTTGTTGCAGAAGAAGTGAAAAAACTGGCGGAAGAGAGTGCGAATATTGCAACGAGTATTACCGTTGTTACTCAGCAGCTGCTTGAACGAGCAACAACTGCCCAGTTAAAAGCATATGAAGGAAAAGAAGCGGTCCATTCAAGTGTTGGCACATTGAACAATATTACTGGTTCATTTGATGGTATTAAGCAATCATTCAATGGTATTCAAGGAAAGCTTCACCAAAACATGTCGACCATTACGCATACGAACGAACTTGTTGAAGAAGTAATGAATCAAATTGAAAATCTGTCCGCTATTTCTGAAGAAAATGCCGCTATGACTGAAGAAATCGCGAGCTCAATACATGAAGAGCATGTCATGATGAAATCGATTGCAGATGCGAGTAATGAACTTCAGCAATTACAAAGCGAATTGGCTGAATTGACGAAACGGCAATAAGCGGAAACCGCAAATAAAAAAGGGAAGTGTCCAAACTTAACGGACACTTCCCTTTTTAGTTATTCTACTTCTATCGCAATACTGTCTGTTACATCACCGTTGCCAAAGCGCGCCATACTGGAAATGATATACTTTCCTTTTTCCGTTGGGACAGAAAAGCGTGTCGATGTGGCAATTTCTTTATAATCGTAATCTTCTATCCATTGTTGAATAGATACACTCGTTACATTCTGACTATATTGGAACTCCAGTACTTCACCTGGCCGTACTTTTACGTAAGGGGTATTTTGCTCACTTATAATTTCATGCGGGGCAGCAGTATCAACACACTCTGCTTCACCTGCTGAATGCCAGCAATAGCTTCCGCGAACCGTTTCAATCGTCATTTCATTCGTTACAGCGGTTACATCCGGAATTTCTTTTACTTCATTTTGTGCCATAAAATAGCGGCCAATTATAACAAGGATAATGACGGCAATAATGAGAAATAAACGATTTACATTTTTCATCTGGATGTCTCACCTCAATGTAATTTATAAGTAGGTTGTTGTTCAAGTTGTCTTCGGATAACGAAATAAATCGCAATAAGTACCGCCAAATACAGGAGAAGTCCAAATGTGGCTAAATAATTGTGATCAACCAACATTCCGATAACTAGAAAAATGAAAGTCACACTGAAAAATCCTAAATAGATTCTTTTCGTAATCGTAAATTTTAATCTGCTGGCTATGATAAATAGAATACTATGTAACACTAAAAGGTAAACCCATTCCCATTGTATGAAAAATTCTATATTAATCAGTATGTTCATTATACAAAAACCAATCGCGGCCAGTATGGCATCTTTAGACTTTTTAAAGTAAAAACCAAGAAATACTAGGACTCCGATTGTAAAGCCGATTGTATAAAATTCAGGAAGAGCCAAATAGAAAATTGAATTAATATCGAGCAAAGCTGAGATTGTTGCCAGTGTAATGACAATTGGTCTTAAGTTGAGCTTTAAAACAAGCACAATAAATAATATAAATAGAGCAAATATGACGAGCGCTAAAGGCAGCTCCAGATTTTCTATGCGTTGAGAAGCGACATAGACTAAATTGGTGATAAAAGCAAATAGTAAAAAGAGTAGGATGCTTTTCGAATCATTGTTTTTCATAAGTTTTCCCCAGTTCCAAAGGATTGTGAAGAAGGCATTAAAACAAAAACTATGCAAATCGCTAAGGAATTTGCATAGTTTTTATAAAAAAGTTGAATTAGTAAAACTAGACATGCCTCTATCTACATCTTACTAAAATTTGAAATATAAGTCTATTTAAAATTTTCCAGCCATGTGATAATGAAGTTGCGCAAAAAAGTCATAACGTTATGGTGAAACGAGGAGAACAATGAAGCAAAATATTTATGATAATGCCTTATTTTTTAAAGGATATGAAGAAATTCGTAACCGGAAATTCAATTATAATAATTTGCTGGAGCGGCCCAATTTTTTAGTGTTAATGCCGGATGTTAAAGGAAAAGTATTGTTAGATTTAGGATGTGGAAAAGGGGAGTTTGCAAATGACTGTGTTTTAAATGGGGCACAGCATGTCGATGCAATCGATATTTCGGATAACATGATTACCGCAGCAAAAGAGCGCTATAAAAGTGGTCGTCTCCATTTTCAAAATATTTCAATTGAAGATATTCTATTAGAGGAATCGCATTACCATCTAATAACGAGCGCATTGGCACTACATTATGTGGCGGATTTTGAAGGGATAATTGAAAAGGTAAGTCGTGCATTATGTCCGGAAGGGGTCTTCCTGTTTTCTATGGAGCATCCAATATCGACCGCAAATAAAGGTGTGGAGCAATGGATTTTGGACGAGAAGCGCACAATCTCTCATTTTGCGGTTGCCCGTTACCACGATGAAGGGAAACGAACAGAAAATTGGCTCGTAGATAATGTTGTGATGTATCATCGCACAATTGAAACAATTATTAATACATTAATTATTAATGGGCTGCAAATTGAGAAAATAGTGGAGCCAATGCCGACAGACGAAGCAATCGAATTACTCCCAAGCCTCCAAAAAGAGCAACATCGCCCTTCATTTTTAATCGTGAAGGCGAGAAAAACAATAAAAAAATAAATTAGATGGATGAGTAAAAGTACCGATGGATAGAAAAAACATTATTTAGAAACGGATATTTTAGAAAATTGATTGGAATGAAGGCCGAGTGTAGCTGCCGGCTACGCCTTTCGCTACAAGCAAAGCTTCCTGCGGGAATAGCGTGACGCCTGAGACTAGGAACAAAAGCTAAGAACGCCACGTCCTGTGGAAACGCTTTTGTGACCAACATCCTGTTGGCCTCACGCCCGCGGAAAGCGTCCCGGAATGGAAATCAATTTTTAACGCTCAGCAAAAAAATGTTATTTTTCTCTGAGAGAAAAATAACATTTTTGGGTTATGTCCTAGCCGTTTTTTTTAATAATTGCTTATATTGCTTGTTATTCAATTAATCATCAAAACGGTCATCGTCTAGATCTTCTTCGTACTTAATAATGTCTCCAGTTTTTGCATCGATTTCAAAATCGTATTCCATTTTACCGTTACGGATTTCGATTTCATAGATCAGACGGTTATCATCTTCATCCAATTCAAGGCCAGTTACTGTTCCTTTTGCTTTCGCCTGAGCAATTTCAATTGCCTGCTTTTCAGTAATGACAGCAGAATTGTTCGCTGTATCTGTTGCTTTTACTGTCTCATCTGTTTTTACTGTATTTTCCGCTTTCACTGTACGAATTTTTTCACGTTCCGTTACAACAGCTTTACCTGTACCAGCATTCACTTCAACTTCGATTTTTTCATTGTCTTTCACGATGTCGATTTCATAATGTGGTGTGCGGTCATCTCCATCATATTCAAAACCGATAATTTCACCGTCTAATTGTTTTAACGCGATTTTCTTTGCTTCACCTGCTGAAATACTTGGGTTGTTTTCGGCTTGCGCAAATAAATTAGATTGTGCAAATACAGCTCCTCCACCAATTGCTACTAGTAATGCCGGGATTGCTAAAAATTTTTTATTCATATTCACTCGCTCCTTTTCTTGTTTGTAATGTTAGTATAACGAGCGAATATGAAAACGGTCTGAGAGAATTATTAGAAATTGATGAGAAAACTAATCATCATATTTTATCACGATAATCTCACCTGTAATGGCATGTACTTGAACGGTAACATCATCTTCTTGATCGATCTCAACAAAATAGATACCGCCTTCTGCATTTTTTACAAACTCAACGGAATCGACTTCACCAGGCACTTCCTTTAACGCGATATCTACCGCTTGCTCTTTTGAAAGCAACGGCTTTGTAGCATTCTCAGCTGGCTTATTTGCTGCGGCTTGATTTTCTTTTGATGTTTCCGAATTAACTTGTTCCTCGGATTGCTTATTTTCATTTTTATAAATAAGCTTCAAATCGGAAAATTGACCTGTTACGGCATTTACATTCACTTCAAAAATTGAACCATCTTTATTGAAAGAAGCGACAAAATGATCTTTTTCTTTGACCAATGTCTGGACTTCCGCATTATAAATATCTTTGATTTTCAATTCCAGTTCATTCGTGTTCAATTCATGCGGTGTTGATAATTGCTTGACTGTCAGTGTAATGAAAAATCCGATTAGGATGACGGCGATGCATAGTATAATCCATTTAGCTTTCATGCTGTGCACCTCCTGAAAGTGGAACAATGAGTAAAATCGTCGTTCCTTTCCCTAGTTCGCTGTCGATGGAAACTTCGGCATTTAAACGATCGGCGAGTTCCTTTGCAATCGATAGGCCAATGCCGGTGCCACCAGTTTTCCGGTTACGGTCTTTATCAACCCGATAAAAGCGGTGGAACAAATTCGGGAGATCTTCTTCAGGAATTCCGATACCAAAATCCTGAATGGAAATGTGCAGATCATTTTTCACAGAGGCGTGGATCTTAATGACATCGTCACTGTATTTTCGTGCATTATCGATGAAGATAAAGAGCAGCTGTTTTAATTTTGCTTCATCCGTTGTAATTTCTACATCCGGAATGTTAAGGACAATCTCACGGTGATACGCGGCTTTTATGCTTTGCACAATTTGCTCGATAAAAGGCTGTAATGCAAATGTCGTCATATTGATTTTCGTCATTTCATTCGTCTTTGCCAGTGCGAGCATTTGTTCAATCATTGCCTTCATGTTGGTTGTTTCTTTTAAAATTGCTTCCAATGCTTCTTCCGTAATTTTCGCGTCTTGTGTACCGCGGCGTTTTAACAGCTTTGTATAGCTTTCGATGACCGTTAACGGTGTTTTCAGTTCATGTGAGGCATTGCCGACAAATTGCTGCTGTTTGTCATGGGCATCTTCCAACTGTGCCATTAGATGGTTGTACGTCGTTGCCATTTGCGCAATTTCATCGTTTGATTGCTTACGAACCGGGATTTGCTCATAGCTGGACTGCTGAATATTTTTTTCCATCGTCGTTGTCAGCTGCTGAACGGGTTTTACGATCAGTCGAACAAACAGCTGGCTCGCCAAATAAATCGGAATAAGCGCAACAAGTGTCATCAGCACTAATATTATTAATAGCCTGTTCATATTTTCAGTAATTGTCGGCAAGGGCTGGATCAGCTTTGCCTCGGCAATTTCATCATTCGGCAAAATAATTGGTGTAGCTAGCGCGATATGTGGGATATCACGTATTGTTTTTTCAGTGTAATGCTGTGACGGATCAAGTTTATAATCAATTTTTTCGGATGTTTTTTGAAGTCTCTTTATTAGATTACCTGCACTGTCGTAAACGAAGATCGCTCCGTCAGTCGGGAGATACGCGCCGAAAATCGAATCGATTCCATCTGTAGTTTCCAGTGCGCTAATGGCAGTCGTTAATTCATTTGCCCGGGCCTGTAATTGTTCCGCCTCTGTTGAAAAGGCAAACTCTTTATACAAATAATAAATACCTGTAAAACTGCCGATTAATATAACCGAAGTCAATAACATGGAAAACAGATTTACTTTCGTATTAAGTCTCATTTGTTGCTTCCTTTAATACATAGCCGACACCGCGAACTGTATGTAGTAGTGACGGTAAATTCAGATTTACCTCTAGTTTTTGACGCAAATAACGTACATATACGTCAACTACATTTGTATCCCCGTAATAGTCAAATCCCCAAACGGCATTCAGTAACTGCTCACGTGACTGCACAAGTTTAGCGTGCTTCATAAAATGCAGCAGCAAGTCAAACTCACGTGGAGTCAAATCGATTTGCTGTTCTTGTCTTGTGACTTCACGGGTTTGCACATTTAATGATAAATCCTGAAATGTATGGACTGTCGATGGTGTTGGCACGGGAGCAGAATTGTGTGAAAATCGCAATGCCACACGAATTCGTGCAAGCAGCTCATCGAATTCAAACGGTTTTGTTATATAGTCATTTGCCCCGTAATCAAGCCCTGTCACTTTATCTTCTATATTACTTTTAGCAGTCAATAAAAGGACCGGAACGGTTTCGTTATGTTTGCGAATTCGTTTCAGTACTTCCAAACCGTTCAGCTCTGGCAGCATCACATCAAGCAATACTAAGTCATATTCGTCTTCATGAAATTTCAGCAAACCGTCCGTACCAGTATGAGCGATAGCTGTTTCATAGCCTTCAAATCCGAGTTCCAGCTGTAATACACGCGCAATCTGCTGTTCATCTTCCACAATTAAAATTTTAGACATGCAAAACACCTACTTCTATCTATTTTGTATCCATCGTATTGTAAAAGAGGCGATATTGGCAATGGAGAAATGTTAATCGTTGAAAAATGATCGAAAAGGGGTAGCGATGCTTGGGATAAAACTTCCATTTCATGTTACTCTATTTACAGGGGGTGTAAAATAATGGATTATATTGATTTGAAGAATTTCAAGCTGCGCTATTTTATACTGTTTGCGATTGGTATATTCATAGCAAGTTTTATCTTGTTATTTGTAACCGATATTCCAGCCAGTGAAGAGTGGATTACATTTTTTGTTTCGGTAAGCTGTTTAATGTATTTGATGCATCAAACAAAAAAATGGAATTTCACATATAATGAACAGCCGATTCATAATACGATGTCAAAAGGACGCTGGGCAAAGTATTTATCGATTACAGCATGCTTCCAATTGATCACCGTTGTGTTCACAACAATTTTATTAACAATCATATATCTTGTTTTCGAAGAGCATATACGGGAACTGTTTTCATTCTTTCCGATGATGGATTTGGAAGAAGTGCGGCCATCATTACTCGTATACGTCCTGTTTTTTATTAATATTTGCATACTTGCACCGATTTATGAGGAAATGTTATTCAGAGGAATCTTGCTTCGTCGTTTCACATTAAGATGGAGTCCGCAAAAGAGTATTATTATTTCTTCTATTATATTTGGTATTATCCACCTCAACCCGATCAATGTTGTATTTGCCTTTGCATTAGGCTGTGTGCTTGGTTATGCCTACCTTAAAACTAAAAATATCGTAATACCGATGCTATTACATAGTTTTAATAATTTCCTGGCATTTATCCAGTTTGTTTATACAAATCAAACGACAGAAATTGATTTACCGACAACAGAAGCAGCCCGGCAAGTATTGTTACTAAATGTGGCGTACTTTTTCATTTTGACGGCTGTCATTATCTTTTTGCTCGTCAAATACTATAAAAATTTCCGTCAGTTAAAAAATCCGGCACCGAAGTTGGAGGAGCAAATAGATATAGAAACGGTATAACTGGTATGTAAAAATAAAATCGCCCATTTTGCTGTATAAGGCAAAATGGGCGATTTTTTCTCGTTACATAAATATCACACGTTAAGCATTTGTCCAAATACGCCTTGGGTTTCGATCAGTTCCTGGCGTTTTCCTTGTTCGATGATTTTCCCTTGATTTAAGACGATGACATAGTCGACTTTGCGAATTGTATTCAGGCGGTGGGCGATGATAAAACTTGTACGGTCCTCCATCAGCTTTTCGAGTGCTTCCTGAATATGCAGCTCTGTCACAGTGTCGATACTGCTTGTCGCTTCATCCAATAATAAAATTTTCGGATCTGCTACAAAGGCGCGGGCGATCGATAACAGCTGTTTTTGTCCTTGAGAAATCTGGCTGCCGTCAGCACTTAAAATCGTATCGTATTTTTCCGGCAGCTTATTGATAAATGTATGGGCATTCGCTTTTTTCGCTGCCTCATAAATTTCCTCATCTGTTGCATCGAGTTTTCCGTAGCGGATATTTTCTTTAATCGACATTTCAAACAGGAACGGATCCTGTAGGACGAATGCCATTTGACTGCGCAAGCTCGCTTTCGAAATTTCTTCTATTTCCATATCGTCAAATACAATTTTTCCGTCGGTTTTTTCATAAAGTCCTGTTAACAGCTGCATGATCGTGGTTTTCCCGGCACCAGTTTGACCGATCAGTGCAACCGACTGCCCGGATTTCACCTCAAAGGACACATTTGAAAGGGTAGGGGAGGAAGCTTGTGCGTCATATTGGAACGTAACATTTTGGAAACGTACATTGCCTAGCAGTTCTACATTTTCCCCGTCAATTTCATCTTCGTTTTCATCCATGATCAAGAAAACGCGTTCCGCTCCAGCCAAAGCTGAAAGAACGGTGTTGAACTGGTTGGCCAAATCATTTAACGGACGGGTAAACTGACGTGCATACTCCGTGAAAATAATAATCGTCCCGATTGAAATATGACCGTAATAGGCAAATAAACCACCGGCCAATGCGACAATCGCAAAGCTTAGACTGTTCAATGTGTTCATCACTTTCGGAATGAACCCTGAATACGTTAATGCCCAGAAACCAACTGTGCGAATGCGAGAATTTTTCTCTTCAAATTGACGCAGCATTTCCGTTTCCTGTGAAAAGGCTTTAACGACGTGCTGACCGGTAATGGATTCTTCGATTAATCCATTCATTTCACCGATTGCTGCTTGCTGCTGTTTAAATAGCAGGCTTGTGCGTTTTGTAATCCAGCGCATCCCGTAGAACATAAGCGGGACAATCAGCATTGTAATCAGTGTCAATAACGGACTGAGCCAAAGCATAACGGCTACCGTACCTGTTAATGTCAAAATACTTGAGACAACTTGGATAAAGGCACTGTTTAACGTCGAGCTGATTGTTTCAATATCGTTCGTCGCACGACTCATTAATTCCCCGTGTTTTCGTTTATCGAAAAAGCGGAGAGGGAGCTTGAAAAAATGACCATAAAGCTGTGTGCGAATTCGAAATACGGTTTGTTGGGCGATGCCGACCATCCAATAGTTCTGGAAATAGCTTGCCAAACTGTATAGTAAATATACGACCGCAAGCCCGTAAAGCCAATATGAAAGCTGGCTAAGTGAACTGCCATCAATAAACTGGTCAATCAGCCGTCCGATGATGAATGGTCCGATCAACGCGAACGCTGAACTTAACACGACAAGCAGTAGAACGATAAACAGGAGCATTTTCTGTTCGGCTACAAAATCGAAAATACGCTTCAATGTATACGTCCAGTTTTGAGCACGTTCACCTTTTTTCTTCTTGCCGCTTGTGTTTTTGATTTGTTCTTTTGTGATAATCGGTTCATAGTTGAAAAACTTCATTAGGCAAGCACCTCCTGCTGTGAAGCAACAATTTTCGCATACAGATCGTTCGTTGCCATTAATTGTTCATGTGTGCCAAACCCATGTAGTCGGCCTTCATCAATAAGTAGTATACGATCGGCCGTTTGTGCTGTTTGGATTTTTTGGGTTACAACGAGCATTGTGATGGCCTCCTGATCGAGTGCCTCCCATAACTTCTGCTCTGTCGACACATCAAGCGCTGAAGTACTGTCATCTAAAATCAGTAATGATGCCGGTTTTAACAGGGCACGGGCAATCGCTAGACGCTGTTTTTGACCGCCGGATAAGTTAATACCGCGCTGTCCAATCATCGTCTCATACTGTTCATCAAAGCTCTCGATTGAGTGATGAATTTGCGCTTTTTTCGTTGCGTCAATAATTTGCTCAATTGTCGCATCATTTTGTCCCCAGCGTAAATTGTCCGCAATCGTACCTGAAAAAAGAAGGGATTGCTGCGGAACATAGGAAATCGAGCGGCGTAACTGCTGCAATGGGATATCTTTTATATTTTGATCATTAATAAAAATATCACCACTGTTCGGTTCGTAAAAATGTTCAACCAATTGTAAAATAGTCGATTTTCCAGAGCCGGTTGCCCCCATAATGGCTATTTTTTCGCCGCTTTCAATTGAAAATGACAAGTTTTGAAGCGTATACTGCTCCGTTGTTGGATAATGGAATGAGACATTGTCAAAGCGAATCGAGAAGTTTTCAAAGACAGGAGCTTCATTTTTCTGCACTTCCTCTATGCCTTCCTCGACATTTAAAATCTCTTCGATACGCTCAGCAGACGCTTTGGCGCGGGCATAAGCGATAATGATAAATGAAAAAATAGAAAATGATGCCGTCATACGGAATGCATAGTTAATAATAGCGGCCAAGTCACCGGCAAGAATATCATTGTCACGAATCGCATCTGCACCAACCCAAATGACAATCAGCAAACTAATATTCATAACAAACTGAAGAACAGGCAATGCAATTTCCATGACACGTGTCGCTTTAATCGTATCGAATTTCAAGTTTTCTGCAACGGATAAAAAGCGGCTCTCTTCATATTGACCACGCATATATGCTTTAATCAATCGGACAGCCTGCAATCCTTCCTGAAGCTGGCGGTTCACAAAATCAAGACGTTGCTGTACTTGTGCGAACAACTTGATTCCGACTGATACCATCCATACAAGGAAGATAAGCAGAAACGGAAAGCTGACACATAAAATGAGCGCAAGCTTCGCATTAATAACAAACGCCATAATTAGCGAACCAACCGTCATTAACGGTGCTTTCATCGCAATCCGCAGCATCATAAAGACGATGTTCATCGTTTGTGTAACATCGCTTGTCAGACGAGTAATAAGTCCGGAAGTAGGGAATGTCAGGTAGGTCGCCATCGTCAGTGATTGTATTTTGCTGTACAATGCTTTACGCAGATCGAAACCGAAACTATGGGCGACATGCGCAGAGAAGAAGGAGTTAAGTACTCCGCTTATGAAAGAGAATAGGGCTAAAGCAAATAAACAGCCACCCCAAAACGCGACATTATGTAAATTTTCTTCAAGCAGTCCTTCATTAATCATCCTCGCCATGAAGAGCGGCTGGATTAAATCGCTCGCCAGTTCCATTAGCATTAGGAAAAAGGCGATTGCTGCAGGCCATTTATAGCGCCTCATAAATTGGAAAATCGTTTTCATTTGTTAACTCCTTATAATGAATTCACTGAATTTTAACTCTATTATGCCATTTCATCTATTGGAACTCAACGAAAATATTTCGAGACTCTAAATATATTGCTGACATCAAAAAAAGGGGAGTTATCGTAGAAGTGAAATCTTTCTACATAACTCCCCGAGTTTTTAATTAATCATGTACTAATGTTTGTGCAACAGCCGGATTTTTCTCGACTTCATGCAGCTTGTTGAAGGATGCGATTGCTACTTCCACCATTTCGTCTTTCGGCTCTTTTGTTGTTAATAGTTGCAGCCATAATCCAGGATAGCCAAGGAAGCGTAAAACCGGAATTTCACGAACGGCATTTGTCGCCTGTAATACTTCAAAAGAAATACCGATGACAACCGGGATTAATAAAATACGGCTAACAAGACGAACCCAAAGCGGATCAACAGGTACGAAGAAATATGTAAACATACCTACAATTACGGTAAATAAAATAAAGCTAGAACCGCAACGATAATGAAGTCGTGATTGTTTTTGAACATTTTCGACCGTTAAGTCAAGACCTGCTTCATAGCAGTTAATTACTTTATGCTCGGCACCATGGTACTGGAATACACGTTTAATCAAAGGCGTCATCGAAATAATTTGCAAATAGCCAAGAAGTAAAACTAATTTAAAGCCGGTTTCAATAAAAATCTGAACCGTTTTCCCTGGGAACCAAGGTTTTAAAAATTCTGCCAAAAACATCGGCACTAATGTGAAGACAAACTTACCGAATAAAAATGAAAGCACACCAATAACGGCTACTCCTAAAATCATCATTAACTTCGATGGCTCTTCACCACTGTTTTCCTCTTCTTCGCCTGGTGTAACATCATAGCGGTCAGAAGCAAATTGCAAATGACGCGAACCAAAGCCTGCCGATTCGATTAATGCGACAACCCCGCGTACAAACGGAATTTTCTTCAGCTTTTGAAACATAGGCTTTTTCTCTTTTTTTACATGGAAATAATCGATGGAATCGTCATTTCGACGGATTGCCGTTACCATATGATCTTGACCAGTGAACATAACACCTTCTAAAAGCGCTTGCCCACCATATACTGGCGCATTATTACTCACTTGCTCGACACCACTCTCTTATAAAATTTCAATCTATTTGTAGTCTGGAGAAAGGAATCTATCCATCTCTTTTCTTTGTTATACCCTCATATTGTACTAAATTTTGGAGAAAAGCACTATCCATTAGAATAGTTTTTTTACAATCGGTCATACTGAGTCAAAAAAAGGAGTTTTTGTCATGCATTTGTTTGTCACGGCATTATTTACATCATTTATTGTGACTGTAAGCTTAAAAGGTTTACACTTATTTGATTTTATTAAATGGCATCCGGTTTCATTTCTCAAAAAATTGGAATGGTTCGAATGGACGGCTTTCGAGCGATGGGTCATTTTATTTTTAATAATAGCCATTGTTGCTTATTTATTGTTGGTTGTAACACAGCTGCTCATTATGGTACCGCCTTTTTTACTTTCAGTTATTTTAGGAGTTGTCATTGCAGCAATATTGGAGTGGCAAATCTTAAATCTACCTATTGAATGGTCATCATTCAAAAAATTCTCCATTCCATTTTTCGTTGTAGTGGTAACTTCGATGCGCCTAATCGTCGAAACGGCAAGATACCGGACAATCACATTATTTCGTTAGTCGAAAGTATTGATGTCTGAAAAGTCTGTGATAAAATAGGGACAGTATAAAAAGAAGCGTTCACAATGAAGCTGCTTATATTCAAGGTCCCTTTTACCACCTTGAAAAGTGTATTTTCAGGGGCTTAAAGACATAGGAGTATTGCATTGCGTGACGCCAAAGTTTCTGTGATTGAAAGCAGGACAAATTTGTAGATTCGCCAATTAAATGGCCATCTGCAAGTTTTTACTACACTAAAAAGGGGAATGAGAACAGATGAAACTTAGTAAACTACGTCAAGCACTAATCGAAAACAATGTCGAAGCAATACTCATTACAAATGAATACAACCGCCGTTATATGACAGGCTTCACTGGTACGTCTGGTGTTGCAGTTGTTTCACAGCAAGATGCTGTATTTATTACAGATTTCCGCTATACAGAACAAGCATCAGAGCAAGTAAAGGAATTCCGTGTCGTTCAGCATAGCGGTCCGATTCATGAAGAAGTGGCAAAACAAGTGGCGGCAATGGGTGTAAAATCATTGGCATTCGAAAAAGATGCTTTTGCATATGGTACATATGAAGTATACAATTCGGCAGTGAATGTTGATTTCGTGCCAGTTTCAGGTTTAATTGAAAAAATTCGCTTGATTAAGACTGAAGAAGAGATTAATATTATTAAGGTTGCATGTGAAATTGCAGACAATGCATTTACACATATTTTAAATTTCATCAAGCCTGGTATTACAGAGCTTGACGTATCGAATGAATTAGAATTTTTCATGCGTAAACAAGGTGCTACAAGCTCTTCGTTTGATATTATTGTTGCAAGCGGATTACGTTCTGCATTGCCGCACGGTGTTGCGACAAACAAAATTATTGAAACGGGCGATTTTGTAACACTTGATTTTGGTGCTTACTATAATGGTTACATTTCGGACATTACACGTACAATCGCTGTAGGCCAACCATCAGAAAAGTTGGTAGAAATGTACAATGCTGTACTCGAGTCTCAGCTTCTTGCGCTTGAAAAAGTTGGTCCTGGTATGACAGGGATCGAAGCGGACGCTGTAGCACGAGATTATTTAAAATCAAAAGGCTTAGGCGAAGCGTTCGGTCACTCGACTGGTCACGGTATCGGCCTTGAAGTGCATGAAGGACCTGGGTTATCATTCCGTTCCAATACGGTGCTGGAGCCTAATATGGTTGTAACAATTGAACCGGGAGTATACATTCCTGGAATTGGTGGCGTTCGAATTGAGGACGATATTTTAATCACAAAAACGGGTAATGAAGTACTAACACATTCGACTAAAGAATTAATCATTTTATAATTTGGAGGAAATAATTCATGATCTCAGTAAACGATTTCCGTACAGGTTTAACAATTATCGTTGACGGTAACTTATTCCGCGTACTAGAATTCCAACACGTAAAACCAGGTAAAGGTGCTGCATTCGTACGTTCTAAATTACGTAACCTACGTAACGGCAACGTAACAGAAAAAACTTTCCGTGCTGGTGAAAAAGTAGAAAAAGCAATGATCGAAAACCGCAAAATGCAATATTTATATGCACAAGGTGATGAGCACGTATTCATGGACTTAGAGTCATATGACCAAACAACATTAGCTGCTGCTCAAATCGAAGACGAACTTTACTACTTATTAGAGAACATGGAAGTTCATATCCAAACATATTCAGGTGAAATGTTAGGTCTTGAATTACCAAACACAGTAACTTTAGAAGTTGCTGAAACAGAGCCAGGTATTAAAGGCGATACAGCTTCAGGCGGTTCAAAACCAGCTAAAATGGAAACTGGATTAATGGTAAACGTACCATTCTTCGTTAACCAAGGCGACAAATTAATCATCAACACAACTGAAGGTACTTACGTTTCACGCGCATAATTGCAATGAAACTGAAGTGATGAAGGCAGGGATATTGTAGAAATACAATATTTCTGTCTTTTTTGTTGTGCAGCTTTAGGAGAGCATGAAAAATATCCCAAATTATAGCATCATAATGGAAGGGTAGGTATAATCGAAGAAAGGAGTGGATTGTTTATGATGGCAAAATTATCAATTGATAAACCGATTGTACAGGCACCAATGGCAGGCATTACAACCCCTGAATTTGTAGCAGCATGCTGTGAGACAGGTGTATTAGGTTCGATTGGTGCAGGGTATTTGAACGGCGCAGAAACGAAGCAATTTATACAGGGAGTAAAAGCATTAACCGCAAAACCTTTTAGCGTGAATCTGTTTGTTCCGGAACTGCCGAAAACAAATCCTCAATTACTACAAGATGCACGAGAAGCATTACAGCCTATCTGTGATGAGTTGAACATCAATATCCCGGCAGCTATTCCAACATCCGATGTTTTTCGAGACCAAGTACAGGCGATTCTTGAAGAAGACGTAATGATCGTCTCCTTCACATTTGGTTTACCTGATAACGAAACATTATCAACACTTAAACAAAAGGGCGTATACTTGATCGGCACAGCAACTTCAGTGGAAGAAGCGATTGCAGTTGAATATGCTGGGCTTGATGCAGTCGTTGTCCAAGGAAAAGAAGCTGGCGGACACCGGGGGTCATTTATTGAACCAATGGAACTTCATTCAACGGCTGAACTGCTGAAAGCTGCAAAAGAAAATATTTCAATCCCTGTCATTGCAGCAGGAGGAATTATGACAAAATTACAAGTTACTGACATGCTTGCATTAGGGGCATCGTATGTGCAAATCGGTACGGCATTATTGACGACAACTGAATGTGCGGCACCTAAACTACATAAAGAGGCGATTTTAACTTCCGGTCAACATGCGACGACATTGACAAAAGGCTTTACCGGCAAATATGCGCGCGGGTTGAAAAATAAATTTACCGAGCAATTAAAAGAAGCGACTACTGCTCCATATCCGGTACAACATTATTTGACGCAACCGATCCGAAAAGAAAGTGCCCGCCAAAACAACCGTGAATATATGTCTCTTTGGATGGGGGAAAATAGCTATTTAGCTAAAGAAGCATCCGTTAAAGATATTATCGAAACTCTCTTACCATAAAAATTTTTACACTAACGACAAAGGATAAAAACTTTCTCGTTGGTGTTTTTTTGTGCTTATTTGTTTGGATATTGCATATAGTTTCGTTAAGGAAGGAGGGCTTTATTGGAATTACAAGATGTGCTTCGTGTTGCAGGGATTGGGTTGATTATTGCACTTCTTCATTTATTCTTCGAGCATTTAGGAAAAAAAGAGTTTTCGTTTTTCTTGTTTTTCATTGCGTACCTATACATGACGATTGAATTAATTCGATTTTTGCGCTTGTTCTTTCAAGAAATTGTAGTATTTTTTCAATGGTTGACGGCCGTCTAGCTAAATGATTGCGCTATTTGCAAGTATCATTTATTTAGTTCTGTTTTTAATTTTAAAACAGACAATGGACAAGCTGCATTCAATCATTGTCGTCATCGCTTTCTTTATTTTTTTCCAATTTGTTGTCCGAGAGCAACTCATCCCGCTTTGGCAGCGACTCGCAGTTATTTTCAATAATGTTCCATACAGTAAGGGACTGCTTTTCACGGCACTACTCTTTTTGCTGAATGAATTAATCTGTCAGCTATTAGATCAATTTGAATATGAAGCTTTTGCGACATTAGTGACGTTGTCCATTCGCATGACCGCAGTGTTATATTGGATCAATCTGCTACAACCGAAATTTCAGCTATTAATCCAATTATTAGAAAGGCTACAGTAATGCAGACAATTTATTCGATTTTTACAGAACCCATTCAATCTTTATTGTTTTCCTTGCTGCTTGTAGCGATTTATATTTTGATGTATTTACTGCTACTTGCTTTAGTACCGAATGAAACCGTGTTAATTGAACAGTTATTTATCATTTTGTTTATCGTAGTATTTGCGCAAAATGTCGTCGATGCCTTTGTTGTGTTGTATGAGCTCATTGCCATACTTCAAAATTTCTTTATGGCTATTTTGCCGATCATGTCATTTATGCTGTTGACGATTCAAACCGTGTTTACGGCGATCGCATGGAATCCGATTATCATCCTATTTGTCCAAGTTATTTTATTTGTCAGTACACACGTAACCATACCTGCTCTTGTCCTCGCATTAGTATTTGATGTATGCACAAAAATATATCCGGCCATTTCCTTTTCAAAAGCTGCAGATCTTATACGTTCCTCCATATTAAGCGTCATGATTGCGTCGGTTGTAGCATTGACTTCGATTTTGACGCTTTCCGGTATCGCCTTTATCCAGCTGAATGATGCATTGAAATCTCCTATCAAAAAATTAATCGAGCAAAATATTCCGTTAATCGGTAGTTTGATTGTTGAGGGACTGTCTTTTTTCCAAAAAACCCAATCAACCGTTTCGACTTTTGTCGGACTGTCCTTTTTAACAATTATTTGGGGTGCGGCTTTTTATCCTGCGACAGTGCTTTTGCTGCACGCACTGCTGTTTAAAATTATCGGCGCCATTATAGAACCGTTTACAAATATGCGTATGAGCGGTCTGTTTGATGATGTCGGAAAGACGATGTTTGTATTATGTGCAGTTGCTTTTTTGCTTGGCTTCGCAATTATGTTTATCGTACTGTTATTTATTTTCTTTATGCAGATGTCCATGGGGGGAAAAACGTGATCCAATTATTTCTTTTTATTTTACTGGGCAGCAGTCTTCTCATCTTTGCCGATGAGCGGCAATGGCAAGTATACGTAAAGCTCGCATTGTATTTATTCGTGACAAGCACAATTCTTTCATTCTTTGCATAACCGGTTTGTTTCGTTCATACATTATGTTGAAATCTAGTAGAGAAGGGGGCGTATACGCTTAATAATGTGGAAAAGAAACAAGCGAATCGTCCTATCTTATTAATTGTCATTGCCGCTGTATTTATTATTTTTGTATTCATGTTTCTATCACAATCGGAGAAAGGAGAAAGTTATAACTCAAATGAGGAACAGCTTGCCAAATTATTAAGTGAGATTCAGTCAGTCGGACAAGTTCAGGTTTATTTTCACTATGATCAACAAAGTGAACAGCAATTTTTGTCTGTCTCACAACAGCAAAAGCTATCCGGTGTCATCATTGTGGCACAAGGAGCGAATAACACCGACGTGAAAACCATGCTAAAGGAAACAGTTGGGCATGTTCTGCAAATTCCGTCGCATCGTATTCAAGTAGTGCCAATGCAAATTAAGGGGGAAAACAAGTGAAAGTGAAAAAGCGAACAGTATGGTTCTTAACAGTAGTAAGTTTAGCTGCGGTAATTTCTGTATTTTATATTTTCGAAGACAATACGCCGAATATTTTAACGATCTTCTCTGATGAAACGATTGATGAAACAGATATTTTAGGGGTTAATCAAAACTTGACACAACCAGTTAACTCAGAAAGCGACTTATTCCAAGAAGTACGTTTAGAGTTAGCAAACAAACGCAGCCAGCAAAAAGAGCAGTTGACACAAAAGATTGCTGCTGATGAATTTACAGCAGAAGAAAAGAACGAGGCATTCAATGAAATGGATGAACTGATCAAATTAGAATCTTCGGAAGCGATGCTGGAAATGCTTATTAAATCAATCGGCTATTCAGATGCCCTTGTCCGTATTGAAGGAGATAAAGTGGCTGTACGAGTTATGTCAGATGAAGTATCTGAGAAATTGGCAGACGAAATTTTATACGTTGTGCGCTCTGAGTTTAAGGATTACGTAAATGTTAGTGTAGAATTCGAACCTTTTAATTAAAAGGGCGTCTTATTATAGTAAAGCAGTAAATGTGTTATATAGCAGTTGCAAAGATTTTTCTTTGTCTTAATATACGATTGTTCTGCTTTATGCCTATTTTTGAGCTATTTAAAATTATTTGTTTCAAAATAGTCCGAAAAATTATAAAATAGGGTTTGTATTGTTATTACTTTTTTTAAGGGAGAGTTAAAGATGTTCAAAGTTCAAGAAATCCGAGAAATTATTAAATTAGTAGATGCTTCATCAATCGACGAGTTTGTATATGAAGCGGACGGCGCAAAGGTTAAACTAAAGAAAAACAACGGTGTTACAGAAGTAGCAGCTCCTAAAAAAGTACAAGAAGCAGCACCGGTTGCAGCAGCACCAGCAGCACCTGCTCCAGTACAAGTGGAAGCGGCACCTGCACCAGCTCCAAAAGCAGAAGCACCAGCAACACCAGTAGAAAACACGGCTGATTTACATAAAATCACGTCTCCAATGGTTGGAACATTCTATCAGTCTCCAAACCCGGAATCACCAGCATATGTAAAAGTAGGCGATAAAGTAGGCGAAGAGTCAATCGTATGTATCGTAGAAGCGATGAAATTATTCAACGAAATCGAAGCTGAAATTAAAGGTGAAATCGTAGAGATCTTAGTTCAAGATGGCCAATTAGTAGAATACGGTCAACCATTATTTTTAGTAAAAGCTGAATAAGGAGCGTATTTACCAATGAAAAAAGTATTAATCGCAAACCGAGGCGAAATTGCAGTACGTATTATTCGTGCATGTAAAGAGCTAGGTATTCAAACGGTCGCAGTATATTCTGAAGCAGATGCGGATGCATTGCATGTAAAGCTTGCGGATGAAGCATACTGTATCGGACCAAAGTTATCGAAAGATTCGTATTTAAGTTTCCCAGCAGTTTTAGGGGTAGCACAAAAAACAGGTGCTGACGGGATCCACCCAGGTTATGGTTTCTTGGCGGAAAACGCAGCATTTGCTGAAGCTTGTGAAAACGCGGGTATTAAATTTATCGGTCCTTCTTCGGATGCGATTAAAATCATGGGGATTAAAGACGTTGCACGTGACACAATGGAAGCGGCAAACGTTCCGCTAGTTCCTGGTACAGGCATTGTGCCGAGTATCGAAACAGGTAAAGAATGGGCTGCGAAAATCGGTTACCCTGTCATCATTAAAGCAACTGCTGGTGGTGGCGGTAAAGGGATCCGTGTTGCACGCACAGAAGAAGAGCTTGTAAAAGGTATCGAAATTACTCAAAAAGAAGCAGCGGCGGCATTCGGCAACCCTGGTGTTTACTTAGAGAAATTCATCGAGTATTTCCGTCACTGCGAGATTCAAGTTTTAGCGGACAGCCATGGTAATGTTGTACACCTTGGCGAACGTGACTGTACGGTTCAACGCCGTATGCAAAAGCTTGTAGAAGAAGCGCCATCTCCGGCACTATCTGAAGAGCGCCGTGCAGAAATGGGCGAAGCAGCTGTTAAAGCAGCATTAGCTTGTAACTATGAAGGTGCTGGTACAATCGAGTTCATCTACGATTACCAGGAAGATCGTTTCTACTTCATGGAAATGAATACACGTATTCAAGTTGAGCACCCTGTAACAGAAATGATCACAGGTGTTGACTTAGTACAACAACAATTAAAAATCGCTTCTGGCCAAGAACTTCCGTTCAAGCAAGAAGACATCAAAATCAACGGTTGGGCAATTGAATGCCGTATTAACGCTGAAAATGCATACAAAAACTTCATGCCTTCAGCAGGTACGGTAGATACGTATGTAGTACCAGGTGGATATGGTGTACGTATCGATTCTGCAGTTTATGCAGGTTATACGATCCCACCATACTACGATTCAATGGTCGCAAAACTGATCGTTCATGCTGACACTCGTGAAGAAGCAATCGCGAAAATGAACCGCGCGTTATCAGAATTTGAAGTAGCTGGACCTGGAATTAACACTACAATTCCATTCCACCAAGCTTTAATGAACAACGACGTATTCAAATCAGCGAAATTCAACACGAAGTTCCTTGAAGAGAATGATATTTTAGATGTGCAAGCAAAAGCATAATCGGCTTTTAATCACGATTTAACCCTCTAATTTTAAATTAGAGGGTTTTTTATATTTTTTTGAAACTATTTTACAGTTTTACCGTCTGTACGAGGGATGGCTAATAAAAGACTAGGAGAGGAGGCAAAGAATAAGAGGCAAATAGTTGTTCAGGGAATTAAGTAACCGGAATGTTACCCCTATCTGAAAAGTTTGGTATATGTTAACATATATCTGAATCTTTTAATTTTAGAAAATATAAAAGGAAGTGTAATAAGTACATATGAAAAAAATATTCAAACCATTGTTAGGCGCAATTGCCATTGGTGCGATCACTCTATCTATTAATAATGATCACAACGTATTCGCGAAAGATATAGCAACTGCATGTGACTATGATACGGCATCAAAGGTAAACCCGAATTACGTAACAACAAACTGCTTATTAACTGAAACAGCACTGAATTATAATGTCCCGCCTGAAATTGTGAAAGCAATAGCGGAAGGTGAAAGCGGAAATTGGCGTCATTTCGATAACAACGGCCAAGCAATTGTAACTGCTGATAATGGAATTGGCTTAATGCAAATTACAAACCAGGCAGGCTATGATGAAGCAAGACTGAAAAGCGACCTTGTCTATAATATTGAATCAGGTGTAAAAATTCTTGATAAAATGTTTGATCGATCGGATTTGCCTAAAATCAATGGTGGTAACAGAGATGACCTGGAATCTTGGTACTTCGCGATTATGGCTTATAATGGTACGAAGCCAGTAAATAGTCCGATTGAGCAATCAACTGGTGTAAGAAATGCAAAAGCATATCAGGAAAAGATTCTTGGGTTTGTTGAGAAATATGAATTAATCGACTTACAAGAGCTGCCTTTTACAAGCGAAGATTTCCAATATGACTCTAACAGCAGAGATAATATTAAGTTTTTAGAGATGAACTATAACTTTGATTTACCGTTAACAAAATCAAAGTATTCTTTTAAAGTAGGTCAAAAAGTAAGTGCTACAACGAATCCTTCATTTAGATCTAGACCTACAGCAGATAATACGACTAAGCTAGGTACTTTAACTAAAGGTGAAGTAGTTACGATTACTGGGCCATTTGTATACGATGAAGCAGCAACGAAGAAAAACCATTTTGTCTGGTATCCGGTGAAAAGAAGTGACGGGTCAGAGGGGTATGTAGCATCTAGTTATCTAGACTACGTAGATTCAACAGCGACACCTGAGCCAACAACACCTTCTGTAACACCAGTAGAGCCTAACAAGGATTATTCACAGTACTTTAAGAAATTTGCTGACTTCCAAGATTTATGGTGGGCAGAAAGTATGATCTGGGCAATTGACAAAGGTTACATTCAAGGTGACAGCACAATTCGAAATGCAAAAACAAACAAATTAGAAACACATTTACTACCGAACAAACACTTAACAGAAGCGCACTTCCTGACTATCTTCTTCCGTTATGCGGAAAAAGATGCTTTAGCGAATGTAAAGAGCACATCATCTTGGGGCAGAAGCGGCGTGTACAACTTGGCGAAAAAGTATAATATGCCGGTACTGGCAAGCGAAAAAACAAAAGCCTCAAGAGATTTAGCAGAGAAAGGTATTAGACGCGGGAAATTGGCACAGTTGATGGTTTCTTATTACTATGGGAAAACAGTAAGCGAAGACACAGCAATTCAATTTTTCATCAAGAATGAGCTTACTACACAATCAATCAAAGAATTTAGACCTAACGATATTTTAACGCGTGCGCACATATCGGCATTTATACAGCGCTATGATTCATTTGTACAAAAGCAAAAATAAATGAAATTACAAAACGGTTGCTTCCTCAGCAACCGTTTTTCTCAGTGTGCCCGGCATGCGCATGAACTATAGGGTGCAAGTCCCGAGCCCCGAAGACAGAAGTAGAGGTTAGCCAAGAGCAAGGGTGTCCGTGGTGACGCGGAATCTGAAGGAAGCTGGCGGCAAAACACCGGTCCGAGGAACACGAATCTCATATAAGGCTAGGTATGGCTGAGCGAGTTTGCTGAACAAAACAAAGCTCCTTCTGTCGAAGGTCATATCGAGTAAATGAGGCGGATAGACGGTGTGAAAGTGCATGCGCTTACCCGGGGAGGTCTGACAGAAATGCGAAGTACCCTTCATAACCTACTTGGTGACAAGTAGCTGAACTGTCAGAAGTCAGCAGAGGTCATAGTACAAGTAAGTCTAGAATTACTTGGAAGGACCGAACGATTAAGAGAGAATAGCCCTTGGCTTTCCAACTGGATGTATGAACACAGAAAACAGAGGAAACCTCACGCTTAGAAAGTAGTGGTGAATCCCACGAGGGTATTTGCGGAGGGTGTAGTCCAGTTGGGCAAAAGAAGAACAGCTATTCACGGAAAGGAACGAAATGGTGATGTTGAATCAAATTTTGGAACGGCAAAACATGATACAAGCATTAAAGCGAGTTGAAGCGAATAAAGGGAGCCATGGAGTAGATATGATGCCCGTACAAACCTTACGACAGCACATCCTCGAAAATTGGGATACCATTAAATCGAAGATTTTGGATGGAACCTATGAACCGCAACCAGTACGTCGAGTCGAAATCCCGAAACCAGACGGTGGCGTGCGTTTATTAGGGATTCCAACCGTAACAGACCGTTTGATTCAACAAGCCATCTCGCAGATTTTATCAAAGGAATATGACCAAACATTCTCGGATCATAGCTATGGGTTTCGCCCAAATCGAAGCGCTCATGACGCTATCCGAAAAGCGAAAAGCTATCTAAAAGAGGGACACCGATGGGTCGTTGATATGGACTTAGAGAAATTCTTTGACAAGGTCAACCATGACCGTTTAATGGCAACATTAGCGAAACGAATTTCAGATAAACCATTATTAAAACTTATTCGCAAATATCTCCAAGCCGGTGTCATGATAAATGGAGTAGTTTCAAGTACAGAAGAAGGAACACCACAAGGTGGCCCTTTAAGTCCATTACTTTCAAACATTGTGTTAGATGAATTAGATAAAGAATTAGAGAAACGTGGACTTAAATTTGTTCGATACGCAGATGATTGCAATATTTATGTGAGAACAGAACGTGCAGGATTACGAGTAATGAAGAACGTACAACGATTTATCGAAGGAAAACTTCGTTTAAAAGTTAATGAAAAGAAATCAGCCGTAGACCGCCCATGGAAACGCAAATTCTTAGGGTTTAGTTTCACATTTCATAAAGAACCTAAGGTTCGCATTGCGAAATCAAGTCTCGTCCGAATGAAGAAGAAAATACGAGAAATTACCTCACGTAAGATGCCATATTCCATGGAATACCGAATCGAAAAGTTAAACCAATATTTAATAGGATGGTGTGGATATTTTGCTTTAGCGGATACACACTCTATCTTTAAAACATTAGATAGTTGGATAAAACGAAGACTACGTATGTGTCTGTGGAAGAATTGGAAGAAACCTCGAACAAGAGTCAGAAATCTCATTCGCCTAAAAGTACCTTATGGGAAAGCATATGAATGGGGAAATACCCGAAAAGGGTACTGGCGCATTTCAAATAGCCCCATATTACACAGAACCCTCGGCAATTCCTATTGGGAGAGCCAAGGGCTGAAAAGTCTGCAAGTTCGTTATGAAACTTTACGTTATTCATCTTAGTTGAACCGCCGTATACGGAACCGTACGTACGGTGGTGTGAGAGGTCGGGAGTTAATCACTCCCTCCTACTCGATTTTTACAGCTGTAAAATATCAAAATTTGGGTAAAGTATGAAAGAAGAAATGTCTCATGAAGAGAGCCATATGAACAATGGAGTAGTTTTCAGAAAATAACTAATTTTCCCTATTTAAAAAAATGTTCATAATGGATTGCATTTTACTATAGAAACGAATATTATATATAAGTTCTTAAAAATTGTTCGTGTTTTGAAAAGAGGAATGCAAATGTTTCAGTTAAAAGAAAATGGGACAACAGTTAAGCGTGAATTATTTGCGGGTTTAACGACATTTTTAACGATGGCATATGTCATCATTGTTAACCCGATTATTTTATCAGGTGCTGGAGTTCCGGTTGATCAAGTATTTATGGCTACAATTATCGCAGCAGTTATCGGAACTGGCTGGATGGCGCTTTGTGCGAACTATCCGATTGCCGTCGCTCCGGGTATGGGATTAAACGCGTATTTTACTTATACTGTTGTATTAGCTTCAAATGGAGAGATTACGTATACTACTGCCTTTTCAGCAGTATTTGTTGCAGGTATTATATTTATTATTATTAGTTTAACGCCATTCCGTGAAAAGCTGATTACAGCCATTCCGGAAAACTTAAAATTGGCGATTACTGCGGGGATCGGGTTATTTATCGCGTTTATCGGGTTGCGTATGTCCGGTATTGTCGTAGCTGATGAATCGAATTTAGTGAAGTTTGGTAATATCTCAGAGCCGGCACCGTTATTGACGTTTATCGGGTTGTTCATTACAGTCGCATTAATGGCACGTAAGGTGAACGGGGCAATTTTTATCGGTATGATTGTGACTGCGATCATTGCGATGTTTACAGGTCAGCTTACAATCGATAAAGTAGTGGCGCTTCCGCATTTACCAGAAGGGTTGATCGTATTCAATCCAATCACTGCGATTTCTGAAGTGATAGAATACGGTCTTTACGGTGTTATTTTTTCATTCATTTTAGTTACTTTATTTGATACAACTGGGACGTTAATCGGTGTATCAAAGCAGGCAGGATTATTGAAGGACGGAAAACTGCCGCGTGCACGTAAAGCACTTGTTTCCGATTCACTTGCAACAACTGCGGGTGCGATGTTCGGGACAAGCCCATCAACAGCATATTTGGAATCAGGTTCTGGTGTTGCAGTTGGCGGACGTACAGGTTTAACAGCATTAACGGTTGCCGTACTGTTCATCATTGCTTCATTTTTCGGACCGCTTGTCGGATCATTATCAGGTGTTGCTGCTATTACTTCTCCTGCATTAATTATCGTTGGTAGTTTAATGATCGGTGTCGTAAAAAATATGAATTGGGATGAAATTGAAGAATCGTTCCCGGCATTTTTAGTTATTTTATCAATGCCGCTTACATCAAGTATTTCTACAGGGATCGCACTAGGTTTTATTAGCTATCCATTAATTATGCTTGTAAAAGGACGCGGACGCGAAGTACATCCGCTTGTATATATTTTCGCCGTTCTGTTTATTTTACAGTTAATCTATTTACCACATTAATCAAAAGTGCTGCTTCTAACTGAAGCGGCACTTTTTTTAGGAATTAAAGCTTCCTGTTCTATACATAAAAAGGGTTATCTGGGTATGAAAAAAAGGAATATCTACTATGATTTTTAAATATTGTACACCTCGGAAATCGTACGTTATAGTAGGTTCCGTCATAAGTACTCAATGAAATATTTTGTAGTTGTACATTGAAAACATACAAAAGATTCATCCTAATCATATATAGACTTGAGGTTATATAATGGATTTAATTATTATTTTATTTGCTTTAGGGCTGTTAATGTTTGCGGCTTTTCGAGGTTTTTCGGTTATTATCGTGGCGCCGTTATGTGCGCTGTTAGCCGTTTTTCTCATTGAACCTGCCAATATATTACCGTTCTTTTCGGGAATATATATGGAAAAGATGGTCAGCTTCATTAAAAATTATTTCCCGGTCTTTCTGCTAGGTGCGATTTTCGGTAAAGTTATTGAAATGTCCGGTATTGCGGAATCGATTGCAAAAACGATAGTGAAACTGATCGGTGCAAAACAAACATTATTAACAATCGTTTTATTTGGGGCGATTTTAACTTATAGCGGTGTCAGTTCGTTTGTCGCTGTATTTGCGATTTATCCCTTTGCTGTTCAATTATTCAAAGAGGCGGATATACCGAAACGATTAATGCCGGCTACCATTGCGCTTGGGGCATTTACATTTACAATGGATGCATTACCGGGAAGTCCTCAAATTCAAAATGTTATACCGACAACATTTTTCGGGACAAATATTTATGCGGCGCCTGTATTAGGGATTATTGGTGCAATCATTATATTAGGAACCGGGTTATCGTATTTGGAATGGCGAAAACGTTCGGCTAAAAAAGCTGGGGAAGGCTATTACGGCTTGAATGGTGAAATCAAAGAAAATGATGAAATCAACGCAGCACAGTCGGCTTCTTCTATTGATACAGATCAGACGGTTTTCCGAAAAGTTTTAGCATTTGTTCCGCTAATTTTAGTTGCAGTAATGAACAATTATTTAATTACAGCAATTCCTAGATGGTATCCGAATGGATTTGATTTTGCGGCAATCGGACTCTCTGACTATTCGATTGATGTGGCTGCAAATTCCTCTATTTGGGCGATTGAAATCGCGGTAATCGTCGGTATTGTATCGGCTTTCGCCTATAACTTTGAACGTGTTATTCGCCAAGTGAAAGAAGGGTTGAATAAAACAATCGGCGGTGCATTACTAGCGGTGATGAACACAGGTTCCGAATACGGTTTCGGTGGAGTAATCGCTGTACTGCCAGGATTTTCTACGATTAGCAGCGGCATTTCCGGGACGTTTACAAATCCTCTTGTAAATGGTGCGGTTACGACGAGTGTTTTAGCCGGTGTCACAGGATCTGCTTCTGGCGGAATGGGAATTGCATTAGGGGCAATGGGTGAGCAGTTTAACCGAGCGATTGCAGCTGCCAATATTTCACCGGAAGTTATGCACCGAGTTGTAGCAATGGCATCAGGTGGAATGGATACATTGCCGCATAATGGTGCAGTCATTACACTACTGGCTGTTACTGGATTAACGCATAAACAATCCTATGGCGACATTTTTGCAATTACGCTTATTAAAACAGCAGCTGTATTTGCCGTCATTGCACTTTATACGTGGTTTGGAATTATTTAAGTTAATAACTGTTGAGAAAAGAGCTGGAGATTACATTGAATCTCTAGCTCTTTTTTAATTTTAAAAAATACAAATGGTTTATTTTCACTTTAAATTAAATACATCTTTTTAGCGTTTCTCTAAATACTAATGCAGAGGAAATTAATTAAGGAAGTGATTAAATGAAACGAAAAAAATGGAAAAGAATTGCGTTTATTTTATTTTTAGTCCTTTTATTTATATTTGCAGCTATGTATGTATTCAATAGTCTCGGTGAAGCAAAAGGACGGGACTATTATGAAGAAACAGGTCAAATTATTTGGGATATTAAAACGGACGAAAAGGTAGTGGCCCTAACATTTGATGATGGGCCGCATCCGAAATATACGAGTCAAATACTTGATTTACTTGAACAATATGAGGCAAAGGGAACGTTTTTTATCGTGGGGCAATTGGCTGAAAAAAGCCCCGAACTCGTTTTGCGGATGCATGAAAGTGGACATGAGATCGCCAATCATACGTACACACATCCTTTTACAAAATCAGTTTCTCCCATTATGGAAGAGGTTAATCAAACATCCGATACAATTTTCAGCATCACAGGAGTAAAACCGAATCTATTCCGGCCGGTTGAAGGTTATTATACAGATGAACTCGTTAAAGAATCCGTCAAAAACGGCTATAAAATTGTTATGTGGTCATGGCATCAAGATACAGAAGACTGGAAAGATCCAGGTGTAAATAAAATAGTAAATACGGTATTGAACGGTCTTGGAAATGGAAATGTTGTTTTGTTCCATGACGGAGGAGGCAATAGAGAGCAGACGGTTCAAGCGCTGGAGAAAATATTGCCTGAGCTAAAAAAACAGGGCTACCGATTTATCACAATTTCACAAATGATCCGATTACAAAATGATGCGAAACAACATATCGTAGAGGAGGAGAAATGATGAAATACCGTATCGCATTGATGATGGCGTCCGTTTTTATTTTAGGTTTTATGCCGGTTGCCGATGCTTCTGAAGAGGACACCACCTTGACGAAAGAACAGCTAATGCAAAAAAGGATGGACTACTATATACAGCATGAAAATATATTATTGCCCTGGTATTATTTAGCTGCCGTCGATCAGTTTGAACGGAATATTCAGGAAGTGCGAAAAGATATTCCGAAACGGGAAAGTGTCATTGCGATCCAATTTTCGGATGAATTTTGGTCAGGTATTTTAAATCCGTCGGGCGAAGATACTTCCCCGGTTTCAATTGCTTATTTTAATGGAAGCGGTATGGATGGAAACGGAGATGGGGTAGCAGACCGTTCCGATGATAGGGATGTATTGTTTACATTAGCGAACTATTTAAGACAGTACGGATATGGTGAGGATAATTTTAAATTGGCATTATGGGACTATTATAAAAACGAATTATCGGTGAATCAAATAATGGTTATTGCAAAATTATATGAGAAATTCGGAACTATCAATTTAGACAATCATACATTTCCATTATCCACTCATGCCGATTATAGCTATAGGGGAACATGGGGAGCAAATCGCGGCTGGGGTGGCCGAAGAATCCATGAAGGAACAGACATTTTTGCTCCGTACAACACACCGGTCTATTCAACGTCATACGGTGTAATTGAAGTGATGGGCTGGAATCAGTTTGGCGGCTGGCGTGTCGGTATTCGTGATAATCATAACTCGTATCATTATTATGCACACCTTGCTTATTTCCAAAAAGGGCTCAAAGAAGGCGATATTGTCGAGGCAGGACAAGTAATCGGCTATGTTGGAAGCACAGGGTATGGTAAAGAAGGAACAGCCGGAAAATTCCCGCCGCATCTACACTACGGCATCTATAAATATAATGGTCGTACAGAGTGGGCATTTGATCCGTATCCAGCCTTGGCAAGGTGGGAAAAAGAAGCGAAACAAAGAAAACAATAATGATGGATTCCATTCTCGCTGTCTATAAAAGTGACGGTATCCCATTTTCAATATACGTGGGCGTTTAGTGGCATTACTTCTGTTAACAGAAGTTAAATTTCTGAATAAGCTATGAGATCTTTGCTTTTATAGATAGGGGAAATAAAATGAAAACAAACTTCATTTATTTAGTACTGATCGGTCTTTGTTTTCTTACAGGCTGTGAAAAAGCGCCGTATTCTGGTGCTACCGAAACCGGTGAAGAAGAACAGCAAATTGAAGCTTCAACTAACGCACCGTTGCCGGAAAGTGAAGCGATTGTCGGAGAATATCCGCTTATCTATCCAGCTGTCATTACATTGATTGATCCGAGAACAATGGAAATCGTGAAATCGTTCACACCACAATTATTAGGGTACGGTACGGATAGCGAACTGTACGAAGCTAATGTTAAGAAAATAGCAAAAGATTTAGCCAGAGGAACGAAAGAAAGGACCGGCTATGATCAAACAATGGTGCTTCATAAAGTGGAGGAGAACGGGAACGTTATTGAAGGGAGCCCCGGTATCATATTAAAGGAAAGTGAATTGGTCGAAAAAATTTTAACAGCTTCACCAAAAGGAGATCATATTTTTTTACCGCTGTATATATTGGAAACGGATCTGGAAATAGACATTCCTTCATTAGATGATGTGACCGTTGCCTCGTTTACGACTTATTTTAATGGAGCACAAAGTGGAAGAAGTGAAAATATCGAGCTTTCCTCAAAGGCCATCCATAATATTTTAGTTGGGGATGGAGATTATTTTTCTTTTAACACAATGGTTGGAGAGCGAACGGTGGAAAAAGGTTATCAACCGGCACCTGAAATTATCAATAAGGAGCTGGTGATGGGAATTGGCGGTGGAATTTGCCAAACATCCTCGACATTATTTAATGCTGTCGACCAGTTAGGAATACGCATTACGGAAAGGCATCACCATTCACTGAACATCGGATATGTCCCGACAGGCAGGGATGCCACAGTTGCTTACGGATCGCTCGATTTCAAGTTTCAAAATACGAGCGGGGCTCCGTTTTTAATTAAAGCGTATTACAGTAAAGGTGCGCTGACAATCGCGATCACGACATCGCATCAATATAAAGAACTATTTAAAAAGTAATGAAATGCTGCTCTTTACATAAGGGCGGTTTTTTATTTTATTGGTGTACCTTGATGAAAGAACATCCGCCATTTTCCGTTTTCATTGCGCCAAAGGGAACTTCGGTTTTGGCTGTTGCCATTCGTGCGATTTGTAGTAACGAATCGTGTTTGTACAATCTGATCTGCAATAGAAATTGCCTGGAAATCCGCAACTGTAAATAAACATTCTTCAATACCATGATCTGTTACTTCATTCAGTAGGAAAGGTTTATCCATAATGCCTCCGGATGACCCGTATTCTAGAAAATCCTCACTCAGGAGGCTGATAAAGTCTTCCTTTTTGTAACACATGAGCTGTTGTTCTAAAAGCAGAAATTGATTGTTAAGTGCAGTCATAAATAACCCTCCATTCGAATTGACTATCAGTGGAACGATTTTCGATGTAAATCGTTTCTTTACATGGTATGATTTTGTCTTGTAGTTGTAAAGAAGGTTTAAGAAGGTGATTGTTATGTGGGAATCGATAAAATGGTTAATTCCGTCTGTGACCGCACCGACTGTAGCAGATGGTCTGGCGGCTGCTGCAATAATTGTCGTTGGGTTACTCGTCATTCGATTCATAATACGGCCGCTGCTATTCAAAATCGCGGATTTGTTCAATAAGAAGAATCATCCCGTTTTTGGAGACATTACTAAAAGTGTGTACCCATCAATTCGGAATGCCATTATTTTCAGCCTGATTGTGATGGCGGCATCTCTCTTAGTGGAAGTATGGCTATTTGATAATTCAAAACTCGGTATTTATATCGATTCGGTGTATGTATTTTTTGCGTTTAAAGCCCTGTATGATGTACTCGGTTTTTATTTGAAAAATCCGCACCGATTTGAAACAGGGAAAGATCAGGATATTTTAACGCCGTTTTTCTTACGGATGAGTAAAGTTGCGGTTATGGTAATTGCGATGTTTACAATTGCGTCACTGTGGAACTTTAATTTAAACGGGTTTTTAACTGCGATTGGACTAACAGGTGTAGCGCTTGCATTTGGTATTCGTGACACGCTCGCTCATATATTCGGCGGGATGAGTGTTGCCTTGGATAAACCATTCCAAATCGGGGATTGGGTCATGTCGAGTGATGAAAAAATCGACGGGACGATTCAGGATATTAATTTGCGCAGTACAGTCATACAAACAGCCGATAAAGGGACTGTTTATGTACCGAACTCGTATTTGGTCAATCGGCCGATTTACAATTTGTCGAATCGGACAGAAAGAAAAGTGGAGCATTTCCTGCATATTTCCAATGAAAACAGTGAGGAAAGTATTGTGAAGTTTTTGGAATCGGTACGTGAACAAATATCATTGCATCCGAAAATCTCGAAAAAAATCATTCATGTGGCGATGGATGAGCTGATGCCGACAAGCTGTCGTATTCTCATCCGATACTTTGTCGAGACGAATGATACGAATATTATGCTGCAAGTGCGTCAGGAAATATTATTTGTGGCAAAACATTACTGTGAATTGCATGAAATTAAACTAGTTGATCCGAATGACGGTCAGTATGCATGGAATAATGGATGACCAGTGCAAATTTAGAAAATGTGGCGTAACGGTTCTACATCCAGTCTATAATTGTAGTATACTGAACATAAGGATTTAAAGTAACAAGCGTTAGAAATCCATTAGTTTACATAAGAGAGGATGTATCGCAAATGGCTGAGAAACAACAAGTAGCATTCGTACAACCAACACCGGTTGGTAAAGAAGAATTAGGGAAGATTGAAGTCGCGCCAGAAGTAATTGAAGTTATCGCAGGTATCGCTGCAACAGAAGTGGAAGGAATCGCAGCGACACGCGGAAATTTCGCATCAGGTGTTGCTGAGCGTTTCGGTAAAAAAGTCCATTCGAAAGGCATCAAGTCAGCAATGTCTGAAGAAGGCAATATTGTCATTGATGTATTCTGCACTGTAAAATATGGTTATGCCATTCCAAAAGTGGCGAAAGAAGTGCAAACAACGATTCGTCAAGCCATTTTAAATATGACAGCCATCGAAACAAGCGAAGTGAACATCCACATTACAGGGATCCAGTTCGAAACTTCAAAAGACGCAGAATAATCGTATAAACATGAACCGAGCTCAATTAATTGAGGCTCGGTTTTTTTTTATGGAAACGAAAACCCCCTGCTATGCGGGGGGTTCTAAAAAGCTTTTAGCTATGGACAAAAAAAATACTCCAGTCGTACAATAAAATCAGGTCTGGTCAACCGATTACGTACGAAAGGAGCTCCAATATTGGATAATAAAAGTTTAGCACATACAACATGGAATTGTAAGTATCACATCGTGTTTGCGCCAAAATACAGAAGAAGAATGATCTATGGGAAAATAAAAGCAGATATCGGTAAAATATTACGTCAACTGTGTGAAAGAAAAGGCGTAGAGATTATTGAAGCTACAGCGTGTCCCGATCATATACATATGTTAGTGAGTATTCCACCGAAGCTTAGTGTATCTGCGTTTGTGGGTTATCTTAAAGGGAAAAGCAGTTTGATGATATTCGATCGACATGCAAATTTGAAATATAAATATGGCAACCGAAAATTTTGGTGTCGAGGATATTATGTGGATACAGTAGGGCGAAACAGAAAAGTCATTCAAGAATATATAAAAAATCAATTGCAGGAAGATCTGCTGGAAGATCAGATGACAATGAAAGAATTTATTGACCCATTCACAGGGGAAGAACTAAATCGAAGAAAAAAATAAGTACACCGCTTTAGCGGTAGTCGGAAACGTAGTGCGGTTGGCAGACCTTTCAGAGCGTCTTTAGACGTGGGCCAGTAACCCAGCGTTTCACGCGCAGAGAAAACCACCAGTTCAACTGGTGGTTTTTATTTCGTTCTCTCAAGAGCAAAAGCTTTAATTTAAAATGTTTTTTCATATTTTTGTGAATTTTAGGATATGAACAAGGCGAAAATAGGGTATAGATTTAAAGCTTCATTTGGTAAGGAGGAAAACGGTATGGGAAACTTTTCTGCAAATGCAAGAGAGCGACTGAAAAAAACATTGATAGAAGACACCTTTGATCTGTTTGTTATTGGTGGGGGAATTACAGGTGCGGGAATTGCACTTGATGCCGCTACACGAGGGTTAAAAGTAGGGTTGGCAGAAATGCAGGACTTTGCGGAAGGAACAAGTAGCCGATCGACAAAACTTGTGCACGGCGGCCTGCGCTACTTAAAACAATTCGAAATAAAAGAGGTTGCCGAGCTTGGCCGGGAGCGGGCAATTGTTTATGAAAACGGACCACATGTAACAACACCTGTATGGATGTTGCTTCCCTTCCATAAAGGAGGGACATTTGGTTCGTTTTCGACAGCGCTTGGATTGAAAGTATATGACATATTAGCGAATGTCAAAAAGGGCGAAAGACGTTTTATGCTTTCTGCAGATGAAACGATTGCCCGTGAACCGCTAATTAAAAAGGACGGTCTGCTCGGAGGCGGCGTTTATGTAGAATACCGTACGGACGATGCGCGGCTGACAATCGAAGTAATGAAGGCGGCTGTTGCCAACGGGGCAATCGCAATGAATCACTTGAAAGTTGTCGGTATTGAAGCGAATAACGTGGCCTTTTCTAAAGTAACTGTGGAAGATCAGCTTACTGGGGAACAATATGAAATTAGAGCAAAGAAAGTCGTCAATGCGGCAGGTCCATGGGTTGATGATGTGCGCAAATTAGATGGGGAACTTAATAACAAACATCTTATTTTATCAAAAGGTGTGCATCTCGTTTTCGACGAGGATGATTTCCCGCTGCAGCAGGCGATCTATTTTGATACCGAAAAAGATGGACGTATGATTTTTGCGATACCAAGAGATGGCAAAGCATACGTAGGAACAACAGATACATTTTATGAAGGCGATCCTGCAGACATTAAGGTAACAAAAGAGGATCGACAATATATTATGGATGCGATTCACTATATGTTCCCGCAACTGCAGCTGACAGAAGATAAAATCGAATCGGCATGGGCAGGGGTGAGACCGCTAATCCACGAAGAAGGTAAGGGGCCGTCGGAAATTTCACGTAAAGATGAAATTTGGCAATCGGAAAGTGGACTGATTACGATTGCAGGAGGAAAACTGACAGGCTACCGTAAAATGGCGGAAAAAATTGTCGACCTTGTCGTAAAACAATTAAACGATGAATACCAGATGAAATACGGCAAATCCATTACAAAAAATCTACCTATTTCGGGCGGGGAAACGAGCGGCTCGAAGTTTTTTGAATCGTTTGTTGAAAAACGGACGGAAAAAGGCCAGGATCTTGGGTTAACGGAGGAACAGAGCCGTTATTTAGCAAAGTTCTACGGTACAAATGTTGATAAAGTATTTGATTATATTAAACAGGCAAAAGGAAACTTACCGCCGATCGTTTACGGTCAGCTGTACTATGCGATAAATGAGGAAAGTGCATGTACTCCGACAGACTTTTTCGTCCGTCGTACCGGTGCACTGTTATTTAATATCAACCTTGTCAAACAATATAAACAGCTCGTTATTGATGAGATGAGCGACTACCTAAACTGGACAGCAGAAGAAAAGCAGCAGCATACAGATCAACTAGAACAGGAACTACAAGACGTAACAATGACTTAGTGAAAAGAGGCGAAGGGAATGTCCACATTTTTAGCAGAATTAGTAGGAACGATGATATTAATTATTTTAGGTGGCGGGGTTGTTGCTGGTTCCTTGCTGAAATTTTCCAAAGCGGAAAATAGCGGCTGGGTCGTAATTACAATCGCCTGGGGTTTTGCCGTGGCAATCGCGGCATATACTGTAGGCGGAATAAGTGGTGCCCACTTAAATCCTGCATTGACAATAGCATTTGCAACAATTGGTGACTTCCCATGGGCGGATGTTCCGATGTATATTATTGCACAAATATTAGGAGCAATTATAGGAGCAATTATCGTATATATTGCCTATTTGCCACACTGGTCACAAACGAAAGATCAAGATGCGAAGTTAGCTGTTTTTGCTACAATTCCTGCCATTCGTCATCCTTTGGCAAACATGGTAACAGAAATGATAGGGACTTTTATATTGTTATTAGGGATTTTAGCATTAGGCGGTAATTCATTGGCTGATGGGATTAATCCGTTGCTTGTCGGTATTATCGTTATTGCAATTGGTATGAGCTTAGGCGGACCAACAGGTTATGCAATCAATCCTGCCCGTGATTTAGGACCCCGTATCGCGCATTTCTTCTTACCGATCCCAGGTAAGCGTGATTCGGACTGGTCTTATGCCTTTGTGCCAATTGTCGGGCCGATTATAGGTGGGGTAACAGGCGCACTGTTTTACAAACAATTCTTTTTAAATGAAAATTCAGTGGCATTTTGGTTGTTTACAACGTTATTCGTTGTCATTTGTGTCATTGCATTTATTACACAATCCAAATCCGCTAAAAAGGAGATAGTATAATGGAAAAGTATATTATGGCGTTAGATCAGGGTACGACGAGTTCACGTGCCATTTTATTCAATAAAAAAGGGGATATCGTTCATACAGCACAGCAGGAATTTAAACAATATTTCCCGAAATCGGGTTGGGTTGAGCATAATGCAAAGGAAATCTGGAGTTCAATTTTATCGGTAATCGCCAAAGTATTATCGGAAAATAATATCCAAGCTTCACAAATTGAAGGAATCGGGATTACGAACCAGCGTGAGACGACGGTTGTCTGGGATAAAAATACGGGTGAACCGGTATATAATGCAATCGTTTGGCAATCACGTCAAACTGCGGATATTTGCGATTCTTTAAAAGAAGCGGGGCATAATGAGCTGTTCCGTAATAAAACCGGTTTGCTAATTGATGCTTATTTTTCCGGCACGAAAGTAAAATGGATACTGGACAATGTCAAAGGCACACGCGAAAAGGCGGAAGCTGGCGATCTATTATTCGGAACGATTGATACATGGATTATTTGGAAACTGACAGAAGGAGCTGTTCATGTAACGGACTACTCGAATGCTTCACGAACATTAATGTATAATATTTACGAATTAAAATGGGACGAGGAATTGCTGAACATTTTAGGGGTTCCTGCATCAATGCTTCCGGAAGTGAAACCGTCCTCTGAAATTTACGGGGAAATTGCGGGTAATCACTTCTTTGGTCATCGTGTACCGATTGCGGGTATCGCCGGAGACCAGCAGGCAGCATTATTCGGTCAAGCTTGCTATGAACAAGGAATGGTAAAAAATACTTACGGTACCGGTTGTTTCATGCTGATGAATACAGGTGAGGAAGCGGTAAAATCGGAGCACGGCCTACTTACAACTATCGCGTGGGGTTATGACGGAAAAGTGACATATGCGCTTGAGGGAAGTATCTTTGTAGCAGGTTCGGCGATTCAGTGGCTTCGTGACGGGCTTCGTATGTTCCGGAAATCTGCTGAAAGTGAAGCGTACGCAGCACGTGTAAAAGATACGGATGGTGTGTATGTAGTACCGGCATTTGTCGGACTGGGAACACCGTATTGGGATAGTGATGTGCGCGGTGCGGTATTCGGTCTGACACGTGGTACATCGAAAGAACACTTTATCCGTGCGACATTGGAGTCACTTGCTTATCAAACTCGTGATGTGTTGTCAGCGATGGAATCGGATTCAGGCATCGACTTGAGAAAATTACGCGTTGATGGTGGTGCTGTCATGAACGACTTCTTAATGCAATTCCAGTCGGATATTTTAAACGTGCCCGTTGAACGTCCATCAATTAATGAAACAACAGCACTTGGTGCAGCTTATTTAGCCGGATTGGCTGTAGGCTTCTGGGAGAATCTCGACGAAGTGCAAAAGCATTGGCAACTTAATCGCCAATTCGAACCGGCAATGGATGAAGAGCAGCGCGAATCATTATTCACAGGATGGCATAAAGCTGTTAAAGCTGCACAGGCTTTTAAGTGATAAAATATACTAGAAAATAAGTAACCTACAAGCCGATTGACAGCAGCTTCCTATTCTCTATTGGAACTATGCTATAATAGGTCATTATCTAGTTGAGGAGTTAAAAAGATATGAGCAAAGATTATATTCGTATAGCAAATGAAGAAGATTTAACGTTGATTAACGCTTATTTTAAACAAGCATTGTCACACTATGAAGAAGTCGGAGAGCTGATGGCGATGCAGGATATCCGTTATTTCCTGGAAAATATGGAGCATTTCCAGTTCTACGTACTAAAAGAAACAGCTGAACAAATTACTTACCTGTTTGAGTTCCCGGAATCAGGAAACGAAAAGCGCGAAACAGGCACGCTGATGATCCCGCTACAAAATAATTAATATCACCTTATAATATAAGAGGCCTTCAGTTATTTTTATAACGAGTTGATTGGAATGGAGGGGAGGCGACTCCAGCAGGAATAGCGTGACGCCTGAGACTAGGAACAAAAGCTAAGAACGCCACATCCTGTGGCAACGCTTTTGTGACCAACATCCTGTTGGCCTCACGCCTGCGGAAAGCGTCCGACCCGCAATGGAAATCAACTACCTAATATAAAAACCAGGTATTTTATTAACGAAAATAATAAAGACGACATGTTGATTTATCTCAAACATGTCGTTTTTTTATCGCAAATTTCACCATTTTAAGGAAGAATACAAAAATCTCTTTTAACAGCCAAAAATTTTCTGTCAAACTGTGCGATGCCTTGCAAAATATGCTATGATAACAAGTAATGCTACTTATGAAGGAGAGCTATTATTTATGAAACGAACAGAGGCGCGTCAAAAAGCGTTACAAGCTTTGTTTCAGTTAGACAGCACAGAATTAACTATAGAAGAGGCGATCGGCCATGTTCTTGAAGAAGAACAAAAATCGAATGCCTTTTTGGAGCAATTAGTTCGTGGGACAACTGAAAATCTCGAAGCAATTGATGCAGCGCTAGAAAAAAACCTAGAAAAATGGACGATTAACCGTCTGCCAAAAATTGAAAGAACAATTTTGCGTTTAGCTGTATATGAATTATTATACGCTGAAGAAACGCCAAACAAAGTTATTATGAACGAAGCAATCGAGCTTTCTAAAACATTCGGTGACGATAAATCAAGCAAGTTCGTCAATGGTGTACTTTCGAAATTTACTGAGCAATAAATCAACAAATGTATTCAATTCTATAAAGATTAATATATCAAGATTTAACTGGTAGGTTGTCATAGCAAGCGTCACTATTTATTAAAAATACAAGCAGCAGGCAGCCTTTCCGATTGTCGTAATCACTGGAAGGAGCAACAACATGTCAAGTGTAATTATTAATGGTAAAGAAATCGGTCAAGAAATTCGAACAGGGGTAGCTACTCGTGTACAAGCGCTAAAAGAAAAAGGGATCACACCCGGTTTAGCGGTCATTTTAGTAGGAGATAATCCCGCATCCAAAACATATGTAGCAAACAAGCAAAAGTCTTGTGAGCAAATTGGAATGTACTCGGAACTTGTCAAACTACCTGAAGATATTTCAGAACAGGCTTTACTTGAAAAAATTCGTGAATTAAACGAACGTGCTTCAATTCACGGTATTCTCGTTCAGCTTCCATTACCGAAACATATCAACGAGGACAAAGTAATCCAAACGATCTCTCCGGAGAAAGACGTGGATGGATTCTCACCGATTAGTGTAGGGAAAATGATGCTTGGACAGGATACATACTTGCCATGTACTCCTTATGGGGTTATGAAAATGCTCGAACATGCGGGAATAGATGTTGCAGGAAAGCATGCAGTCATCGTAGGACGCAGCCATATCGTCGGTAAACCGATGGGACAACTATTGTTGCAAAAAGACGCTACAGTAACGTATACACATTCTAAAACACCGGATTTACCATCGTTTACGAAACAGGCCGATATTTTAATCGCTGCTGTCGGTCGTGCAAACTTTATTACAAGTGAGCATATTAAAGAAGGTGCAGTTGTTATTGATGTAGGGATTAACCGCAACCAAGACAACCGTTTATGCGGTGACGTCGACTTTGACGATGTTCAAGGAATCGCTTCACATATTACACCCGTTCCAGGCGGTGTGGGTCCAATGACGATTACAATGTTACTGGAAAACACAGTACAAGCAGCTGAAAAAGAGTTAGAACGTCAAGAGAATTAATCTAACTTCAAAAATCACGATTTTGATGTAGATCAAAATCGTGTTTTTTAGCTTATAGGGTACAATAAGGGATACTTAAGGATAAATATTACGCTTATTTTTCCTCTTTATTTAATAGTGAACCGGCAATTCCGCCGTTCGCATCAAAAAACACATATACGAAAAAGAACTACCGTAAAGGAGCAATACGTTTATGACATCGAATTCTTATTTATCCGTAAAAGCATTAACTAAATATATTAAACGAAAATTTGATGCCGATCCGCATTTACGTGATGTGTACGTAACGGGAGAGCTTTCAAATGTAAAAGTACATAGTTCAGGTCATATTTATTTCACGCTGAAAGATGACAGTTCGCGTATTAACGCGACGATGTTCCGTTCACAGGCTTCGAAACTTTCTTTTAAGCCTGAAGAAGGGATGAAAGTTTTTATTCGAGGCGACGTGAATGTCTATGAAGCAAGCGGCGCGTATCAGCTTTATGCCCAGACGATGGAGCCGGACGGGATTGGCGGACTGTTCGTCGCATTTAACCAGTTAAAGGAACGTCTTCAAAAAGAAGGATTATTCAACCCGAATTTTAAGCAGCCGATTCCGCAATTTCCGAAAACGATCGGTGTATTAACAGCGACGACTGGTGCAGCCATCCGCGATATTTGTACAACGATAAACCGACGCTACCCTCAGGCTGAAATTTTAATTTATCCGACGCTTGTTCAGGGAGCAGGCGCGGCGCCAAATATTACGGAAAATATTTATTTAGCGAACCGCCATGGATTTTGTGATGTACTTATTGTTGGTCGTGGTGGCGGATCGATTGAAGATTTATGGGCATTCAATGAAGAGATCGTCGCACGGGCGATTTTTGAAAGCCGTATTCCGGTTATTAGTGCTGTCGGACATGAAACCGATACGACGATTGCCGATTTTGTCGCGGATTTACGTGCACCGACACCAACTGCGGCGGCAGAACTGGCTGTCCCGAATCAGCAGCAGCTGTATCAGCAAATACTTCATCATCAGTCGATTCTTCATCAAATGATGACATCAAAGCTCAATTTTGAACGCAATCGCTTAACGAAACTGCAAAATTCCTATCCGCTTGCAACACCTGAGCGATTATATCGTCCTTTTATTGAAAGGCTAATTCAGGTGGATTTATCACTGCAAAATGCAACGAAGCTTTATATGATGAATGAAAAATCAAAGCTGCAGACAATAGACAGCAAGATGAAGCTGTATTCACCGGTGCATCAGTTAACTGCAGCCAAACAGCAGCTTACACACCGTACGCAAACTTTAACGAATCGAATGCAGCAACAGCTTGCACAAAATAAAGTCGCTTTTACAAATCAGCTGCGTATGCTGGAGGCGTTAAATCCGCTCGCATTAATGAGTAAAGGCTTCAGCGTGGCATATAAAGAGGAAAACGTAGTAAAATCAGTTCACGAGCTGGAAAAAGGCGACGTAATTCAAGTGACGTTTCAAGATGGATATGCCGAAGCAAAAATTGAGAAAAAGCATGTGCAAAAGGAAGGGGAAGCAAAGTGACAAAACCGACATTTGCGACAGCAATGACAGAATTAGAAGAAGTTGTACGTAAGCTTGAACAAGGAGATGTTCCACTGGAAGAAGCCATTGACCTTTACAAAAAAGGAATGGAACTATCAAAACTTTGTCATGATACACTGCAAAACGCAGAACAGCAATTAATTTCAATCGTTGGAGAAGATGGTGAAAAGAAAGCTTTCCAACAAGGAAATGGAGAAGACTAACAGATGGAAAACACGTTAAAGCAGTTTATTGATCATAATATACCGCAGTTGGAAACGACAATGTATGAACTTGTTGAATCAATACAAGCACCGGCACATTTGAAAGAATCGATGCTGTATTCATTAAAAGCAGGAGGCAAACGAATTCGTCCGTTATTTGTTGTGGCGGTTTGCGAAATGTATAATCAGTCTCTTGAGGCAAGTTATTCAGTAGGCTCTGCTGTTGAAATGATCCATACGTATTCGTTAATCCATGATGACCTGCCAAGTATGGATGATGATGAATTGCGCCGAGGCAAGCCAACGAACCATGTCGTATACGGGGAAGCATTGGCAACTTTGGCTGGTGACGCTTTAAACACATTGGCATTTGGTATTATCGCACGTCTAAATAATCTTTCTGCAGAAAAACGCATTGAGCTCGTTAACCTGTTAAGTATTGCGGCAGGTGCTGAAGGAATGGTCGGCGGACAAGTGCTTGATATGGACGGAGAAAAACGTCTATTAAATTTACAGGAGCTTGAAACGGTTCATGTTAATAAAACAGGCGCATTACTTCGTTTTAGTATTGAAGCGGGTGCCGTGCTGGCAAATGCGAGTAGTTCTGACCGTGTAGCATTAGTGGAATATGCGCACCATATCGGTTTAGCCTTCCAAATTCAAGATGATATTTTAGATATTGAGGGAACTTCGGAACAGCTAGGGAAAACAGCAGGAAAAGACGTTGCAAGCGAAAAAAGTACATACCCTGCTTTACTTACATTAGATGGTGCAAAGCAAAAGCTGGATGAGCATTATGAGCTGGCGATTGAAGCATTGCAAAAAATCGACACTGATACGACATTGCTTCGACAATTTGCACAGTATATTGTGAGACGTAGTAACTAAAATGTGTTAAACTTTTGTCTTGTGTTGTACATTGATATAATAGAAAAATCACAACGGTGAATAAACTGATGAAAAGGTGTGTGGATGAGATGGATTTAACTAAAATTTCTAGTCCATCCTTTTTGAAAGACTTGAATAAAAAGCAACTAGAAGCGCTGGCTGGAGAAATTCGCGCTTTCCTGATCGAAAAATGTTCAATTACGGGTGGTCATATTGGCCCGAATTTAGGTGTCGTTGAGCTGACGATTGCACTGCATAAAGCTTTTAACAGTCCAAAGGATAAATTTTTATGGGATGTCGGGCATCAAGCATATGTCCACAAAATTTTAACAGGCCGGGCAAGTCAATTTGACACATTGCGTCAATATAAAGGACTATGCGGTTTCCCGAAGCTTGTCGAAAGTGAACACGATATGTGGGAAACAGGTCATAGTTCCACATCTTTATCTGCAGCGATGGGTATGGCTGCAGCGAGAGATATTAAAGGGGACAAAAACTTTGTTGTTCCGATTATCGGTGATGGTGCACTGACAGGCGGTATGGCACTGGAAGCATTGAACCATATTGGTCATGAAAAAAAGAATATGATCGTTATTTTAAATGATAACGAAATGTCGATTGCACCGAACGTTGGGGCATTGCATGACGTTTTAGGGCGTCTGCGTACGGCAAAGGAATATTCACGTGCAAAAGAAGATTTGGAATCATTAATACACAAAATTCCAATGGTTGGCGACAAGCTGGCCGCTACTGCTGAACGTGTGAAAGACAGCCTAAAGTATTTAGTTGTATCAGGTGTATTCTTTGAGGAATTAGGATTCAAATATTTAGGTCCGATTGACGGGCATGATTTTGAGGCACTGGAAAAAACATTGGAATATGCGAAAAAAGTGCAAGGTCCTGTACTTGTTCATGTATTGACGAAAAAAGGTAAAGGCTACAAACCTGCCGAAGACGATACAATCGGTACTTGGCATGGTACGGGTCCATATAAAATGGAAACAGGTGCTTTCGTAAAGTCTTCAACAAAAGGTCCGGCGTGGAGCAGCTTGGTCGCGGAATCGGTTCGTAAATGCATGAAGGAAGATAACCGGATTGTAACGATTACACCGGCAATGCCTGTCGGTTCAAAACTTGAAGGCATTCAAAAAGACTTCCCGAATCGCTTCTTTGATGTAGGGATTGCCGAACAGCATGCAACAACAATGGCGGCTGGTCTTGCAACACAACATATGAAACCGTTTTTATCAATTTATTCGACATTTTTACAGCGTGCGTATGACCAGGTGCTGCATGATATTGCACGCCCGAATTTAAATGTTTTCATCGGTATCGACCGTGCAGGCCTTGTAGGCGCGGACGGCGAAACACATCAAGGCGTATTTGATATTTCGTTTTTACGTCATATCCCGAATATCGTCCTGATGATGCCTAAAGATGAAAATGAAGGTCAACATATGGTGAAAACAGCAATTGATTATAATGATGGTCCAATCGCACTTCGTTACCCTCGCGGCAATGGCTTAGGTGTTGAGATGGATGCGGAAATGAAAGCATTGCCGATCGGTTCATGGGAAGTGTTGCGTGAAGGCTCGGATGCAGTAATTCTGACATTCGGTACAACGATTCCAATGGCATTGAAGGCAGCGGAACAGTTAGCATACCAAGGTATTGATGTGCGTGTTGTTAATGCGCGTTTCATTAAACCGATGGATGAAGCGATGCTGCATGAAATTATGCAGGAAAACTTGCCGATTTTAACAATTGAAGAATCATTGCTGCAAGGCGGATTTGGTAGTGCAGTGCTGGAATTTGCATTTGATAAGAAATACCGCAATGTTCAAATTGAACGTATCGGGATTCCGGATGAATTTATCGAGCATGGTGAAGTTGATTTATTATTAGAAGAAATAAACGTGACAGCTGAAGAAGCGGTAAAACGTATTACACAGCTTGTACCGAATAAACAGTCGGATAGGGTTAAATAAAGAATGACAAAGCAAAAAAAAGAACGAGTAGATGTAATGCTTGTTGAACGCGGTTTATGTGAGACGCGGGAAAAGGCAAAGCGCTCGATTATGGCTGGTCTCGTGTTCTCAAACGAAATCCGCATTGATAAAGCAGGGGAAAAAATCGAAATCGATGCACCGCTGCAAGTAAAAGGTTCACAGTTAAAATATGTGTCACGAGGCGGATTAAAGCTGGAAAAGGCACTTGAAATTTTTGATCTATCTGTAGAAGGTAAGCTAATGCTTGATATCGGTTCATCAACAGGCGGATTCACGGATTGTGCACTGCAAAACGGTGCGCGTCATTGCTATGCACTGGATGTTGGATCGAACCAGCTTGCATGGAAAATCCGTTCAGATGAGCGTGTAACGGTTATGGAAAAAACAAATTTCCGTTACACAAAGCCGGAAGATTTAGTAGAAGGCTTACCAAGCTTCGCTACAATCGATGTTTCATTCATATCGCTATCATTGATCCTGCCTGTATTAAAAACGGTTTTAATGCCAGGTGGCGATGTTATGGCACTTGTAAAGCCGCAATTTGAAGCAGGTCGTGAAAACGTAGGGAAAAAAGGGATTGTTCGTGAACCGAAAGTCCATTTAGACGTTTTAGAAGAAACAGCCAAAATGGCAACGGAAATCGGATTTGTTGTAAAGGATGCTTCATTTTCACCGATTACAGGCGGGGAAGGGAATATTGAATTTTTATTCCATCTATATAATCCGCATGACGGTGAAGAGGTAGAAGCCTTCACAAATTTCGAACAAGTCGTAAAAGAAGCGCATATGCAGCTGAAATAAAGGAAAGCACAAAACAGATTCTTATGGATTTGTTTTGTGCTTTTGTTTATTTATGGACATATTAAAAGAGGCATACATTTTTGCTGAAAACGGGAGTTGATTGGAATGGAGGGCGGCGACTCCTAGGGGAATAGCCCGTGGGAGAGACTACAGGCTCGAGCCGGGCCCCTGGAAAGCGTCCGCCCGCAATGGAAATCAACGGACTTTGTAAAGGAGTGTTCTATGGAAACAGGACAAAATTTATGCGAAATTTGCAGATTTTACTTTTTATTTTCATGTAGAAAACAGTCGAAAAAAACGGATTTTTGAACATATGTACGGTTTTTTCTTGTTTTTCCTTTATGCAAATGGTAGTGTAAATATACATATATTCCTATACATTTTAATGAGGTGACTTTTGTGAACAAAGGACAGCGCCATATACGCATCCGTGATATTATTACAAATAACGAAATCGAGACACAGGACGATTTAGTCGATCAGCTGAAAAATGCCGGATACAACGTCACTCAAGCAACGGTTTCACGAGATATTAAAGAATTGCATTTAGTTAAAGTACCGTTACAGGACGGACGTTATAAATATAGTTTACCAGCAGACCAACGTTTCAACCCAATCCAAAAATTGCATCGTTCGTTGGCAGATGCTTTCGTTTCGATTGATGGAGCGTCACACTTTTTAGTAATGAAAACGTTGCCAGGGAATGCAAATGCAATCGGATCATTATTGGACCATCTGGACTGGTCGGAAATTTTAGGTACGATTTGTGGGGACGATACGATTTTAATCATGTGTCGCACAGAGGACGAACGTGAAGAAATAAAAAATCGCTTATTAGATATGCTGTAAACCGAGGTGGAATGGTTTGTTAAGAGAATTAAGCATTCGAAATTTTGCTATAATTGATGATTTAACCGTTAGTTTTTTCGGTGGTCTAACTGTTTTGACAGGTGAGACAGGTGCCGGAAAATCAATTATTATTGATGCGGTTAATATATTGGCTGGCGGACGCGGCTCAACCGAGTTTATCCGCCACGGAGAAAAAAAGGCGGAGCTTGGCGGATTATTTCATGTGAATAATAGTCAGCATCCGATTTTTGCGAAACTCGAAGAACATGGGATTGAATCAGAAGAAGATACGATTATTTTACGACGTGATTTGCATGATTCAGGAAAAAGTGTTTGCAGAGTGAACGGCAAACTTGTTCCATTATCTGTTTTACGGGATATTGGCGGCAGTTTAATCGATATTCATGGGCAACATGAAAATCAGGAGCTTATGGATGAAAAATTCCATATCAATTTACTGGATCATTATGCACATAATAAGCTTCAGCCGGTGAAAGCGAAGTACGATGAAGCGTATGAAGCATACCGCCAGTTAAAAAGAGAAGTGGCCGAGCTAAGTATGGACGAGCAGCGGATGGCACAGCGCATTGATTTATATCAATTCCAAATTCAGGAGCTGGAACAGGCCGGTTTAAAAATTGATGAAGAAGAGGCATTAGATGAAGAGCGTCTCCGTTTAATGAATTTCCATAAAATATTTGAACGTGCGAACATTGCATATTCAGCGATTTCCGATGATGGAACAGGACTGGATTTCATCGGTAATGCGATGAATGCACTGGAAGATATTGTAGCGCTTGATTCGAATTTCAAAGAAGCTTCAGAAGCGGTCACTTCCAGCTTCTATGCATTGCAGGATGCGGCATATCAGGTGAAAAATGTGCTCGATGATTTAGAGTATGACGCAGAGCGTTTGAATGAGGTCGAGCAGCGTCTTGCTTTATATCAAACTATGAAACGTAAATATGGTACGACAGTTGAAGAGATTTTAACATATCATGAAAAAATTGAGGAAGAGTTAAGCCAGCTTATAAACCGTGATGAAACATTGCAGAAAAATGAGCAATTGCTGGCGAAAATGGAAGCAGATCTAAATAAAATTGCCGAAGAATTGACGGCAATCCGCAAAGAAAATGCGATTAAGCTAAGTGATGCCATTATGAATGAGCTGCGTATGCTTCATATGGAAAAAGCGCAGTTTATCGTTAAATTCGAGCCATTGAATCAGCTGGACGCGAACGGCAAGGATTTTGTCGCATTCTACATTTCTACAAATGTTGGGGAACCACCGAAGTCGCTACCTAAAGTCGCTTCCGGCGGGGAACTTTCGCGTATGATGCTGGCGCTGAAAACCATTTTCTCTTCATCAAATGGCATTACATCGATTATTTTCGATGAAGTCGATACAGGTGTAAGCGGCCGTGTCGCTCAGGCGATTGCTGAAAAAATTGCTGCAATTTCAGTGAATTCACAAGTTTTATGTATTTCTCACTTGCCGCAAGTTGCCGCAATGGCGGATCATCATTACTACATTAAAAAGCAGGTTGAACATAACCGTACATTTACATCAATTACGGAAATGGAAGAAAAGGAACGAATTGTGGAAATCAGCCGCATGATGAGCGGGGCCGAAATTACAGACCTGACATTACAACATGCTTCAGAATTAATTCACATGGCCAATGAACGTAAGGAAATGATGAATTAAATATACAAAAACCGTCTAAAATTATTAAAAATTTTAGGCGGTTTTTTATTTTTTTAAACGTATAAGTTTCAAGGTCGCGGAGCAGCAAGGATTACAATGAATACATTCTAATTTTTCCTCATATCAACAAAATTTTTCCGTTCATAACTCCGTCAAATTTTCACATAGTAAGCGCATAGAGGAGGTGAAGGATGATTAAAAAATGGTCGATACTCGTTGCATTGCTTTTTATGTTATCACCAATAGAAGTATTGGGGAAATCATTAATTCCAATGGGCCATTCAATTGGCGTTCAGTTGGAGATGCCTTATGTAATGGTTGCACAGGACGTATTATTGGAAAATAGTGAGTGGTTGAAAAAGGGAGAACATATTTTAGAACTTAATGGTGAAAAAGTAAGCCAGTTAGAAGACATTGCCGGCAAAGGCGAATCATTTACACTGACCGTTGAAAATGGAAAGCAACAACGAGAGATCAACGTATCAGGTCATGAACTGGTGCATTTAAAACCATTTTTGAAAAGTGAAACAGATGGAATAGGGACGTTAACGTATATCGATCCTGAAACGATGGAATACGGAGCGCTAGGGCATCAAATTGTAGATTCTACAATGAAGCAGCCTCCGAAATTCAATGATGGTGCAATCTTTGAAGCATCAATCTCACAAGTGAAGAAAAGTACGCCTGGACAGCCAGGGTACAAAATTTCAGTTGTAGATAAATCACAAATGCCACTCGGTTCAGTTATAAGCAATGATGTATACGGTATTTTTGGTAATTGGAAACAATCATTACATGACAGTTTGCATCCGCCGCTGGAAATTATACATGCAAATGAGTTAAAAAAGGGAAAAGCACAAATCTTAACGGCAATCGACGGGGAAGAAGTCAATTTGTTTGATATCGAAATTGACAAACAAACGGATAACACGTTTACTTTCAATGTCGTCGATGAACGTCTTATAAAGAAAACGGGCGGTATTGTTCAAGGGATGAGCGGAAGTCCTATTATACAGAATAACCAGTTCGTTGGTGCGGTAACACATATGTTTATCGAAGAACCAACAAAAGGTGCCGGTATTCTTGTTATTGAAATGCTGAAAAAGAGCCCGTACTAAAAATACTTTAGACTATACTTTTTAATAAAGTGTAGTCTTTTTTTGATTTTTTCATTACAATAGTACATGATGATAAATCGACAAATGATGAACCATATATTTCCTTGTCGAGAAACAGAGAAAAGATACTACTTGTTACTTATTTTTTATGAAAGAAAAGGAAATATAGTAATTCTGTCGAAACTTCACTAAAGGACAATGCAAAATAAGAGAGATCGAAAGACAACTGTCGCTCATTTTTGTTACAATTGTATTACACAAGAAGTTTGGACATTTGTAAGAAAGCTCATACAATTTGCCATTGTAATGAATATATAAAAGATAGAATTATAAAAGGGGGATTTTGTTTGTCAAAGGTGAAAATTGCGATTGCTGATGATAATCGCGAATTAGTTAAAATGATGGAAGTTTATTTTACGAATCATCCGCAAATTGAAATTGTTGCAACAGCATCTAACGGAAAAATCTGTATTAAAATGTTGGAAGAGCATAAAATCGATGTTCTGTTATTGGATATTATTATGCCGCATTTGGATGGACTGGCTGTATTGGAAGAGATGTATAACGATGAGCGTCATACACAGACTCAAGTCATTATGCTAACTGCTTTTGGCCAAGAAGATGTAATGAAGCAGGCTGTGAATTTCGGCGCATCTTACTTCATGTTAAAACCTTTTGAATTTGAGCAGCTTGTTCAAAAAATTCTGCATTGTGCAGGAAAGAAAGTCGAACAGGAAAAACGTGTACCGGTGTTATCAACGAGTACCCCTGCAAAAATGGACACACGCTTATTGGATACAACGATTACAGGCATCATTAAAGAGATTGGTGTACCTGCACATATAAAAGGATACGCTTATTTACGTGAAGCGATCCAGATGGTTTACAATGATATTGAGTTACTAAGTTCGGTTACAAAGATTCTATATCCGGAAATCGCGAAAAAATTCGGGACAACCCCGTCACGTGTGGAACGTGCTATTCGCCATGCCATTGAAGTAGCCTGGAACCGTGGCAGCTATGAGAACATTTCGGAACTGTTCGGCTATACAGTGCACCATATGAAATCAAAACCGACTAACTCGGAGTTTATTGCTATGATTGCGGACAAAATCCGTATTGAAATGGTAGCGAGTTAAACGTTGGTATGACTGCGTTTCTAGCGTACAGGCTATCGGAGAATGATATTATAAATATCGATTATCTAACGAAAATAATAGCGCCTTCTAAGACAGTTTATTACGACTGTTTTTGGAAGGCGTTTTTTCTATGGAATTAAGTCCGTTTTTAATCGAAAAGATTGAACATGTTCGATTGGTTTCTCAAAAAAGACGATGAGTTCATATGAAGAGTCAATCGTTAATACTTTTTGCAAGTTTCTTATCGGATTCATACATTATTGACGATCTTTCGCAAGTAACAACGGAGCATGTGCGAGCTTATATTCGTTCAATTGAATAAAGAGGCAAGTTTGAAGTAAGCGCTGCGGAAAATCCTGTTAATTATCCTGAGCGTAGAGGTGATTACGGTAAGGCAGTAAGCAAAACGACAATAGCGAATTATGTTCGCAACATTAAAGCGTTTTTTTCGTATCTATTTAACAAGCAAACTACGTAAAATCCGTTAAAGAATAGAAAATCGTTATATAGATAGCAATATATTTTTGACCGATCGTAGTTCGAAACATCGATTAGGAAGTGTGTAGAACGTTCTTGAAGACTTCAAAACACACCAACTCTTGAGGTTTGCCCGGGATGCACCATTACATAAAACTGTGCAGCCTTTATAAAATTTCGCTATAATTCTTCAAAACTATCCGATTAATCATCCTCAATATTATCGATTAGCATTAGTTTTAACGCGCGTTTGCACTTGATATGCCAAATCAATCCTTTGGTTAGCAGTTTTTTAACGTCGATATTATCGGTATTAGCGATTAATATCCGTAATTTTTTAGTGCGTACTTTATGGAGCCGTATATCGTCTAAACATTTCCTTTTCTCAAGCTCATTCAAGTTAGCACCTCATTTAGTTTGGTTAACATTACCACATTGAGGATACATTTACACTATAAATCTCATTTATACGAAGTGAAATTTTACTAAGCAGGTAGTTATCCATCACGAATCAATTTAATTTAGCGCATGTATAAAATGGTGGAATAGTGCATCATGTGAGAATAATATCGACTAACTTAGAGTTTATCGCAATGATCACGGAGAAGATCCGTATTGAAATGGTTGCGAGTTAATTATTAGTAGTTTGATTATATTTCGGCTCGTAAACTTATTTTTTATTACGAGAACATTACTTTATTAATAAAGCCTTCTTAAACAGTGTCATTCGGCGGTTTAAGAAGGCTTTTTTTTAGTATTATACTGTTCCAAAAGAATTATCCATCCTCTCCGCTATAAAAGAAATGTCTTCATCAACGAATATGAATGTATCCTTGATAATTACATAACTATCGACAGCTTGCGCTAGATGCTCGTCATTTTCCATTATCTCTTTCAAATCTTCACTAACATAGTAGCAGTCTTCCGAACTATCATAAGAGCAGTCTTCTATCTCACTTAATTCGGCTTCCTTAAAGTATTCATCCATTTTCTTCAAAATGTTATATAATTTCTTATCAGAGAAATACTTATATTCACTGCCATCAAACATCTGAATATATAAATATTTGAACTTATATTCACTCCATAGTTCATCCTCATTCATAAGGAACAGGAAAAGAAATCTTTCCTCTGGTTTATCATTTCTATAATAGATTTTCTCAGTATTCAACTCATAATTTTTAATTCTTTTTAGAAAAAGCCTTTTGTTATCAAGTACAATAACACTCATTTCATAATCATCCTTTTACATTCATTGGTAATTTATGAGTATTTTAACCTAAAAGAAGATTTTTTAGACTTTGGGAAACTATAATTGTTGTAACTCACATTACACGTATAAAAAAATTTGTAATTTACGTTTAACAAAAAATAACAACGGGTAAAATTAGATAGCAAGGCTAAGAAATTCTTCGTCTTCGTTTTTACCTCCTTTCTTTGGATAATATGTTTGATAACGTATTATTCTTTTTGTGTCTAGCTGGTGCTGGACACTTTTTTTGTTGTCATAGGATTTTAATATTAATTTCACATTATTAATATAATTTCGCAGTAGAATAGGGGGACAACAATAAGGAGCGATGATAAATGAAACGATGGAAATTCGTATTGATCCTTCTCGGCGTCCTGACGTTTTTTCTGCTTGTAAGATTACCGCAAGACTTTGATGCATCTCCTACAACAACGGTCAATTCTCCGGATGATGTTGTAAAAAAATATAAAGAAGAACTACATGTTCAACGTGAAACGTGCTATAACGATATATTGCTGCTCGGTACATTAAGCGATACACAGCTTCAAACGATGGAAATGGAGCTTGAAAATTATTTAAATGAGCTGGGTACATTAAGAAATGAGATTATCGAAAATAATATAAACCATCAAAACTTAACCAATTCAATCGAACTAGATATTTTAATGATCAATCGTACACTTAGGGCTATTGAAACACGGGATGAAAAATATTTAAAAGACCTGTCAGATATGTATCATAATTTACTCCAATTCCAACGTTCACTATAATAAAATATTTTAGTTGTTTCTCACTTATGAGGCAGATACTTTTCGACTAATTTGATGGATATGCTAAAAAACCTCCTTACAATCCAATTTTTAACTAAACAATTATCAAAAATATGTATATACTGTAATGTAAGAGGAGGTGGAATGGCATGGTTATTCATGAAAATCACTTTTTTGAAATAATAAAAAATGATGGGAAAGTATATTTGCTAACACGACAGCCTGGTTTTATGCTAAAAGACTTCGAAACGATTGTGCGCCAAAATCCTCGTATTAAACTAACGAATTTTGCATTATTAAAAGAGGGACTAAATGAAGTAAGTGACACCCCTGTTGAAATCGGTATATGGCTTCCATCGATTGTAATCGAAATATCCCGAGATAAAATGTCGGCATCGCTTTTTCTATATGAGACAGCGGAGTATATAAAAGAAAATGTACAATCTATACAGAAAAAGGTTCAGAAGCTGTTAGCTGAAGATAATATCACACACGGGGTTTTAAATGTGCAACTGGAATCCATTGTCACTGCGAAAGCAACATTGATTGCGCAAGGAACACCACCTGTCAAAGGGGAAGATGCACAAATTACCTACTTAGAATTACCTGAACGAAAACCGGTTATAAGGGAAGATGGCAAAGCGGATTATTATGATATGAACTTCATTTATGAAATTGAAGAAGGCGCATGGCTTGGTGAAAAAGTTCATGCACAGCCAGGTATCCCGGGAATAAATATTTATGGGGAATCGATTCCTGCTCCTTTGGGGCGAGATGTGCCGTTGAAATATGACCGAAAATCGGCCTATGAAGTTGAAGAAGAAGGTAAAACGGTACTTCGCTCGAAAATTAGCGGGGTAGTTGAAGAACACCAAGGAATGGTGAGTGTGAATCAGCATTTACCAATTGTCGGTGATGTCGGCATCGAAACCGGAAATATTGAATTTAATGGATCTGTCTCGATTAAAGGAACCGTCCAACCAGGATTTTCCGTTGTTGCAAATGGTGACATTTCAATCGAACATCTAGAAGGTGTATCCGGCGCAAAACTGATTAAGTCCCTTTACGGAGATATTTTTATTCGGGGAGGCATATTCGGGTTAGGTGAAACACTTGTAGAAGCTGCCGGGGATATATTCGTTAAACATGTAAATGACGCGCATCTAGTCGCAGGTCAAAATCTGAATATTGGATTTTATTCATTAGGTTCGAATTTATCCGCACATTCCATTTTGGTTGATGAACAGAAAGGGAAAATCATCGGTGGAACAGCAATCGCAAAAAGTACAATCGTTTCGGCATTTACAGGAAACCGACTGGAAAGACCGACTGAATTAATCATTAATAGCATAAACAAATCACAATGTCTTGAGGTCATCCAATACAAGGCATCGCTGCTAAAATCAATGCAGGAAGATATGATGCAGCTCGAGGAACAAATAGAACGCATCCTACCTGTTATACATACGTTAACACAACGACAATTGACGGCACTGGAGCTAACCAAACAAAAGCTCGCTTCCAATAAAGAAACAGCGCAAAATTTAGATCGGGAAATTAAACAATTAATGAACGACTTGCGCAAAGTTAGTAAAGCAGAGATTCATGTGACGAAAGAAGCATATCCTGGTACATATATACAGATTGGCAAAAAGTCCACTGTTTTAACGTCTATAACAAATGGACGATTTTTAATAGATAATGGAGAGTTGAATGTATAATGAATAACATACCCATTTTTGCCCACCGAGGGGCATCAAGTTTTCACTTAGAAAATACGTTTGCTGCCTTTAAAAAAGCGAAAGAACTTGGGGCAGATGGCATTGAACTGGATCTCCAAGTTTCAAATGATGGTATTTTAGTAGTATTCCATGACAACGACTTAAAGAGACTGGCCGGTATTAACAAAATGGTTAATCAGTGTTCTTATGAGGAGCTCATTCACTATAAATTAGGTCCGCGGTTTAAACGGCTCTTTCGTCGTGACCGGATGATTGCCTTTGCCGATGTACTGGATTGGGCGAATGCCGAAAATATTGCGTTGAATGTAGAGCTGAAAGAGTCGCTATTAACGAATGAGCATGTTCTGAAGGAATTACTGCAAACGATCAGCTTACCTGTAAACAGCCATTTCTCGTCATTCCACGATTCTTTGTTAAAAATTGTAAAAGAGATTCGCCCGGATATCGAGACAGCGTATATTATTACGAGAAAATTCTATTGGGCCACAATAGCGGAGCAAAATTTCTTCGATGCAATTCATGCACATAAACGCTACTATAAAAGTCAATATTTAGAGGCTTGCAATACAGCCAATATCGGCATGCGTTTTTACGCAATCCAGGGAAATGAATCTTTCTTAAAAAATCCCCATTCGATTGTAAAAGGGTGGATTACGGATTTTCCGCATTTAGTTCAGGAAGCCCAGAAAAATCGACAAGTTTGATTTGTTAAAATGGAAAATGGAAGTAATTACCTGATTACTTTTAGCTTAATAATTTTGTGGAAGCCCACAATAACATTACTCTTCTTGAGTGGAGAATTAACTGAATATACGAAAAAAATCAAATTTCCCTGTTAGGAGAAATTTGATTTTTTTCTGTCTTTATTTCTGCCAGCGCTCCGATACTTTACCGCGCTTGCGATCCCTGTACAGTAAAAACCCTGCAAAAAATAAAAATGAAACGGCAAAAAATATGGCACCGACGATGAATTGTAACCAAATCCATGGAAATGGTGAAATTAAAATACCGAATAATGTATCTCGCATAAATTTTATCCCGGCAGCCATTAAAATTGCGGGAATGACTAGTACGATAAATGCAGCCATACGTGCCATTTACAGACCTCCTCCAGACAAAAAAGCAGTAATTGAAACAATGTCTCAGATTATTTTAGTATCACTTAATTTTACAATGCAGGCAGAGAAAGTCAATAATCGGGTATAGATTCATAGAATGGAAATATGAAATTAGCGCAATAAAACTAAAATTACTATACTGAAATAGTGTTTTTAAAAGTATTTTCGCACGGTTTTCCGGTATATTTTCAGGTAAAAATTGTCCGAATATTCTAATTTAAGTCAAATTAAGGATTTCTAGTTGCATCCTTTTAGATTTATAAGTATTGTAAAAATAACGATAATAAAATTATACAAATTTAAGTATTTATTATCTTTAATTAACAGAAAATAATAATATACGAGAAAGTAAGCGCTTTCTTGAGTGGAGGGGTATAGTGTTATGGAAATTTTCAAGTACATGCAGAAATATGATTTTGAACAAGTAGTCTTTTGCCAAGATGAGGCATCGGGGTTAAAAGCGGTTATTGCTATTCATGATACAACATTGGGTCCAGCTCTTGGGGGTTCGCGCATGTGGACATATGCCTCAGAGGAAGCAGCTATTGAAGATGCACTTCGTCTAGCACGTGGTATGACTTATAAAAATGCGGCGGCAGGCTTAAATTTAGGTGGCGGTAAAACAGTTATTATTGGAGATCCGTTCAAGGATAAAAATGAAGAAATGTTCCGTGCATTAGGACGTTTCATTCAAGGTTTGAATGGTCGATATATTACGGCAGAAGATGTAGGTACAACGGTTGCAGATATGGATTTAATCCATGAAGAAACAAATTATGTAACAGGTATTTCACCGGCATTCGGCAGCTCTGGCAATCCATCGCCAATTACAGCGTATGGTGTATTTTTAGGGATGAAGGCAGCAGCGAAAGAAGCGTTTGGAGATGACTCGCTGGCAGGCCGTAAAGTAGCGGTTCAAGGTCTTGGGAATGTTGCGTACACATTATGTGAATACTTGCATAATGAAGGAGCGAAACTAATCGTAACTGACATTAATCAGCAAGCAATCGACCGTGTCGTTGCAGATTTCGGAGCGGTAGCTGTAGCACCTGACGAAATTTACGCACAAGATGTGGATATTTTCTCTCCATGTGCTCTTGGCGCAATTGTCAATGATCAAACGATTCCGACTTTAAAAGCGAAGGTTATCGCTGGATCTGCAAACAATCAGCTGGCAGAATCAAGACATGGTAAAGTACTGCATGATTTAGGGATTGTTTATGCACCGGATTACGTGATTAATGCAGGCGGGGTTATTAACGTAGCAGATGAGCTATACGGTTATAATCGCGAGCGTGCAATGAAGCGTGTTGAAACGATCTACACAAGCTTGGAAAAGATTTTTGCTATTTCAAAAGAAGAAGATATTCCAACTTATTTAGCAGCAAACCGTTTAGCAGAAGAGCGTATTGCTCGTGTAGCGAAATCCCGCAGTCAGTTCCTTCAAAACGAAAAAAATATTTTAAACGGTCGCTAAGAAGCGATTACGAAAGAAGAAATTGATTTTGTAACTGGAAAAAGGGGTGTCGGTTATGGCGAAAGATTATGATGTCGTTATTTTAGGCGGAGGCACAGGCGGTTATGTAGCCGCGATTCGTGCGTCACAGCTCGGATTGAAAACGGCAATCGTCGAAAAAAATAAAATGGGGGGTACATGCCTGCATGCGGGCTGTATTCCTACAAAAGCATTGCTCCGAAGTGCGGAAGTATATGTACAATCGAAAAAGGCACTTGATTTTGGAGTGGAAGTAAATGATGTCAAAATCGACTTTGAACGTGTCCAACAAAGAAAGGCTACCGTTGTAGATAAGCTTTACAAAGGTGTCCAGCACTTAATGAAAAAAGGAAAGATCGATGTGTATGACGGTTTTGGCCGCATTTTAGGCCCATCTATTTTCTCTCCGATGCCAGGTACGATTTCAGTGGAAATGAATGATGGGACTGAAAATGAAATGCTTGTGCCGCAAAACGTCATCATTGCGACGGGTTCACGCCCTCGAACATTGGACGGATTGAAAGTTGACGGGAAAAAGGTATTCACATCAGATGAATTCCTGACAATCGAAAAGCTACCGAAGTCGGCTATTATTATCGGTGGTGGCGTAATCGGTGTCGAATGGGCGTCAATGCTTACTGATTTCGATGTCGAAGTTACGATTATCGAGCTAGGTGACCGTCTGTTGCCGACTGAAGATGCAGCAATTTCCGCAGAGATGCTGAAATCTTTGAAAAAGCGCGGGGTAAACGTTCATTTCAATGTAAAACTCGATCCTTCGGCAATTGATACAAAGGAAAATGTATCACTACAAGTGAATGATGAAACCATTTCAGCGGAAGCACTTTTACTTTCAGTTGGAAGGGTAGCGAACACGTCAAACATCGGCTTGGAGAACACGGAAATCGAACTGGAAAAGGGATATATTTCAGTAAACGAACATTTCCAGACGAAAGAACGTCATATATATGCTATAGGAGACGTTATCGGCGGAATGCAGTTGGCACATGTTGCTTCACATGAAGGAATTCGTGCTGTCGAGCATATTGCGGGACAGAATTCGATTCCACTGCATTATGCAAATATTGCACGAGGCGTCTACAGTAATCCGGAAGTTGCAAGTGTCGGCCTTACGGAAGAGCAAGCGAAAAACAACGGCTATAAAGTTGTGACAACAACATTCCCGTTTAAAGCGATCGGTAAAGCGATTGTTTATGGTGAAACAGCAGGCTTTGTGAAAGTAGTTGCGGATGAAAGTTCGAATGATGTTGTCGGTGTCCATTTAATCGGACCGCACGCAACGGATTTAATTTCCGAAGCTGCACTTGGCTTGTTCTTAAATGCCTCACCATGGGAAGTTGGACAGATGGTGCATTTGCATCCTTCGTTGAGCGAAATTATTGGGGAAGCCGCGCTGGCGATTGAAGGCAAAGCAATTCATTTTTAACAGTGACAAGGGGGTATTTTATGACGGACACTAATATTACACATGAACAATTGGGATTAACGGATGAAGATGTACTGAAAATGTACGAAACAATGTTAATGGCACGCCGTATTGATGAGCGGATGTGGCTGTTAAACCGTGCAGGCAAAATACCATTTGTTATTTCATGCCAAGGACAGGAGGCGGCTCAAGTAGGTGCTGCCTTTGCCCTTGATCATACAAAGGATTATATTGCGCCGTATTATCGTGATATGGGGGTTGTCCTTCATTTTGGGATGACAGCAAAAGATTTAATGCTTTCGGCGTTTGCGAAAGCAGAAGATCCGAACTCTGGCGGGCGTCAAATGCCGGGGCATTTCGGGCAAAAGAAAAATCGTATACTTACGGGTTCTTCTCCTGTAACGACACAAGTACCGCATGCGGTCGGTGTTGCACTTGCAGGAAAAATGCAGCAAAAGGACTTTATCACATTTGTAACACTCGGTGAAGGTTCGTCAAACCAAGGTGACTTCCATGAAGGAGCAAACTTTGCGGGCGTACACAAATTGCCGGTTATTATCATGGTAGAAAACAACCAATATGCAATTTCTGTTCCGGTAGAGCGTCAACTGGGCTGTGCACAAGTATCAGACCGTGCAATCGGCTACGGGATGCCTGGTGTAACGGTAGACGGCAAAAATCCGTTGGAAGTATACAAAGTGGTGAAAGAAGCGGCAGATCGTGCACGTCGCGGTGAAGGGCCTTCATTGATCGAAACAGTTTCGTTCCGATTGACAGCCCATTCTTCGGATGATGATGATCGTCAATATCGTACAGCTGAGGATATTGCAGAAGGAAAAGCGAAAGACCCGATTATTTTATTTGAAACATACTTAAAAGACAACGGTATAGCGGACGATGCGCTATTGGAAGAAATGAACAAAAAAATTATGGATACTGTCAATGAAGCGACAGATTATGCAGAAAATGCAGCCTATGCCTCGCCAGAACATGCATTGCGTTTTGTGTATGCGGAAGGAGAAGATGCGTAATGCCGGTAATTTCTTATATTGATGCGATTAACTTAGCGATGAAAGAAGAAATGGAGCGAGATGACCGCGTCTTCGTCTTAGGTGAAGATGTTGGGTTAAAAGGCGGCGTGTTCAAAGCGACAACAGGCCTGTATGACCAGTTCGGCGAAGCGCGTGTACTGGATACACCGTTAGCGGAAAGTGCGATTGCGGGTGTTGCAATCGGTGCAGCAATGTACGGCATGCGTCCGATTGCTGAAATGCAGTTTGCGGACTTTATTATGCCTGCTGTAAACCAGATTGTTTCGGAAGCGGCGAAAATTCGTTACCGTTCAAACAATGATTGGAGCTGTCCTTTAGTTGTGCGTGCGCCATTTGGTGGGGGAATTCATGGTGCCCTTTATCACTCACAATCGGTAGAAGCGATGTTTGCTGGGACACCTGGTTTGAAAATTGTCATTCCTTCAACACCATATGATGCAAAAGGACTGTTAAAAGCAGCCATTCGCGATCCGGATCCGGTACTATTTTTCGAACATAAACGTGCATACCGTCTTATTAAAGGCGAAGTGCCGACAGATGATTATACATTGCCAATCGGAAAAGCCGATGTGAAGCGTGAAGGTGATGATGTCACAGTCATTACGTACGGTCTTGCAGTACATTTTGCATTGCAGGCAGCAGAACGTCTGGCAAAAGACGGCATCGAAACGCACATTTTAGATTTGCGTACCGTTTACCCGTTAGATCAGGAAGCTATTATTGAAGCGGCTAGAAAAACAGGGAAAATCCTTCTTATCACAGAGGACAATAAAGAAGGCAGCATTATGAGTGAAGTGGCAGCCATTATTGTAGAGCATTGCCTATTCGAACTGGATGCACCGATCAAGCGTCTTGCGGGACCGGATGTACCTGCAATGCCATACGCACCAACAATGGAAAAGTTCTTCATGATTAATCCTGACAAAGTAGAAAAAGCAATTCGCGAACTCGCTGAATTCTAGTTAATAGAATTGGGATTGTTTAAGAATCCTAAATAAACAGCAAAGGCCTATTAGTTAAAGGGGGATTGTTTAATGACAATTCAAAATATCGTCATGCCGCAACTTGGAGAAAGTGTGACAGAAGGTAAGATTGAACGCTGGCTTGTCCAAGTGGGAGATAAAGTAAACAAATATGATCCATTAGCAGAAGTAACAACAGATAAAGTTAATGCCGAAATCCCTTCTTCGTTTGCAGGGGTAATTACAGAGTTAATCGCAAACGAAGGCGAAACATTGCCGGTAGGCGCAGTTGTATGCGCGATTGAAGTGGAAGGCTCTGAAATGCCGCCAGCACCGGCAGAAAAAAGCTCGAAAGTCAGCTCGGCAATTCTAAATGCCGGCTCACAGAAGAAAGAAGAAGAAAAACCGTCAGCGAAAAAAGAAGACAAACCGGTGCGCACAGAACGCAAGCCTGGTCGTTTTTCACCTGCTGTTTTAGCATTGGCGAATGAACATGATGTCGACTTGGCCCAGATTACCGGCACAGGTGTCGGCAATCGGATTACAAGAAAAGATGTTGAAGCTTATGTTGCTGCAGGTAAGCCGACAAATCAGGATATTTCGAATGACGAACAACCAACAGCATTCGCGGAGCCAAAACAAGAATCATCTTCTCAAGCGTCAGCACAAGGTACAACACAAGCTCCGGCAACTGCTCCTCAGCCTAAACAGGACATTCCTGTTGCTGCTGGAGATATTGAAATTCCGGTTACGCAAGTGCGTAAAGCGATTGCGAAAAATATGCTGCGCAGCACACATGAAATTCCGCATGCATGGATGATGATGGAAGTTGATGTGACAGAACTTGTTGAATACCGTGACAGCATAAAAGAAGATTTCAAGAAAAAAGAAGGATTCAATCTGACGTATTTTGCATTTTTCCTAAAAGCGATCTCCCAGGCGCTAAAAGAATTCCCGATTATCAATTCGGTTTGGGCGGAAGATAAAATCATTCAAAAGAAAGATATTAATTTATCGATTGCTGTAGCTACTGATGATGCATTATTCGTGCCGGTCATTAAAAATGTCGATGAAAAATCGATTAAAGGCATCGCGAAAGAAATTCATGAATATGCGCATCTTGTACGCAACGGAAAACTGAAATTGGAGCATATGCAAGGTGGTACATTTACAGTCAACAATACCGGATCATTTGGTTCTGTTCAGTCAATGGGCATTATCAATCATCCACAGGCAGCAATTTTGCAGGTGGAAAGTATTGTAAAAAGACCTGTAATAGTACAGGGTAATATGATTGCTCCACGCTCTATGGTGAATTTATGTTTATCTTTAGACCATAGAATTTTAGATGGTATGATTTGTGGTAAATTCTTATCTCGTGTGAAAGAAATTCTCGAAAATGTCGATAAACAGAAGATGTCAGTCTACTAAAAACGCCGTGAAAGCCTGTAAAATAAGGCTTTCACGTTTTTTTTCTCTTTATTGTCAGAACATTCTCGTGTAAACTATAGTACAGAAATATAACAAGGGGGGAAGCTACTTAGCGACCACATGTCAATGAATATGAAAGAGATCGAATTTCAAACAGCTAGCTATGAGCAGTGGAAGGAAGAAGCGGTAAAAGCACTAAAAGGAAAACCGTTTGAATCCTTATTTACAAAGACAATTGAAAATATCACGCTTGACCCACTTTATACAGAAGAAAGCTTAATCGAAAAATTGGGAGACCAACTGGAAAAACAAGTATCAACAATCCGTTCTTTAACAAAACAGACAAGCTTCACTGTTGCACAGCAAATTGCTGGTGATGATGCAGCTAGCTTTTTTGCCAATATCGAGGATAGCTTATCGCGCGGCAATGAAATGATTACAATCAACAGCCCGGTTGCATTTGACTGGTCTGAACAAGACAGCGAAAAACTCGCTGCTTATTTGTCGGAAAATTCATTTAAATTTATCGTCGCTTCTGCTGAAGATGCAGTGCTGGATGTATTCAAATATATTGACGAAGCTAAACGCAATGACGTTGTAGGCTATATTGTTTCACCTGAAACAGTAGAATTAGCTGACTATCCAAACGTTCGCACGTTTTGTGCAAATACGATTCCGTTCCATAATGACGGTGCCAATGCTGTACAAGAGCTTGCGATTGCGCTTGCACAAGCAGCTAAACTTGCCAATACGGTAGAAGATTTTAAAGCATTTGAACAGAAGTTTTTCGTACAGTTCGCTGTCGATACACAATTCTTTGCAGAAGTAGCAAAACTTCGTGCCTTCAAAGTATTATGGAAAGCGTTTGCTTCAGCATTCGGCAATGAAGCAAGCGCTGTCCCGGTCGTAGTGGAAACTTCGGTACGCAGCTTCTCGAAATACGATGTTTATGTAAACTTATTACGTGCAGGCAATGAAGCGTTCTCAGCAGCAATCGGCGGTGCAGATGTAATTACGGTACACCCGCATGATGCATTGACAGGTGTATCAGGGCAGTCGATCCGTATTGCGCGTAATGTTTCCCTTGTTACGAAAGAAGAATCACATGTAACAAATGTAATCGATCCATCAGGCGGTTCGTACTTTATCGAATCATTAACAGCAGACTATGTAAAAGAAGCATGGGCACTGTTTTTAGAAATCGAAATTGCTGGCGGATTGGAAGCATACGGTATCAATGCTCAAATCGAGGAAGTGTATCAGGCGCGCATGAAGCAAGTAGAAACACGCAAGCATTCACTAATTGGTACAAACATTTATGCAAACCCGCAAGATACAGTAGTAACAACTGAAAATGCTCAATTTGCAGATGTAAAACGTCTTGCCATTCCATTTGAAAATTTACGTGCTACTTATGCACAAACTGGAATCAAAACAGCGATTTTAACATTCGGCGAACTGAAAAACTACAAGCCGCGCGCAGATTTTGTACAAGGATTCTTCGCAACAGCAGGCGTTGTAGCATATCAAACAGCAGGATTCCAAACAATTGAGGATGCAACAACTTGGCTGGCAAGTGCCGACTATGACTATGTAGTCGTAGCTGCAACAGATGAAGATACAAAAGCGATTATGCCGGCATTACTTGAAAACAAAAAACAATCGGTTGTATTGGATGCAGCAGGTAAATATAAAGAAGATGAAGCGGCATGGATTGCAAACGGCTTAAACGGCTTTATTTATGCAGGTCAGAACATCGTTGAAAAGCTATCGGATGTCGTGATGAGCGTGAAGGGGGTACAACAATGAGTAAAGCAAATTTCGCAACGGTTGTCATTGAAGATGTATTAAAACAAGAGCAACTTACTTCTACAGGCTCGTACGTGACAAATGAAGGCATCGAAGTGAATTCTGTCTACAATAAAGAAGATATTCAAGACGCAAAACATTTAAAAGATGTGGCTGGTATTGCACCAAATACTCGTGGACCATATCCGACAATGTATGTAGCGCGTCCATGGACAGTGCGTCAATATGCAGGTTTCTCGACTGCGGAAGAATCAAATGCTTTCTACCGTCGTAACTTGGCAATGGGTCAAAAAGGGCTTTCAGTAGCATTCGACTTGGCAACACACCGCGGTTATGACTCGGATCACCCACGTGTAACAGGGGATGTCGGAAAAGCCGGCGTTGCAATCGATTCAGTTGAAGATGCAAAAATTTTATTCGACGGCATTCCACTTGATCAAATGTCGGTATCGATGACGATGAACGGAGCAGTTTTACCGATTCTTGCATTCTACATCGTTGCAGCTGAAGAACAAGGAGTAACACCCGATAAATTGGCCGGTACGATCCAAAACGACATTTTAAAAGAATACATGGTACGTAACACATATATTTATCCACCGGCAATGTCGATGAAAATCATTGCAGACATTTTTGAATATACGGCGAAATTCATGCCGAAATTCAACTCGATTTCCATTTCGGGCTACCATATTCAAGAAGCGGGTGCGACAAATGATATCGAGCTTGCGTATACATTGGCAGACGGCCTTGAATATGTACGTACTGGTTTAAAAGCGGGCATTGACATTGATGCATTTGCACCGCGTTTATCGTTCTTCTGGGCAATTGGTATGAACTATTACATGGAAGTTGCGAAAATGCGTGCAGCACGTCGCATTTGGGCACAAATGATGTCTACATTCAATCCGAAAAATTCGAAGTCTCTTGCACTTCGTACACACTCGCAAACATCAGGCTGGAGTTTAACAGAACAAGATCCATTCAATAACGTAACTCGTACATTAATCGAAGCAAACGCGGCAGCGATGGGTCATACTCAGTCGCTTCATACGAACGCACTGGATGAAGCAATTGCTTTACCGACAGACTTCTCGGCTCGTATTGCACGTAATACACAGCTATTCCTGCAAGAAGAAACAGGAATGACAAAAGTAATCGATCCATGGGGCGGCTCGTACTATGTTGAAAAACTGACAGAAGAGCTGACAGAAAAAGCATGGGCATTAATCGAAGAAATCGAAGCTCTTGGCGGAATGGCGAAAGCGATTGAGACAGGACTTCCAAAAATGAAAGTTGAAGAAGCAGCGGCTAAACGTCAGGCGAAAATCGATTCAAAAACAGAAACGATTGTCGGCGTAAACAAATACCGTCTTGCTGAAGAAGATCCAATCGACATTTTAGATATCGACAATGCAATCGTACGCGAATCACAAATTGCCCGTCTTGAAAAAATGAAGGCTACACGTGATGAAGTGGAAGTACAAAAACATTTAGCGCGCTTAACAAAAGCGGCTGAAGACGGTTCTGAAAACTTATTGGCTGTTGCAGTAGATGCGGCAAGAGCACGTGCATCATTAGGTGAAATTTCGGATGCGATTGAAGCAGTATCTGGCCGTCATAAAGCGGTTATCCGCTCAATTTCAGGTGTTTATTCTGCAAACTTCTCGGATGATGAAATGATTACAGAAGTGAAGCAAATGACAGAAGACTTCCTGGAAGCAGAAGGTCGCCGTCCACGTATTTTAGTGGCGAAGATGGGACAAGACGGACATGACCGCGGTGCGAAAGTTGTTGCAACTGGCTATGCGGACTTAGGTTTCGATGTCGATATTTCTCCATTGTTCATGACACCGGAAGAAACAGCACAAATGGCAAATGAAAACGACGTACACTGCATCGGAGTATCTTCTTTAGCAGCTGGTCATAAAACATTAGTGCCTGAACTTGTAGCTGAACTGAAGAAATTAGGTCGCGAGGACATTATCGTCATTTGCGGCGGTGTAATCCCAGCTCAGGACTATGATTATCTGTATAAAGCAGGTGCAGCAGCTATCTTCGGTCCAGGTACAGTAATTCCGGTATCGGCAATCCGTATTATAGAAGAAATTTATAAAAAGTTAGGTTATGAGGAAGTGGCAGAGTAGTGATGCCTCAAGACGAGAAGAGCGCTTTATTTGTCATGGATGGTGTGAAGGGTGGTCATGATGGTATGAGCTATTCAAACCCGAAAAAGTTCCGGAAAAAAAAGCAGGAAGCACTTGATCTACAGACGCTGGCCAGCGAAGTACGTGCGGGTAACCGTACTTCGCTCGCAAAAGCGATCACGCTCATTGAAAGCTCGAACAATGCCCATAAGGAAGAAGCACAGAAACTGCTGCAGGAGTTATTGCCTTATACGGGCAATTCAATCCGAATTGGCATCACCGGTGTACCGGGTGCTGGAAAAAGTTCGTTTATCGAAGCATTCGGTACGATGCTGTGCAAAATGGGGAAGCGTGTTGCAGTTCTTGCGATCGACCCGAGCTCATCGCTTTCAGGCGGCAGTATTTTAGGGGACAAAACGCGAATGGAAGAGCTGGTGCGCCAGGAAAATGCATTTGTTCGTCCATCACCGAGTGCCGGTACATTAGGCGGTGTCCATAAAAAATCCCGTGAAACGATGCTGTTATGCGAAGCGGCAGGCTATGACGTCATTTTGATTGAAACAGTCGGTGTCGGCCAAAGTGAAACATATGTGCGCGGCATGGTCGACTTCTTCCTGCTGCTAGTTTTAACAGGTGCGGGAGATGAGCTTCAAGGGATGAAGAAGGGCATTATGGAGCTTGCAGACGGCATTATCGTCCATAAAGCGGACGGGGACAATGTACGCCCTGCACGCCGGACAATGCAGGAATACAAGCAGATCCTTCATTTCCTACAGCCATCGACACCTGGATGGCTTAGTACTTCACTGACCGTATCGTCCCTTGAAAAAACGGGGCTCGACAAGGTTTGGGATATGCTGATGGAGTTTGAGCAGACGATCAAGCAATCGGATTATTGGACGATACGTCGCCATGAACAAACGCGCGACTGGTTCCATACGATGATTACCGATCATTTAATCGATTCGTTCTATAAAAATCCGGAACGCAAAAAGCAGGTCCGGTCACTTGAGGAAGAAATATTGCATGGCCAGCTAACGGTAACACAGGGGGTTAATGCATTATTTGGCGAAAAAAATGAATAAATCAATTACGCCTTGGCGTAATTGTGTCCAGATTTTTTGAGTTTGGACCCACACGAAGTGGGTCAGTCAGCCGTTCGCATGATGCGACGCTTTTAGGCTGGAAACCTCTATAATTCCTTTAAAAAATCTGTGACATCCGCCGGAGGCTTATTTTCATTCAGCGGGAGTTTCCGCTGAATGAAAATAATGATAATCAAGAGTCTTTGCACATCTTTCGTAACCTTGCTATGATAAAAAGGAACATAGAAAGGGGCTAAAAAGCTTATGAACATGGATTATGATTTATTTATGCAACAAATTACAACGACTGCACGTGCAGAGATGGAAGCAGCAGGTTATGAACAACTGCGCACTCCGGAAGATGTGGAAGCAGCGTTTGCTCGTGAAGGTACAACTCTTGTTATGGTGAATTCTGTATGTGGCTGTGCTGGCGGTATTGCACGTCCTGCAGCAACACATGCTGTACATTACGACAAACGTCCTGACCATTTAGTAACTGTATTTGCTGGTCAAGATAAAGAGGCAACTGCAGCTGCACGTTATTATTTCGGTGAAGATCATATCCCATCATCTCCATCATTCATTTTATTGAAAGATGGACAGGTTGTAGGAGAAGTTGGCCGCTTTGAAATCGAAGGACATGACCCGATGAGTGTTGTAACAAACCTTCAAGGTCACTTCGAGGAAAACTGCGAAGAAATCTAATACTACTAGAGTTATTGTGTAACGGGTGCGTATTGTACGTACCCGCTGCACACCTATAACGGGGGAGTTCAACCGATATGAAGAAATTTTCAATCGGCTATCGTACATTAAAAACAGCCATAGGTGCTGCTGTTGCGATAGCAATTGCCCAATATTTTGATTTGCAGTTTTTCACGGCAGCTGGTATTCTGACGATTTTAAGCATTCAACCAACAAAACGTAAATCTCTCCATGCAGTGTATACCCGGATTGTTTCAACATTTATCGGGATTGCTTATGCATTTGTATTTTTCGAAATATTCGGTTATTCGCCGGTTGTTTTAGGGATTGTTATGATTCTTTTCATTCCGACAATCGTTTCACTAAAGGTTGTGGAAGGTTTTATCTCAAGTTCGGTAATTATGATGCACATTTATTTGACAGGCAATTTTACGGTCGATCTGCTAATTAATGAATTTTACTTAATGGCAATCGGTTATGGGGTTGGTTTAGTCGTAAATATGTACATGCCGGATATCCAGCAGGGCCTGTATTATCACCGCGAAAAATTGGAGTCGCTATTGAAGAAAATTCTTGCGGAAATCGCAGGGTATTTGAGAGATGGCGATACATTATGGGACGGTCATGAACTGATTGAGATGGCGAAAGTGGTCGAGGCAGGAAAAGCGCTGGCATTCCAAGATGTTGAAAATCACGTGACGCGTAAAGAAAATACATTTTATCTGTATTTTGATATGCGTGAAAGACAGCTGGAAATTATAGAGCGCGTGTTGCCGAAGATTACGACACTGCCGGTAATGACAGAGCAGGCTACTTTAATTGCAGCCTTCATGGAAGACTTGAGCGAACACGTCCATTCAGGAAATACGGCAAGCCGCTTTTTGGAAAAACTCGACAAAGTAAAAGAAGAGTTCGCCAAAATGCCATTGCCAAATGATCACGAAACATTCCTCGCCATGGCCGCATTGTACCAGTTTATTGAAGAAATGGATGAATACCTGGTCATCAAGCAATCGTTCAAGGGGATGAAATAAAAAAAATGGATGCATAAACATCCATTACATAATTGCTGCGACACCCATTGCAACAGTTGAGATTAACATGATAACAACCATTGAATAAACGACTATTTTTTGAAACTTTTTGTTGCTCATTCTTTTCGCTCCTTCAATATGAACTAGTACTAGTTTATCAAATTTGAAGGAATTCTCAAGTACATTGGATTTTACATTTTCGAAATTTTAAAATTTTTTATTGGGAGTCCAAACACCCATTAAAAAAAAAAAGCCTCGAACAAATGTCTGGACACGATTCAGATGAGGCGGAATTAATAATTTTATTCAAAAGGGAGTCAGTACCGTGGAAAAAGTGGATCATATCGGCATCGCCGTACGTAATATCGAAGAACGTATTACATATTACACAGAAACGCTAGGCTTGAAATTATTAAAGATGGAAGAAGTAGAATCACAGCAAGTAAAAGTTGCTTTTATCGATGCAGGCAACGTTAAAATTGAGCTGCTTGAGCCAATGAGTGAAAAAAGCGCAATCCATGGCTTTTTGGAAAAACGCGGAGAAGGCATTCATCATGTTGCATTCGGCGTAACGGGTATTCGTGAGCGCATGGCTGAACTTCGTGAAAAAGGTGTACGACTATTATCTGAAGAGCCGGGACCAGGTGCTGGCGGCGCGGAAGTAGCATTTTTACACCCGAAAGACTCATTTGGTGTACTTTATGAATTATGCGATAAAAGCGGAAAAGGGGATAAATAACGATGACAACAATGACAGTAACTCCAGATATGTTTGATAAAATTAATGAGCTTTATGACCGTAAAGAAGCGATCCAGCTTGGCGGCGGGGATGCGCGTATCGAAAAGCAGCATGAAAAAGGGAAAATGACTGCCCGTGAACGTATTGATATGTTATTGGATGACGGGTCATTCGTTGAAATCAATCCTTTCATCACACACCGTACTGTTGATTTCGGTATGGATAAACTAGAAGGCCCTGGTGACGGCGTAGTTACTGGCTTCGGTAAAATCAATGGCCGTAATGTGTATTTATTTGCACAGGACTTCACAGTATTCGGCGGTGCACTTGGTGAAATGCACGCGAAAAAAATCGCAGCGGTAATGGATTTGGCAGCGAAAAACGGTACGCCGTTTATCGGTATTAACGATTCAGGCGGTGCGCGTATCCAAGAAGGTGTATTATCACTTGACGGCTATGGTCACATTTTCTACCGTAACTCAATTTATTCTGGTGTAATTCCGCAAATCTCAGTAATTATGGGACCTTGTGCGGGTGGTGCTGTTTATTCACCAGCGATTACAGACTTTATTTTAATGGTTGATAAAACATCTCAAATGTTCATTACAGGCCCTAAAGTAATTGAAACAGTAACAGGTGAGAAAATTTCTGCTGAAGGTCTTGGCGGTTCTAAAGTGCATAACGCTACTTCAGGGAATGCCCACTTCCGTGCTGAAAACGAAGAAGCTGCAATTGCACAAATTCAGCAATTACTTTCTTACTTACCACAGAACAACAGAGAAAAAGCACCGAAACAAGCTGCTCCAGAAGGCGATAATTTCCGTTCAGAACTTGTTGATGTTGTGCCGATTGACCAAACAAAATCATATGATGTTCGTAAAGTAGTAGAACAAGTAGTTGATGAAGGTTCATTCATGGAAGTGCAAAAAGAATTCGCGAAAAACATCGTTGTTGGTTTTGCACGTATCGCGGGTGAATCAGTTGGTTTAGTATGTAACCAGCCGAAATTCCTTGCAGGCGGATTAGATATCGATTCATCTGATAAATTAGCGCGTTTCGTACGTACATGTGACGCATTCAACGTACCTGTTATTACATTTGAAGACGTATCCGGTTTCTTCCCAGGCGTTAAACAAGAGCACGGCGGGATTATCCGTCACGGTGCGAAAATCCTTTATGCTTACTCTGAAGCAACTGTACCGAAAATTACAGTTATTTTACGTAAAGCATACGGTGGTGCGTACGTAGCATTGAACTCGAAAGCGATTGGCGCGGACTTAGTATTCGCTTGGCCGAATGCTGAAATCGCTGTAATGGGTGCTGCTGGTGCGGCAAACATTATTCATGCAGGTGAAATTGCGAAATCGGCTGATCCGGAAGCAACACGTGCAGCGAAAATTGAAGAATACAAAGAAAAATTCGCTAATCCTTATGTAGCGGCATCACGCGGTATGGTGGACGATGTTATCGATCCACGTGAAACACGTATTAAGCTGATCCAGGCATTGGATATGCTTTCAACAAAGCAGGAAGACCGTCCATACAAAAAGCACGGGAATATTCCACTATAATTTTTAATTAAAGCACTCTAAGAAACATCTCTTAAATGATTTGTATACACTACAATCATTTTTGAGGTGTTTTTTTGCTTTATAGCGCCCTAAAAGAAACTTTGCAGGAAAAATACTAGAAAATTATTAAAATATATTTACCTATAATATGGTAAATCCTCCTATTTTATTATAGTGAAATTTACAAAAAGCCATTATGCTAGTTAAAGGAAAGACGATTTAGGAGGACAAAATTATGAAGGAAATCGATCAACTACAGAGGGCAATTGATTTAAGAAGCGATGGGGAATTGCAACAATCCAATCAACTATTATTGAATTTAGTTGAACAACATCCGAATGAGGCCTATGTAAATTACCAGTGTGCATGGAGCTTCGATGTGCTAGGAAAAGAATCGGATGCTGTACCTTATTATGAAAAGGCAATTCAAGGCGATCTGAATGAAGAAGATTTAGCGAATGCCTATTTAGGTCTTGGCAGTACATACAGAACACTTGGTGAATACGAAAATTCAAAACATACGCTTGAAAATGGGCTGGAGAAGTTTCCTGACAATTTAGCTATCCAAGTATTTTATGCGATGACATTGTTTAACTTGAAGGAACATGAGCGTTCAATGGAGCTTCTATTGAAAAATTTAGCAACCACTTCGTCTGACCCTCAAATTCAGAAATATAAAAAGGCCATTACATTTTATAGTGATAAATTAAATGAAGTGTGGAAGTGAGTGATGAATTCATTGCGGAAAAATATAGGAGTTTGCATATTATACGATGAAGATTTTTAAGGCTGTAAACTATTTCATCTATACGGCCATGGTCAGCCTGATCGGCTACAGCTGTTATTTCTTATCGGTGTTATTTATCGGTTCAATGCTGTTCACTGCAGCAGATTCACCGCCGGGAGATATTTCAAATTCGGGCAGGTTGCTGACCATTGCCTTTATAGCTTTTGGAACGTTTATTGCGCTATTAATTTACAGTATTGTTCACTGGACCATTGCATTTTTTTTGAACATACCGTTTCCTAAGCGATTTCTTGTCATTTTGAATTTTATAATCATAAGTTTAGTCGTTAGTTCGTTAATTATTAAATTCATTATTATCGACGGCAGTTTTTTATAAAATTATTCCACAGCTCTAGACAGATTGAATGCTGCTTGCTGTTTTTTCGGTTCCTTTTCATATGGGTGTTCGTGCTCGGCAAACAGGAAGATTGCCCCAAGTTCTATGCCATGCCCATAATGGGCGGTTTCTTCAGAAGTCAAGTGCAAAATTCGCAAACTCACTTCATACACATTTTTCCGTGTGACAAAGCTGATAAGCTGGTCGAGCCAGTTGCCGGCTAGATGGACTTGAATGTCGGTATACATTTTCAGTGATTGTAAAGGATGTATATCTTTTGAAAATACATGGATTTCATGCTCGGAAAAACCGTGCCCTCTAATAATGTTCAGCTTTGTCATAGCTTCCTCAACACTGTACACTAAAGCGATTTCACGTCGATATTCCATCATGATCACCTCTTTTTTTATTGTAATGGAATTTTTATTGAGATGGTAGTGATTGAAAACAATCGTACATCAATACAATTATAAAATGCAGAAAATTCGAAACTTATACAGTGTTTAATACGTAGAACATAAAAAGGGAGGTTTTACTTATGGGGAACTATTCCATTCGCGATTTTGTCAACAAGACGCAGCAAGACCAGAATGAAAATGATTATTTTGAATTGGAAACCGATCGTGTACTCGAAGTGAATCTGAACGGGGAAGTATGGTCGAAAATGGGCGCGATGATCGCCTATGTCGGTTCGATTATATTTGAGCGTGAGCGCATGCTGGAGCATGGCGTGTCAAAAATGTTTAAGAAAGCATTGACCGGCGAAGGCACGCAGCTAATGAAGGCGAAAGGGAAGGGCCGGTTATATTTAGCGGACCAAGGTAAAAAGATTACAATTTTTGATTTGCAGAACGAAAGCCTGTGCGTGAACGGCAATGACCTGCTTGCATTTGAGCCATCGATCAATTGGGATATTCGACTTATGCGCAAAATGGCCGGTATGATGGCAGGCGGCTTATTCAATGTCATGCTGGACGGTAAAGGAAAAGTGGCGATTACAACCCATTTTGAGCCATTAACATTAATCGTTAAGCCTGGTGAAACAGTATATACTGACCCAAATGCGACCGTTGCGTGGTCCGGTAATTTGAAGCCGGAGTTTGTAACCGATATTACGTTTCGAACACTTATTGGACGCGGCAGCAATGAATCGATCCAAATGGCCTTTTCCGGTGAAGGATTCGTCATCATTCAGCCATTTGAGGAAGTATATTTATCATCGGAATCATAATAGCTGCGGTATAAAGTAAGGAGAAAACAGATGTTTTTAAAATCAGTCAAACTTAAAAAAGAAGAAATAACGGATTATAGCGAATACCCTTTTTCGATTCCGTTTATTCGGCATATGGATGAATTGGATGTGGACGCAAGGGTTACGTTTTTTGTTGGAGAAAACGGTGCGGGTAAATCAACATTGCTCGAAGCCATTGCAGATCAGATCGGCTTCAATCCGGCAGGGGGCAGCACACAAAACTATAAGGCATATGATGTGGATCAATCCGAATCCGCGCTGGGCGATTATGTGAAGCTCTCCTGGTGGCCAAAAGTAACGAACGGCTTTTTTCTGCGCGCTGAGACATTTTATCAGTTTGCTTCACATTTGGATGAGACCGATCAGAATGGTTATAAAGCATACGGAGGGAAATCACTTCATCATCAATCACACGGGGAATCTTTTTTCTCGCTGTTTCAACACCGGTTCACAGGGCAGGCAATCTATTTACTGGATGAGCCGGAAGCCGCATTATCCCCAACAAGACAGCTGGCGTTTTTAACATTGATGAATGATTTAGTGAAACAGGGTAATGTCCAATTCATTATCGCAACACATTCGCCAATTTTACTCGGATTCCCGGATGCGGTCATCTATCAATTTGATGAACATGGCATCGAACAGGTGAAGTATGAAGAAACCGAGCATTATCAAGTAACCTCGTATTTTTTGCAGCACCGTGAAAAAATGCTGCAGGATCTGTTTGAAGAGGATGAGGATGAACTGTATTAGCAATCGATTGCGGATGTAACAACTACAATGTATTTATAAAGGAGTGAAGAATATAGGATGGCAGCAATTGCAACAGCAATCAGAACAGTATCACATTCAACTTTTAGAAGCGGAAAAACTGAACAAGAAAATCGAAAGCCTTGAACACCAGATTCAGCATGCCGGGCAGGATACTAAGCAGCATGAACAGGATCTGCAAAAGGCGCGCCAACAATTGAATAAACTTGAGGGGTTTTCGTTCGTGAATCTATTCCGTGGCTGGTCAGGGAAAAAGGATGAGCTAATCGAGCAAAATATGGACCAGGTTGCAGTTACGGAGCTGAAGTTAGTCGAAGCGCAGTTAACGTTTAAAGATTTACAGCAAGACCGGGAAGAACTAGTACAACAATTGAGCAAGATAAATGTTGCAACTATCCGTGAAGAGCTGAAGAAAATAGAAAACGAAAAACAAGTGTGGCTGATGGCGAATGCACCTGCAGCAGCGAAGGAATTAACGGGCATCATTGAACAGGAGCTTTTTTGTAAACAACTGAAAACAGAAATCCATGAAGCGATTGATGCAGGTAAACAGGCATTTAATAAGCTGACGGATGCCGGCTCCAAATTGCAGGATGCCAAATCCTATTCAACATGGGATACATTTTTAGGTGGGGGCTTTATCGCAACGGCGTTAAAGCACGACAAACTGGAAGAAACGAACAGCTATTTGCATGAAGCACAAATGGCCCTCCAACGTTTCCAAAACGAACTGCTCGATATTAAAGAGATGCGCCAAAATACATTGGAAGTTCATACAGATGGTTTTGTAATGTTTACGGATTACTTTTTCGATAATATTTTCACCGATTGGTCGGTTCATTCCAAAATTACAACTGCGATCGATCAACTCTTGCGTGTACAGGATGATGTGGCGAATACACTTCGCGATTTGAAGCAAAAATTGAGCATAACAATCGAAAAAGAACAGGCCTTGCAAGTAGAAAAACAAAGCATTTTAAATGCCGATGATCAATCATTGTTTTTTCAAAAATAGAGGCGTACAATAAAGCGTAAACTAGTTATTTAAAGGAGTTATCGAACATGAACCGAGTAGTAGAAGAGTTTCTGGAATTAGTGCAAATTGATTCTGAAACAAAACATGAAGAAGTAATTGCACCAATTTTAGTAAAAAAATTAGAAGAAATGGGCTTTGATGTTTTTCAGGATGATGCGCATACACGCAATGGTCACGGCGCAGGCAATATTATCGCAACATTAAAAGGCGATGAGCGGGTTGAACCAATTTATTTTACAGTACATATGGATACAGTCGTGCCGGGCAAAGGCATTAAACCGGAAATTCGCGAGGACGGCTATATTTATTCTGATGGCACAACGATTCTTGGCGCGGATGATAAAGCAGGTATCGCAGCATTATTCGAAATGGCACGTCGTTTAAAAGAAAAAGACAGCGCACACGGTACAATCCAGTTCATCATTACAGCAGGTGAAGAAAGCGGATTAGTCGGTGCCAAGGAACTTGATCCTTCAAAAATCATCGCCAAATACGGTTTTGCGGTTGATAGTGACGGAAAAGTAGGCGGCATTGTAGTTGCAGCACCATTCCAGGCAAAAGTATTTACGAAAATCATCGGTAAAACAGCACATGCAGGCGTTGCACCTGAAAAAGGTATTTCCGCAATTACGGTTGCAGCAAAAGCGGTTGCCCAAATGAAATTAGGTCGTCTCGATGAAGAAACAACAGCGAATATCGGACGTTTTGAAGGCGGTAAAGCAACAAATATCGTATGTGATGAAGTATCGATTCTTGCGGAAGCCCGTTCGATTGATGAAACAAAACTGAATGCCCAAACTGCCCATATGAAAGAAACATTTGAACGTGTTGCACAAGAAATGGGTGCGCGTGCTGAAGTTGAAGTGAAGTTAATGTACCCAGGTTTCCGCGCAACAGAAGAAGATCAAGTTGTGAAAGTTGCTAAAGCAGCGGTTGAAGCAATCGGTCGTACACCACAGCTCGGTATTTCAGGCGGTGGAAGTGATGCAAACGTTATCGCTGGTTTTGGAATTCCTACTGTAAACTTATCGGTTGGCTATGAGGAAATTCATACGACAAATGAAAGAATGCCCGTTGAAGAACTGGAAAAACTGGCTGATTTATTGGAAGAAATCGTTGTTCAAACAACGAAATAAGAGGTATCAATATGAGCATTGAAAAAGCAGTCGTATTTTTATGCGGCACAGAGCAATATGCTGTGCCGGTCGAGCAGGTTGTTTCGATTGAAAAGCTGGAGCGTGTAACTCCGATTCCTCATTTACCAAACTACTTGCTCGGCTTTTCGCGAATTCGAGGGGAACTTACACCAATCATCGATTTTCAGACCATTTTATACAATCGCCCGACAAATACACAAACGGCTAAAATCATTGTATTGAAGACAGAGTTGATTAATTACGGATTGGTCGTTGCCGATGCGAAAGAAATTATCGACTTTGAAGAAGGCGTTTTAAAACAGTTGGGGCTTGTCAATTATGAAAAGACGAAATATTTTACAGCTGTTGCCAATTTGGAAGACCGCATGATTTCTTGTATCGACCCGAATATTCTCGTTCATTCGTTAGACGACATCCGTGAAATTATCGAATATTTACATGAAATAAATCAGCAGGAAAATCAGACAAACTAAAAAAAGGAGCTTATCATCTGAATGTGATAGGCTCCATTTTTTCAATCGGCAGTAACCGCTTTCTTTTTATTGAATTGTTTAACGTACGCATAACCTGTAAAGCTAAATACGAAGATGGAAATAATCGTAAGTGTCAGGACGAGATTATCTTCAACCCATGAAATATTTCCGAGTAAAAAGCCACCACCAAGCCAAACAACAGTCCAAATTACGGCCCCCATAAAGTTATAGCGTAAAAATGTCCCATACGAAAAGCCGGAATATCCGCATATAAACGGTGTCATTGTCCGCATCAACGGCACAAATCGTGAGAACGTAATGGCAACCCGGTCATAGTCTTCCAGGAATTTCAGGGCTTTTTCAGTAGTTTCCTCAGTTAAAAAACGCATAAAAATATTGCGCTTCGGTGGAATTTTCCGTATCGATTTTCCGATCAGGTAGTTGCTGCTGTCGGCAAGCGTTGTCGCAACGATAAAGATAATCAGCAAGGTCAGAAAATCAAGCTTATCGATCGCAGCTAAAGTACCGCTTGTGAACACAGTGCTGTCCCCGGGTAAAAATGTTAAAATTACAAATGCAGTTTTTGTGAAAACAACCGCAAATAACAGAATATAAATATACAGTCCGAGTTCTTTTATGTAATAAAATATGACTTGGTCGATTTCCCGTAAAAATTGAATAATGTCAAGTAGCATAAGTAGTTCTCCTATCAAGAGGATGATTAAATTCAAGTATAGCGGATACTGGCAAATTATTGTTATAAAAAGTGCTAAGTAAAAAAACTAAAAGAGGTGATGGAAATGAGTTTGACAAAACGTCCTAAAATTGAGATCCCAAAAACGAAATCCGAATGGCTGATGGATATTGTCGGTTATATAGCATTAGCGATTATGCTCGTTGTACTGTTCATGAACTGGCGCGATCTGCCAAATGAAGTACCTGCCCACTTTGACGGCAGCGGCAATGTCGACCGCTGGGGGTCTAAATGGGAGCTGTTAATATTGCCGGGCATCGGGATTGCAATGCATTTCTTTTTAATGATTTTAGAAAAATTCCCTGAAACGCACAACTATCCAGCACGCATCAATGAATCAAATGCCAAAGTCTTTTACCGAAATAGTCGCCAAACATTAAATTATATGCGTAACATCATAAATATATTATTCGCCTACATCGTATACCGCACTATTGTGATTGCTTTAGAAGAAGCAACAACGATCGGCTGGCCGTTTTTCGTAATTTTGGCAGCACTGTTTGCTGTGCTGATTTGGAAGATGATTAAGATTTTTAGGATTAAGTAAAGTAGAAGTTTGTAGGTGGGAAGTGGAATACTGCGGGGGAAAAGTAGAAGATTTCCAGGCAAAAGTGGAACACTCCGGTCGAAAAGTAGAATCTTTTACGAAGAAAGTAGAACCACGATTTAAATTAGAACATGGCGGAGTGAAAGTAGAAGGTTTCATGAGAAAAGTAGAACACCCCGTTCGAAATGTAGAACATAGCACGTAAAAAGTAGAACACTCCATCCGAAAAGTAGAACCTCCATTAAAAAAGCAGATTCCTCATCGAAGACCGAAAGCATCTCATTAAGGAGATGCTTTTTTCAGTTAAAAACTTTCAAATTAAATTTACATATTTTTAATTTTCATTCGTCTATAGAAGTAAGAGAGGTGATGGACATGGATTTTGATGAGCTTTATGAGCAGGAGTTCCGCAAGACTTATCAGTACATACGATACATGGTATCGAATGCACAAGTCGCCGAAGATTTAACGCAGGATACGTTTGTGCGAATTTATAAAACGGACTTGACCAAAGTAAGCAATTTCCAGACTTATACGAGGCAAGTCGCTCGGAATCTTGTTTATGACTATTATCGGAAGAAAGCATTAATTAAGTGGCTTCCGTTTACAAATGCCCCGGAGCAGCAGGATTTTCACTACGTACCGCATGAATGGCTCATTCAGGAAGAAGACCGAAAACGATTGTACGAGGCACTGCAAAAATTAAAACCTGTGCAACGGGAAGTCATCATTTACCGGAAAATCGAGGAGCTTTCGATTCAGGAAACGTGTGACATTATGGGGTTAACCTCGGTGAAAGTCGCAAACACACAGCGGAGTGCGATGCAGGCATTGCAGAAAATCTTAGGAGGTGAAATCGATGAAGCTTGATGATCGCTTAAAACAGTTAAATGAATTCCCTGAAAATGAAGCATTAAAAAAATCCATCTATCACAACATCCATAAAAAGCCTGTCAAAAGACGCAATCCACTGAAAACATTCCGTGAAATAGGTATTATGGCAGCGATTTGTTTCATTGGTCTGTTTTTACTGTTCACCTCGGACAATCTTAACAATCAGGCAGCATCCGGTGAGATCGCGAAAATTACTTCCTATGAAAATAACGGAGAAAAGGGGTTTCGGGGCAGAACATCGACACTTTTCGTTGGGGTTGAAAATGTGACGACAGATGAAATGGTCACTTTATTCGAAAATATTTCTGAGCTTCCTGCTGTTGTGGCTCCTCCAAAGAGCGACGTGCATTATGATATTGTCGTGTTGTATAAAAACGGCGAACAGAGAAAATTTGAATTGGCATGGAACTATTTGTATGACGTGACGAATGATGCGTATTATCCAGGGTATGAACAATATCCGTCCGCTATTTTATCTGACTTGGAAAATGCGCATGATCGACAACAATTTCCTGCAATATTTATTGCGCTGGGCGTTCTACTGATGAACTTGGCGGCTTCCAGCTATTATAGTCGGCGCCAAATTGAACAGCCAAAAAAAATCCGCGGATTAGGAATTGCTATAACAATTTATTTGATCTTTGTGGCGCTAATGGGATATTACTATTTCATGATCGGCCCGTTTTATAAGCCATTGCTATTACTTTTATTGTTTGGTTATGGATTCAGCATGTGGTGGCTGATAAAAAATGAAGTAACAAACTTGAACATGTTGAAAGTGGAAAAGTACAAAATCCTATTTATTGTCCTGTTGTTCCTTATTTGGATTATCATGGCGTAACTATTAAAATGAACATAAATGGCCCTTCATAAAGAAGCGGCCATTTTTTTATGCATATCAAAATTTTAAAGGGAATTATTTGAAACTTTTTGTCGGAAAATTCGTATAAATTAAGAAGCTAAAAAGAGGAGGCATTTGAGTGAGTAATCAATTTAAAGAGCAGTTCGGTCGATATTTTTTAAACGGTGAATTTGAGGAAATCTACGGGAAAACAGCAAAGTCGTTTCAGAACCTTGTATCGTTTGAACAATTTCGCGAGCTTTCTTTAGACTATAATTCAGATGTGAGCAGTTATACGTGTATCGTGTCTAATACATTTCAAGGGCTGGAACGATATATATGGGTTGATGATACTTATACTAAAACAGTGGTCATCGCATTCGACGGGCAGGATATTATTCAAGCGATCTATTTAAAACCGTTTGAAACTTATCCGAGCAGTGATCAAATATGGACGAAAAATGCATACAGCATGCCAATTAATGACGAATGGTATGTTTTTTGGGGCGGTACGAACGAATTTATCAACTATCACTATCCGTATGAACAGCAGCGTTATGCTTACGATTTAGTCAAAATGGTTAATAACGACACATATAAGAATTCGAAACTGCAAAATGAAAGCTACTATGCATTTGGAGCTGAAGTCGTAGCACCGGCTGATGGTGTAGTGGTGGAAGTGATTGATGGAATTAACGACAATATTCCGGGAGAAATGGATGAAGAAAATCTAGCAGGTAACTATTGCATCATTGCACATGAACACAATGAATACAGTATGATTGCCCATTTCATGAAGGATTCGATTTGTGTGAAAAAAGGGGGAAAGGTGAAGGCAGGTCAACTGCTTGGCTTATGCGGGAATTCGGGCAATTCTTCGGAAGCACATATCCATTTTCAAGTAATGGATCATCAGGATTTTCTTCAAGCCAAATCACTGCGTATTCAGTTTCATGGTGGCGCAGAACCAATTCAGGGGGATTTTGTACAGCCGAGCTCAGCAAGCAAAACAGAATCCGATACGTTTGATAAAATTGAAAACTCTGTTACCGCTGGAGAACTGCTTTTATTGCTCCCTCGAATTATTGGCCAGTTTTTTAAGTGAAAGTGAATCTAGAATTGAAAGGGGTTATGAAATGGTACGAAGAAGAGGCATATATGAAGTAAACGTTATTGGCAAGCAGCTTGTTTGTTTATTTTGCCAAGATACGAAATTCAGACACCGTGAAGTATATGTGAAATTGACGAATCATGAACCAGGTGTCCAGAAAAAGAAATTAACGCTGCAATCTTTCTCCTGTATTGCATGTGCGCATGAAATGAAATTTGAAGAACAAAAAAGTAACGGGCTTAGTACGATTGAATATGTACAGGTAGGTGAGTAAATGGTAGATTATCTTACAGCAGAGAAGAGCCGTATTTATATATTTAAAAAGCCAATATGTTGTCATATATGCGCTCACGATATATTTATCCCACATGAAACGTATACAGATGTTGAAAAACCCGGCATTAAAGTGCTTTTTGTTCACAACACAGCTATTTGCCAGCAATGCGGTTTTGTAATCGAATTTAGTGATCCAAGTTATTATGATGGGGAGAATGATACGTACCGTTGGGCATTTAATCAGGAGCTGATTGAAGAACAACCACCTTCAGAACCCTGAGAAAGGATTGGGCTGTATGAAACTTGGATTAAAAAAGGATGAAGTTATATTAGTTCCGCATGAAGCGGGTTGGAAGAGAGAATTTGCTGACACTAAAGAAAAAATACTAAACCACACAAGTTTACAGCCCCATCAAATAGAACATATCGGCAGCACATCTATTGAAGGGATTCACGCAAAGCCGGTAATTGATATTGTAATTGGTGTTGAAAATCTTGACTCACTCGAGAAAGACTTTTTCACGGGACTCAAGGAAGCCGGTTTTTACCGCTTGCAAGTGGAAAGACCCGATGAAATTGTTTGTGCGAAATTTACTGATACTACATTTGAAACGAAAACACATTTCATCCATCTTGTAGAATGGAATAAGAAAAAATGGCATCAGATGCGCTTTTTCCGAGATTATTTGAATGCAAATGAACCAGTAAAAAGGGATTATGAGATGTTGAAAGATGCTTTCTTTAAGACAGGTAAGGAAGGGATTACTGAGTATACAAATTATAAAGAGCAATTTGTTCAGTCGATTTTTATGAAAATGGATGAATGAGGGATTATTATGGCCTGTATATTTTGTGAAGGAATTGAAGAGACACAAATACTACTGCAAACAGAAAATTATAAAGTGGTTTTAGACATAGATCCAATCCAGTCTGGTCATTTACTAATTATATCGAAACAGCATTTTATGGATATCCGTGAACTTTCTGATTCATTAATTCTGGAGCTATTCAAGCTTCAGAAACGGATTATTAATATATTTGAAAAGCACTTTTTGGTAGACGGGGTAAGCGTTTTTCAAAATAACGGCACGATTATGGATGAGGGAACTCATTTTCATATCCATCTCATCCCTCGATATAAAGGAGATGACTTTTGGACAAATCAGAAGGTCAACTGCCGCCCTATATTGATTCCAGAACTTGTGAAGCAGCTTCAAAATGAAAGGGAGTGACTGCCTTGGAAATAAGAAAATTTAACTCGGAAAATGAAGAATTGCTTAATTTATTATGTTCCAATGAATGGCCTTTTCATGTAAAGGTTCAGCTAGAGCCGGAAACGATTAAAAATGAGATCGAGAAGGGCTATTATTCTGAAGGAAGAGAAACATTTTGGATTATTGAAAACGAACAAAAATTAGGAGTTTTAATAATCGATGATATTGAAGATACAATCCCTTTATTTGATCTCCGTTTAACAGAAGAAGCAAGAGGAAAGGGCATCGGTCAAAAATCGCTAAGTTGGTTAAAAGATTATTTGTATGGTGAAAAAGGGAAGATTCGAATTGAAGGATTTACTAGAGCAGATAATTTAGCGATGAGAAAATGCTTTACAAAGGCAGGCTTCGTAAAAGAAGGTTATTTACGCAATGCATGGGAAAACGATGACGGTACAATTTCAGATACGGTTTTGTACGCTTCCATTTTTGAGGATTGGAAGGACAATAAAACAACGCCGATTAAATTGGATGAAGTCCCTTATTAAGTTATATATACATACAGGCGGCTGTCGGGAAAGTTAGAAATAAAATTCTAATTTCCGGCAGCCTTTTTTATTGTGAGAATGAATAATTAAGTTTACTCCTTCTATTTTTGCAAACACTTTAAAGACTGGGATTTTTTGCAATAAACATTTCTCTTGGTAGCTGATGCAATATCTACTATAATTAGAAATCGATTGGGTATGCAGTGGAGGTGTTTATACAGGTGATACAATTACAGCAAGTCACAAAAAAATTTGGTTCTTTCGTCGCTGTACAGGATGTGACGTTAACGATTGCTAAAGGAGAAATTCACGGGTTGATCGGGGCGAGCGGTGCCGGAAAATCAACATTGCTGCGTCTAATGAACTTGCTTGAAGTTCCGGACAGTGGAGCTGTTATCATCAATGGTCAGCAGCTAACAGCTTTAAAAAATGCGGAACTTCGTGAAGCGAGAAAATCAATCGGAATGATTTTTCAACATTTTCACCTTGTCGCAAATAAAACCGTCCATGATAATGTAGAAATTGCACTTGTCCTGGCAAACTATCCTAAAAAGCTACGGAAAGCGCGTGTTATCGAATGCCTGAAGTTTGTCGGGCTGGAACAGTTGGCAGGTCAATATCCGGCCCAGCTGAGCGGCGGGCAAAAGCAGCGTGTGGCGATTGCAAGAGCACTTGCGAACGAGACGGCGATCCTACTCTGTGATGAACCAACTTCCGCACTCGATGCGAATACCTCTGCGGAAATATTGCGCGTTTTACAAAAGGTCAATGATGAGCTCGGTGTGTCGATTGTGCTTGTCAGTCATGAGCTTGATGTTGTTAAAAGTATTTGCCATCGTGCTACTGTGCTGGATGCGGGGCAAATATACGAAACAGTTGAGTTAACACCTAGTGGCATACTTGAAACGAACCATCATCCGCAAAGCTTCGTCGATCAGCTCGTGAAAGGTGGAATCGGACATGCCTAATGTGTTACGTCAATATGAAGCCGAAATTTGGCGGGCAATCAGTGAAACATTTTTCATGGTCGGAGTGTCAATTGTAGCTGCCGTGTTAATCGGATTACCAATCGGTACATATTTATTTCTTTGCGGGAAAGAAAAGTTGCTTGAAAACCGTGTCGTTTACAACATACTAAACTTAGCGGTGAATACGATTCGCTCATTTCCATTTCTGTTGCTGGTCGTATTCTTGATTCCCTTTACAAGGCTCATTGTCGGTACGGCAATCGGTACGGTTGCGGCAACAGTTCCGTTATCGATTATCGCCATTGCCCATTATGCAAGGCTTGTCGAACAATCGATGCTTGATGTGCCAAAAGGTGTAATTGAGGCTGCTGTTTCAATGGGTGCTTCAGTACGGCGGATTATTTTCAGTTTTCTTTTTGTAGAAGCGCGTTCAGGCCTAGTGCTCGGCTTGACGACTTCGATTGTCAGCTTCATTTCTTATTCCACAATAATGGGTGTAGTTGGCGGTGGCGGAATCGGTGACTTTGCGATTCGTTATGGTTATCAGCAATTCAAGACAGACCTAATGCTTTACATGATTTTAATTATGATTATTTTGGTGCAGCTTATTCAAATGATTGGTACGACTGCAGCAAGATGGTTGGACAAAAGATAGGAGAATGATTGTGAAAAAAAGATGGATGTTAAGTGTAGCAGCAGTACTTGCTTTAGTGGGCTGCGGACAGAATGAAGAAACAGAAACGAATAAAGAAGTGGAAAAGGAAGAGACAACGTTAAAAGTTGCATCATTAATTTCACCGATGACAGATATTTTGGAACTGGTCGAGCCGAAATTAGAAGAACAGGGCATTGATCTGGAAATTGTCGTATTAGGTGATAATGTACAGCCAAACAGTGCACTCGCTGCAAAGGAAGTTGATGCAAACTTCTTCCAGCACGTACCGTATATGGAGGAATTCAACCGTAACAATGACGCAAATTTAGTACCGATCCAACCAATCTACTTCGCGAATTACGGTGTGTATGCTAAAAATTATGATTCAATCGAAGAAATGCCTGAGGGAGCAACAGTTGCGATTGCCAACGATATTTCAAATGTTGACCGTTCGTTAATGCTGCTTGCTCAGCACGGTGTCATTACATTGAAGGAAAAAACGGATGTGTATTACACATTAGCCAGCGTAGAGGACAATCCGAAAAATCTTCAGTTTAAAGAAGTCGATCTGTTAATGCTTGCACGTATGTATGATGATGCGGATGCAGTTGTTATGACCCCTGCCTATGCGGCACCTCTGAACTTAACACCGAAAAGTGATGCGCTGCTGACTGAGGGCGTGGAAAACGACTTTGCCATTACTTTAGTGGCACGTGAAGACAACAAGGACGACGAAGCAATTAAAAAGCTTGCAGAAGCGATGACAAGTGAAGAAGTGCGTAATTTCCTAACAGAAAACTACGACGAAACAGCAACACCAGCATTTGAATAAATAAATTGATCAATGCCGAAACGCGGTTCGACTATGCGTTTCGGCTTTTTTTATTAAAAATGCTCTGAATCAAAGCAGCTTTTTGACCGGTATGCCTAATTTTGTTACCCTTTATTTGTAAACATTTGAAGGGGTGGTCAAGATGGCAGAAAACTTTAAAGCATTAGTCGTCAATAATGAAGAACAATTTACAGTGGACGTAAAGGAACTTTCTTTAAATGATTTACCTGAAGGAGACGTGCTGCTTAAAGTAGAGTATTCTTCTATTAATTATAAAGATAGTTTAGCAGCAATTCCGGATGGCAACATTGTGAAAAGCTATCCATTTGTACCGGGCATTGACTTGGCAGGAACGGTCATTTCATCGGAAAACCCGCAATTTAAAGAAGGCGACAAAGTGATCGCGACAAGCTATGAAATCGGGGTTTCTCATTTTGGCGGATATAGTGAATACGCACGAATCCCATCTGAGTGGCTTGTTCCACTGCCGGAAGGACTTTCATTAAAGGAAGCGATGGTCATCGGAACAGCCGGCTTTACCGCAGCTTTATCAGTACAACGTTTAGAAGAAAATAATGTAACGCCTGAAAAGGGAAAAGTGCTAGTAACTGGTTCTACAGGCGGAGTTGGAAGTTTTGCCGTTTCGATTCTGTCAAAGCTTGGCTATGAAGTAGAAGCGAGCACTGGGAAAGAATCGGAACACGAGTTTTTAAAAAGCCTTGGTGCGACTTCGATCGTTCCGCGTGAAGAAGTATATGACGGTAAAGTTCGCGCATTAGGAAAACAAAAATGGGCAGCTGCGGTCGATCCTGTTGGTGGTGAGCCATTAGCATCATTACTTAGTCAAATTCATTACGGCGGATCCGTTGCAGTCAGCGGATTAACTGCAGGTACAAAACTTCCGTCAACGGTATTCCCGTTTATTTTACGCGGTGTTAACTTACTAGGGATTGATTCTGTATATTGCCCGATGGATACACGATTGAAGGTTTGGAACCGTTTAGCAACAGATTTCAAACCGGATAACTTGGAGCAATTAATTCAGCAAGAAATTACGCTTGAGCAACTTCCGGAAATTCTGCCAACCTTATTGAAGGGCCAGGCAAAAGGAAGAACAATCGTGAAGCTGTGATGAATGGCACTTTAACAATATAATTATTTTCAATGAACGCACTTCTATATGGGAGTGCGTTCTTTATTTTTTAAAGTGACTCCGTGTTAAGCCATAACGCAAGGTACCTTAGTTTTTCGTTTAAATGTTAAGAAAAACATAAGAAATCTATGAAATAAATATTAAGAATTGCTCTTTATAATGTTAGGTATGCAGTGTTGATGTGCATATAAATAATAAAGTAAGGAGTGGGATTGTCAATTGGATTTTAAAAGGATTATCGATGAATTACTACCGATTTTGCCAATAGCATCAATTGTGGCATTCGTAATAATTGGAATGACGTATTTTATCTATACTCTCTATCGAAAACGAGGCGGGAGTATAAAAGTATCATTTAGTCAATTTAGTGCTTTATTTTTACTATTTGGCTGGATTGTTGTTGTGATGGTTTTAACAACATTCAGCAGGGGAGCAAATTTTGAAGGCTGGGTTAATTTCCGACTGTTTAGCGATTATATAAATGCCTGGCATCAATGGTCTCTTAGTGAAATGCAACTGATAATTTTCAATATGTTAATGTTTGCACCTCTTGGGTTTCTGTTACCGTTACTCGGAAAAAGGACACGTCGGTTTGTTCCGGTTTTTCTTATTTCGCTAACTGTTACACTGGGCATAGAATTTATTCAGATGTTCACTCGCAGAGGAATATTTGAATTAAATGATCTACTGCACAACACAATTGGAAGTGTTGCGGGATACCTTTTAATGCGTGCAATTCAAGATGTGTTAGAGCTTCGGAAAATAAAGCTTCAGTCGTTTTGGAAAGCTTTATGTATACCAGTCATTTTTACAGTGCTATTCACAGGGGCCATGATTATATACAATTTAAAAGAGTTAGGGAACCTTTCAATTCGCCCAGTTCATTTACAAAATATGAATCAGGTTGAAATAGAACTAAACACAGAATTGAAGAAGGACGAAGATACAGTCTCTCTCTATTATAGCGAACAAATACATAATCTTGATTATGGAAAGGATGTTGCAGCTGTATTGCAAAGCTCTTTTAATCTGTCGCAAAAGGGCAGTATACGTAAAGATGGCTATAATCGGATATGGTACTTATCGAACAATAGCGGGAACGAATTAATATTTAACTACAATTTAAAAAGTGGGACATGGGGAATGTTTCCCGAAAATTATGAAACCATCTCAATGACTGAGGAGGAATTAAACAGTTATAGAGAATATTATGAAGATTGGTTGCTATCTAGCGGGTTATTAGCCAAAAAAGCGAATTTTAGTACACAGGATAATAATACGCTACGGTGGGATATGAAGCAGTCTGTTAATAATATTGCTTTTGAAGACAAAGATTTTTTTGAAGGTTTTATTATGCTTATACCATCTCAAATGAATCAACTACCAATTGATGTATTTTATGATATGAAGGAAAATGTATTTGTCAGAGAAGTACAGATTATCAGTCCTTCACAAGCCTATGAAGAAATTCTGAATGGGAATTTTTATATGTATAATAATCTTAACGAGGGAGACAAATTAATAGTAAACGACTATGAACTTGACTATATTTACGATTCCAAAGGTTATTATCAGCCTGTTTATAAATTTACAGGGTTAGTTAACGACCAGCATTGGGAAGCATTAATTCCAGCTATTATAGACTGATTAACCTCCAACTACTTGAAGTGGATTGGGTGCCAATCATCCTACGTCAACCACTTGTATTATTAAATGTTAAGAAACTTCGGTAAGGTTATTAAAAAAGTTAGAATCAAAAAGATAGGCCTGATAAATTATAAGAATCCCTCGCTTAAAAATAAGGTGAGGGATTATTTATAGGGCAAATAGTTTTCCATTTAAGAGCGCTTTTCTTGAAGATGAAAAGTGCTTATTCAATTATAGGGCCATTTAATGAAGTAAGGGACCAGTTATGGAATTAAGCTTTAATTAGGAAAAGGCAATTTTATTGTTGTGATTATATCGTATATTACGATATAATCGTTTTAATCGATTTAAAATTGAGGTGATTTTAGTGGTTCAAGATATAAACAAATACTTTACGGACATTTATTTCAATTTACATCCCGTACAAGAAGAAGTGATTTCGCATCAAAGTGTCCGCATTTTACAAATGGTTCAGAAACAGCAATATGTCGTGATTCGTGACATTGCTGAGCAATTATCAATTTCACACAATACAGCATCAGAACATGTGAAAAAATTAGTGAGTAATGGGTGGTTGTATAAAGAGAGGTCGGATGAAGACCAACGAAAAGTGTATTTACATTTAACAGAAATAGGTTCAGAAATATTAAAAAAGAATACAGAATTAGATGAAAATAAACTGCAAGTCGCACTTAGCCGATTATCGACTAATGAAAGAGAAAAGATTATTGAAGCATTTCGACTTTTAAGTGAGGTATCAAAATAAATGTATTTGCTAATAAAAATTATAAGTTCGGCTGCCATTATTGGTATCGTAACGGAATTGGCAAGACGATATCCTGTTTATGGTGGCATTTTAGCTGCCCTACCTTTAATTAGCATATTAAGTATCATTTGGTTAACGGTTCAAGGGGAAACTACTCAAAACATCAACAAATTTACACTGGGCGTTCTAGCAGGATTTCCAGCAACAATGGTAATGCTATTTGTGATTTATTTCGCTTTGAAGCAATCTGTTCATTTAACGCTAGCAATTTCACTAGGAGTAGTTGCTTGGGGAATATTTTTAGTAGCTCAAAAATATATAATGGCAGCATTTATTTCGTAAAAAGTTCTATACTGGGAAGGCCATTGTTATTCAACAATCGGGCGCATTTCTTTAAAAGAAGATACTAAATCTTTAATCAAAGAGCATTCTGATGTTCCACATATTATTATAAACAGTAAAGTGTATTATCCGAAGGCAAAATTACGTAAATGGTTATTGAATTTAGGAGAATAAATTTATTTCAACAATCGGGCGCGTATATGGAGTAACGCAAGTAGAATAGGATCAAACTTTTTTATCTGTTTAAAAAAGGATTTCTTTTTAATTGACATTATACCTGTAGGGGTATATTATAAGGGCAGAAATAGCCGACATACTGATGGCTATTCGGAAGGAATTTTAATGAAATTAAATGTTTGACATATACCCATAGGGGTAGTATAGTGTGAGTAACAAATCATTTCAGAAGAGGTGAGCGTATGCAGTATGATCCAAAAGTGTTGGCTCGTATGAAAAAGGTCGAAGGGCAGCTTCGCGGTATTTTACGCATGATGGAAGAAGAAAAGGACTGCAAAGATGTCATTACACAACTAAGTGCTGTCCGCTCTGCTGTTGACCGTACAATCGGTGTGATCGTAACGGATAACTTAGTGGAGTGTCTTTCAAAAGAAGATGCCGAAACGATGGATAAAAATGCCATGGTTAAACAGGCAGTGGATTTACTAGTAAAAAGTCGATAAGGCTTTTTATTTTTAAAATATTATATACCTATAGGGGTAGGGGGACTTACATTGGAAAAGAAAAGAACAACCATCGTATTATTCAGCGGTGATTACGACAAGGCAATGGCCGCTTATATTATTGCAAACGGTGCGGCAGCCTATGAACATGAAGTAACAATATTTCATACCTTCTGGGGTATCAATGCATTAAGAAAACAAGAACCGGTAGCGGTTAAAAAAGGTTTCCTTGAAAAAATGTTTGCCAAAATGATGCCGCGTGGTGCAGAGAAACTAGGTTTATCAAAAATGCAAATGCTGGGCATGGGCCCTAAAATGATCAAGCACGTTATGAATAAGCATAATGCATTGACGTTGACACAGTTAATTGAAATGGCGCAGGAACAGGACATTAAGCTTGTGACATGTACAATGACCATGGATTTACTGGGACTTCAACAAGAAGAATTACTGGACGGCATTGAGTATGCCGGTGTGGCCGCTTATTTGGCGGATGCTGAAGAAGGAAACATAAACTTATTCATATAAGAGGTGACTTATGGAAACAATCTTATTAATCGCCGTAATCGCAGCATTTTTGATCTGGCGTATGAAGCCGGCAAAAGGCGTCAATACGTTGACAACGGCACAGCTTAAAACAGTGCTCAATGACAAAGATAAAGTTTTTGTCGATGTTCGCACACCTGCTGAGTATAAAGCGCGCAATGTGAAGCAGTTTAAAAATATCCCGCTTGGCTCCGATTTTTCGAAACTGCCAAAGGATAAGGAAATTGTAGTTATTTGCCAGAGCGGGATGCGTTCGAAACAGGCTTGTAATCAGCTGAAAAAATTAGGCTATGAACAAGTGACAAATGTTCGTGGCGGCATGAGTGCATACTAAGGAGGAAATCAAGATGAAAACTATTTTACCAGAACAAGTTCAAGCAAAATTAGAAGCCGGCGAAGCGATTCATTTAATCGATGTTCGCGAAGTGGCAGAAGTAGAAGCAGGCCATATTCCAGGTGTTACACATATTCCATTAGGACTGCTGGAATTCCGCATGCACGAATTGGATAAAAAAATCCCGTATATTATGGTTTGCCGTTCAGGCGGCCGCAGTGGTCAGGCAACAGCATTTCTGGAATCGCAAGGGTTTGATGTGACGAATATGACAGGCGGTATGCTTGAATGGAATGGCGAAGTAAAATAAAAAATTTTTAAAATAAATTATACCTTTACTGGTATAAGTGGAGGATAAAGATGATTAAATCAGACGTACAACTTGATGCAAAAGGTTTAGCTTGCCCAATGCCGATTGTGAAAACGAAAAAAGCGATGAATGACGTGGCAGAAGGACAAGTGCTGGAAATTCAGGCGACAGACAAAGGTTCGGTAGCGGATATAGCGGCATGGTCGAAAACTGTCGGCCACCAATATATCGGATCCAATGAAGTAGATGGTGTGTTTTATCACTATATTCGTAAATGTAATCCGAAAATCAGTGAAGCAGCAGAAAAAACATTTGAAAAAACAATTTCAAATGAAGATGCAGTGAAACAAGAAGGGTTAATTTTGGATGTCCGTGAAGCAGCAGAATATGCTTTCGGCCATATCCCGGGAGCAAAATCAATTCCTATGGGCGAATTAACAACACGAATGGATGAACTCGATAAAAATGAAACAATTTATGTCATTTGCCGTACAGGTACACGCTCAGATATGGCAGCAAAACAACTGGCTGAAGCTGGATTTACAAAAGTATACAACGTCTTGCCTGGAATGACAGGCTATGAAGGCGAATTACAGAAAGAGGTAGAGTAATATGACAAACAAAGTAGCAATCATCGCAGCGAACGGCGGACTTTTCGATGCATATAAAGTATTCAATATCACAACGGCAGCAGCAGCTTCCGATAAAGAAGTCGCAATCTTTTTCACATTTGAAGGATTGAACCTCATTCATAAACAAGGGATGCATGCACTTGAAATGCCTGCTGGTAAAGAACACTTTGCGGAAGGCTTTGCCAAGGCGAATGTACCGGCAATTCCGCAATTAGTGGAAATGGCACAGGATTTAGGTGTGAAGTTTATCGCTTGTCAAATGACAATGGACGTAATGGGTCTGACAAAAGAAGATTTCGTGGATGGTATTGAAGTAGGCGGTGCGGTTACATTCCTTGAATACGCGAAGGATGCAGCACCAACGTTAACGTTTTAATAGAAAAAATTTTAAACAAAAATATACCTATGGGGGTAATTTAGATGACAGTAACAGCATGGACAGCCGCACAAGTGGCGCGCAAAGTAATCGAAAACAAAGAATTGTTTATTTTAGATGTTCGTAATGAAGACGCATTTAAAGACTGGAAAATTGACGGTCACAAATTCGAGTACTTAAACATTCCTTACTTCGAATTATTAGACGGTGTAGAAGAAATTTTACCACAAATCCCAACAGACAAAGACGTATTAGTTGTGTGTGCAAAAGAAGGCTCTTCTATTATGGTCGCAGAAATGTTAGCTGATGCAGGTCGTGATGTAGCTTACTTAGAAGGCGGTATGAAATCTTGGTCAATGTACCTTGAGCCGATTAAAGTCGGGGATTTAGCAAACGGCGGCGAGTTATACCAGTTCGTCCGTTTAGGTAAAGGTTGTTTATCGTACATGGCGATTTCTGAAGGCGAAGCGGCGATCATTGACGCAGTACGTTTCACAGAAGTATTCACGAAGTTTGCTGAAGAAAAAGGTGTTGAGATTAAACACGTTTTCGATACACACTTACACGCTGACCACATTTCTGGTGGTCGGCACATCGCTGCAGCTACTGGTGCAACTTACTACTTACCACCAAAAGATGCAGAAGATGTTGTATTTGACTATGAACCACTTGAAGACGGTTTAAAAGTACAATTAGGTGCTTCTGAAATCGAAGTCGGCGCGCTTTATTCACCAGGTCATACAATCGGTTCAACATCATTTGTCATCGACGGTAAATATTTATTAACAGGTGACATCTTATTCATCGATTCAATCGGTCGTCCAGACTTGGCAGGACTTGCTGAAGACTGGGTTGGAGACTTACGCGAAACATTATATTCTCGCTACCGCACATTAGCAGAAGACTTAATCGTGTTACCAGCTCACTTTATGATCATTGACGAGCTGAACGAAGACGGAACAGTAGCAAAACGCCTTGGTGATTTATTTGCTGAAAACCACGGATTAAATGTGGAAGACGAAGCAGAATTTCGCTCAATGGTAACAGATAACTTACCACCACAGCCGAACGCTTACCAAGAAATTCGCCACGTGAACATGGGTAAAATTACACCTGATAACGACGAGCAAACGGAAATGGAAATCGGTCCTAACCGTTGTGCAGTACGCTAATTGAAAGCTGAAATTGAAATGTTACACCTATGTGTGCCTCGCGCTCAAGAGGCACGCAATCGTGTTACACGGGAAACTTATAGATCGCTTACAACAAACAAATTTAAGAATAGAGGAATTTCAAATGAATATTACACAAACATTAGATGCAAAAGGTTTAGCATGTCCAATGCCAATCGTAAAAACGAAAAAGGCAATCGATAAAATTAAATCCGGTGAAGTGCTGGAAGTATTAGTAACGGATAAAGGTGCTTTAAATGATTTCAAAGCATGGGCAGGTGCAGGCGGCCACTCCATCGTAGAACAAAAAGAAGAAGCGGGCGTTCTGTACTTCTATATTCAAAAAGCATAAAAAAATAGCGGGTAGCGACTGATTCTACCCGCTTTATCTTTATTCAGCGGGTGTAGATCACGCCCGTTGAATAAAGATAAGCCCTGGTTGACGAAACAAATTGTCAGCTGCGGCATAATTGAATTTTTTGAAAGAAGGAAAACATATGGAAATCGATTTATCATTGATGTATATTGCGGTCATATTTGGGCTTGGGTTTATCGGCTCTTTTCTTTCCGGTATGCTTGGTGTCGGCGGTTCGATCATTAAATACCCGATGCTGCTTTATATTCCGCCATTGTTCGGTTTAGTCGCATTTACCGCGCATGAAGTTTCCGGAATCAGCGCCGTTCAAGTGCTGTTCGCCTCGATTGCAGGGGTTTGGGCATACCGGAAAAGCGGGTTACTGAACAAGGATCTCATTATATATATGGGTGCCGCGATTTTGGTCGGCAGCTTTATCGGCAGTTACGGTTCAGGGTTTTTATCTGAAGATGCCGTCAATATTGTGTACGGGCTACTCGCTGCCATTGCAGCCGTCATGATGCTGATCCCAAAGAAAACAGTAGAAGATACTACAGAAATTTCATTCAATAAAGCGTTGGCGAGTATACTTGCACTCATCGTTGGTATCGGATCAGGCATTGTCGGGGCAGCCGGCGGGTTTTTACTCGTACCGATTATGTTGACAGTGTTAAAAATTCCAACACGTATTACAATCGCGACAAGTTTGGCAATTACATTTATCTCATCAATCGGTGGCAGTGTCGGCAAAGTGATGACAGGCCAGGTCGACTATTGGCCGGCTTTCATTATGATCATTGCAAGTATCATCGCAGCTCCACTTGGTGCAAAAGTCGGTCAGAAAATGAATATTAAAATACTGCAATGGCTGCTTGCACTCATGATTGGTGCTACAGCTATTAAAATATGGATAGATATTTTACAATAATAAAAATGGTAAAGGGTGAAGCGGCAAGTTAAGCTTCACTCTTTTTTATTCCCTTCACAAAGGCTCAATACAATTTTACAAATCTAGCATTCTAGATTTACAAAGGAACTTTACAATGAAATCGAATTACAAATTAGCGGTTGCTTAGGAGGATATTTCATTGATGAAGAACAAGAAAAAATGGTTTACTTATGCACTTGCGGGGACAGTAGCAGTATCATCACTTTCGGTTATGCAGTTCAATTCAGAGGCTGAAGCAAAACAGGCAAAAAAGGAGCCGACAAATGTCATCATGCTCGTGATGGACGGTTCCAGCAATAACGCTGTATCGTTAGCCCGCTGGTACAAAGGTGAAAGTCTTGCAATGGATGAAATTTTAACAGGTGGTGTGACAACTCATTCAGCCGAATCAGCTATTACAGATTCGGCACCAGCTGGAACGGCACTTGCTACTGGCAATAAATCAAACAGCGGGTATGTAGGGGTATTGCCATCTGTAATTGATATGCCAGGTGTTAACGGGAATCCGAACGATGCATTTACACCAGTTGCCAATGTGTTGGAAGGGGCGAAACAACTTGGCAAAGCAACAGGAATTGTTTCTACTTCCGAAATTCAACATGCGACACCAGCAAGCTTTTCTTCACATGTAACTTCTCGCAGTAACTATGACGATATCGGTGAACAGCAAGTGTATCAAAATATGGATGTCATTCTTGGCGGTGGATATGATTACTTAAAATCAGAAAACCGAAACGATGGCGAAAATCTAGTTAGCGTGATTGAAGAGAAAGGATATGACCTCCTAACGACACGCGATGAGTTATTAACGACTAAATCCGATAAAATTTACGGAAGTTTTGCAGGCAGTTCAATGGCTTACGAACTAGATCGTACGAAAACAAATCCAAATGAGCCCTCATTGGCAGAAATGACGTCAACAGCGATTGATACGCTGAACAAAGATAAAGATGGTTTCTTCCTTATGATCGAAGGCAGTAAAATTGACTGGGCGGCCCATGCGAATGATCCAATCGGAATGGTGACGGATATTTTGTCATTCGATGATGCGGTAAATGAAGCGTTGAAATTTGCAAAGAAAGACAAAAATACGATGGTAATTGCAGTAACAGACCACGGCAACAGCGGGATTACGATTGGTAATGAAAACACGAACTCTACATATGACAAAATTAATATTTCCAATTATATTAATCCATTGAAGAAGGCAACGATGACAGTGGAAGGCGCACTAAGCCACTTAAAGGCGGATCGTTCAAATTTAGTTGAAGTCGCTAAACTATACGGACTTGATAATTTAACTGCAGAGGAAACGGCTGCCCTGAACGCAACAGAAACGAAGAAGCTTGCCGGTACACTCGTTAATCTTTTATCAAAGCGAGCGGATTTAGGATACACTACTGGTGGACATACAGGTGATGACGTATTCCTGTACTCTTATGGACCAAAACGTATTTCCGGACTAGTGGACAATACCGATTTAGCAAAAGAAATGGCCAACTTCATGGGGATTAAATTGGATAAATTAACAAAGGATCTTTACACGAACGCAGAAGAAGAGCTGAATGGTAAAGGAATGACGACTTCAATCGACCTATCGGATAAGGAAAACGCGGTACTTGTTGTGAAGAAAGGTTCGACTACGTTTGAAATCCCTGAAAATAAGGACATAATCATTAAAAAAACAACGAATAAATCAGGTAAAGTAACAACAACTGAAATTCAAACAAATACAATCAGTGTATACAATGAAAGTGGATTCTATATTTCCAAAGAAACGATTAAGAATTTGAAATAAATGCTAAACCATCCTCGCCAGCCCGTATGGTGAGGATTTTTTGTTTAAAGTAGTCAGGGCAGTTTTTTAAAGGTAATCAATCATTGGATGTCGAAACTAGAAAATAGTCTTAACATGGGGGGGTAAGGGAATGCACGTCGAAACTGAAAGATTATTAATACGGAAATTTAACATGAACGATTTACAGGCGGTATATGAATATACATCCGATGCCAATGTGATGAAATATATACCTAAAGGGGTTTTTACAGAAAAAATTGCAAAAGAATTTATCGAACAAAATATGGAGGATGATGCAGAAAAGTACGCGGTCATATTGAAAGGTGAAAACACTTTGATTGGGCATATGTTTTTCGGTAAATATTTTGGCGACCATACATATGAAATTGGCTGGGTATTCAATCCGAAATTTTATAATAAAGGCTATGCTACTGAAGCGGCTCACGCAATGTTACAATATGCCTTTGAAGAAATGAAGCTACATAGAGTGATCGCAACTTGCCAGCCGCAAAATCTGCCATCGTATCGTGTAATGGAGAAAATCGGCATGAGAAGGGAAGGCTATTTCAAAAAATGTATTCCAAACGGTGAAGAGTGGTGGGATGAATACTATTACGCGATATTGGGTGAAGAGTGGAAGTAAGCTGCATCAAAAAGGGAGAAAAAATTATGGCAGATCATACAACTAAGAGAAGAGTAATTTTGGATTTGGCAATCACTTTAGATGGATTGATTGAAGGAAAAAATGGTGAAATCGATTGGTGCATTATGGACCCGGAAATGAACTTTAATGACTTTTTGAATCATGTTGATACAATTTTTTACGGAAGAAAAAGCTACGACTTATGGGGACACTATATTCCTGAAGAAGGGGGCTCAGAAACCGAAAAAGAAATGTGGGATTTGGTTCATAGTAAACAGAAATATGTGTTTTCCAGAACTCAAAATGGAATCGGCAATGAAGCAATATTTATAAATGATAACATCCGTGAAGAAGTGATGAAATTAAAGAATACACCTGGAAAAGATATTTGGCTATATGGCGGAGCAAGCCTCATTACTACTTTTATCAATTTAGGGCTTGTTGATGAATTCAGATTATCCCTTCATCCAGTCGTATTGGGAGAAGGAAAACCGCTGTTTATCGATATTAAAGAGAGGTTAAATTTAAAAGTCGTGAATACAAGAACATTCACTTCTGGTGTTGTACAAATCATTTATCATTATGAGGGTAACTAATATCATTATAGAAGTGGTTCTGAAATGGTCCAAAAGGAGATTTACTATTGATCAAACAAATTGCAGCTATATTGTTGACCTTACTAATGATAACCGGTTGTAATAATAGCGATATGATACGAAATACAGAAATTGAAAAAAGACTGCATTCATCGATTATTATGGTATCCGATAATAGTATCAGCAAAACCTATCTAAACACATTTGACGATTTTGAATGGGACAAGGCGTTTTTAGTTCAGCCATATACGACACAGGCAGGTATAGAAGAACAGACCGGCGTTAAATTCACTGATCCAAGCAACATTGGTTCAAGAGATGATATTTATCTATTGGTTTTTGTCAAGGAGGATAAAGCTGTTCAGTATGCAGAAATTGAACGTTTACATACCACTTTTTCTTTAGGCGATAAAGAGTACCTTGAGCCTTCAGATGATGTAATCTATATTGAAAGATAATCCCAAAAAATGCATTTAAAATTATGTTGATAAATAGGTTGCTTTCCTAAAAGAAAGGGTATATGATTTACTACAGTTTTGGATAAATAAGAAGTGAATCTTCTTCAAAATTATGTAGTAAAGGAGTGTAGTAATGGAGATTGGTGTAAAAGCAAAAAAAGAAGTTAAACCTAGGCTTAAAATTAACAATGCGGATTTCTTCTGGTTTTTCTTTTTTGTTGCGCTACCCTTTATTTCTATAGTTTATTCGATTGCTGAATTGCTTTATAAGAATTGAATTCTCGTCATTCACCAAGCATTACTATACAAGGCATCTGCTAAGTGATTTTGAGATTAAATAAATATGACAAAAAGAACATTTTTCTGATATAAAGAAAGTGTTCTTTTTTTGAATTTACTTATTTTGACTATTAATGTATAATTATAAACTGTTATTTATATTTATTAGGGGGAGTGTTTATTTGAAAATTGAAATGAGTATTGACCCAGCAAAAGCGGTAAAAGTTATCCATCAAGCGTTCAAGCGTTATGAAACAGATCCACAACCTTCCAGTGCTTTAAATGAAACAGCAGACTCCATTAGTACTGAGATCAAACAAGGGACAGAAATGTTCGGGGTATACGATAACGATGAATTAATAGGACTCGTGAAATGTATTGTAAATAAGGAATTCATTTATTTCTCAAGATTGTCTGTGTTACCTAAAAATTAGGGGAAAGGCGTAGCAACTAACTTGGTGAAATACTTAGAAGACTACGCTGTACAAAATAATATATTTGTTTCAAAATGCAAAGTTCGAAAAAGTGAAAAGAATAATATTGCGCTATATTCAAAATTGGGATATAAGATCGTGAAAGAAGAAATCATTATTAATAAAAATGGTGATGAAATTCCAGCTGTTACTATGCAAAAGAACCTTAGACGGTATTAAGCGACTATTCTATATTTCCGGAATTTTTTCAGAACGTTTGAAATCATTGCTTCTCTTATAAAGCCATACGCAAAGAATAAACCAGCTATAGCCAAGTGACCAACCGGCTATTACATCTGAAGCGAAGTGACGTGCCTCAGTAATTCGGGAAATTCCAATTAGTAAAGCTAAGATAATAGCTGCAATCCAAACAATCAGTGATGATTTGTTTAATGTGTAAAGACGGTTTAGTGCATATGCTATCGTAAATATATACAATAAACCATGTACTGCATGTTCTGAAGGAAAACTAAATGTGGAGAATTGTTCCGCTATATCCGGACGCGGCCTCTCAATTAGGTGTTTTAATAGTTGATATAACCCGTATCCTCCACCTACACAAACAATAACAAACCCAATCAATTTATAGTCTTTTTTGTAAATCCAAATAAAGATACAAAGAATGATTGCGATGGTAAAAATAAAATTAGTTTCACCTATATGATGAAACATTGTAATGAATTTGTTTCCATACAATAATTCAAAAGCGCCTTTGTCAAAAGCTTGAATGAAAGCTGTTTCAAACGTTATCCATAAAAAACAGAATACAACGAAGGTAAAAATGCCTAAAATATATGGCCACTTTTTTATATTAGTTCCTCCTAACTAAGAAAATTTAGGATAATGCAAAGTAAATATAACTTATTATGGCTATATGCAAAGAAAAATACATTGAATTAAAAAGAACCCGATTCCGTTTATACGAAATCGAGTTTTATTTTTGAGTTCACCAATTTGAAGATGCTGCTAATGACTGCGAGCCGACTAATTGTTATACAATTCCTTATATAAAACATATTTTAACGCAGAAATTTCATCTTCTGACAGCGTACCTTCCATTTCAGAAACTACTTCATCGATACTAATTGAACCGTTTTGTGCCTGCTCCTGAATCGCTAGTAATCGATTAATGCCTACTTTTTTTATTAACAGACGAGTTGCTTCTTCCTTCGTTTGGAAGGGGAGAGAAGCGGGGTCCGTAGTTGCCGCTTCGTTTACAATTTCCTGTAGCTTCGGATCATTTGCAATATAGGATTTCACTTCTTCTTTATCTTCATCATTTAAATTAGCTTCTACTTGTTCGACGATTTTTTCGGAAGCGATATTTGTCCCAAAATGCCACACAGCATAACCAGCTGCTCCGAGTAAAACAAGAATAATTACAGCAACAGTTAAAAATTTCTTCATCAAATCACTCCTGACAATTTGAATATAGCACAACCTGTAAAAAACCACGAAGAAAAGATGTTTCCATAAGTTCATTCATTATATATTATTTGATAAATTTTCCCAACGCGATATTACATAACCTGTATTTGAAAAAAGGAAGATTAACTCCAATGATTTAGGGAAAGTTAAAAAATGTGAACAAAAATATAAAATAGACTTATAACTGGCAGGTTAGGAAAGTCTATCAAGGAGGTTCATCTATCATGGGAAAAACAGAGCGAACAGTTTCAGAATTGATGCTTGATCAATTGTATATGTTCGGAGTACGACGGATATATGGAGTAGTAGGTGATGCGACATTCGGACTGATCGATGCACTGGCAAAACAGGATAAAATTAAATACATTGCTGTCAAGCATGAGTCGACAGCTGCTTTTATGGCGTCTGCAGAAGCTAAACTGACTGGTGGTCTTGGCGTGTGTACTGCAACGATGGGACCAGGTGCAGCAAATCTTATAAATGGACTTGGTGATGCGCATGCAGACAGAGCGCCTGTACTTGCAATCACTGGTCAGGCCGAAAGTAGTAAAATCGGCACAGAATATCCGCAATATATTGACCAGCAGGAGCTTGTGAAGCCTTTTGCAGCTTATTCTGCAAATCTGGCTAACCCGGATGCGACGATTGAAGTTCTGCAAAAAGCAGTGCGAACATCTCTCGGACAAAGGGTTGTAACCCATATCTCGATACCAAAGGATATTATGATGATGCCTGCTAAAGGCGAGCCGCGTCGATTGCCGGATGTAATTGAAGGTACTTCCAGCTTTACTAATGAAAGTTTGAAACACGCAGCAGACATTATGAGAACAGCGAAGCGACCAATGATTCTAGCTGGTTTAGGTGCCACTTCTGTTTCAGCGGATTTGGAAAAACTGGCGGATTTATGGGGAGCCGGCATTCTAACAAGTTTAGGCGGAAAAGGTTTGTTTGATGAATCTTCACCGCTTGTTTTACAAGGGATTGGCGAAGGCGGGAATCCTTATGCTGCTGATGTATTTAAGCAGGCAGATGTAGTACTTCTTGCGGGCACGACTTGGTGGCCGGAAGGGTTTGTGCCAACGGATGCACGAATTATCCAGATCGATCGCCAATTAGATAAGTTTGTAAAAGAAATTCCGACAGAACTAGGAATCATGGGTAAAACAGAAGAAGTTATTCCAATTTTAACGGAGAGCCTGCAAGAATTCTCCCGCTCTGAGGACTGGGTGGCCCACTTACAGCAAGCAAAAGATAAATGGGCAGCGCAAAATGAAGAGGAGGGCAATACTCAAGGTTATCCTGTTCATCCTTCACGAATTATCCGTGCCATTGACCGAACAGTAGCACCGGATGCTATTCTCGCATTGGATACAGGAGATAATACAGTATGGACGAATCGTAACTTCAAACAAAAAGATCAATCTGTATTATTTTCCGGTTACTGGCGAACAATGGGCTTTGGTCTTCCAGCAGCAATGGCCGCCAAGCTCATCAAGCCAGAAAAACAAGTAGTGGCGATTGTAGGCGACGGAGGGCTTCAAATGGTGCTTGCAGATTTATTGACAGCAACTCGCTACGAACTTGATATTACGGTCGTTGTCTTAAATAATGAAAGTCTGCAAATGGAACGGGACAAGCTGAAAGTTGCGAAGAAAGAAGAAGTAGGAGTCGATTTAACCAACCCTGATTTTGTGAAATTGGCAGAAGCTTGCGGTTGGAAAGGATTACGACCTGCTTCAGATACCGAGCTGGAGTCTGTGATGGAAGAAGCACTCAATACGAAGGGTCCTACACTAGTGGATATCAGCACAGCACAAGTATTTTTCCCGGAAACACAATAAAAGATGAGCCAAAGATTTAATTGAAGAATAAAGTCTGAAACTGTTTAAAGTAAATCATACAGGGTATTCAAAAAAATGTAACAGTTTTTGTGAAGGAAAATCTGATAAGCAGTTTTAAACCTTACGGAAATTATCCTCGCAATGAATGTAATAACTATATAGGAGATGATTTTTGATGGGAAACCCAAACCTAAACGATCCACGAAAAAAATTTCATACGGAGAAATTCCCGGATCAAGAACAGAGTACTCCGGCGCTACAAAATGAAATGAGTCCTAAACCTGATTGTGGAGAAAAATCATATAAAGGGCATAGTCGTCTGGAAGGGCGAAATGCATTAATTACCGGTGGCGATTCCGGAATTGGTCGTGCTGCCGCGATTGCTTATGCACGCGAAGGAGCAAATGTCGCAATTCAGTTCTTCCCAGGTGAAGAAGAAGACGCAAATGAAGTAAAAGCATTAATCGAAGAAGCTGGTCAAAAAGCCTTGTTGCTACCATATGACTTGCGTGAAGATGGCGCGGCGACAGAAATGGTAAAAAAAGCGGTGGAAGCATTTGGAGGATTGGACACACTAATCCTGAATGCAGGACAGCAGATTGCACAAAAGAAACTAAGTGATTTAACAATCAAACAAGTAGAAGATACATTCAAAGTAAATGTTATCAGCATGTTTGAAGCTGTTAAAGCTGCTGAAGAACATTTGGAACCAGGAAGTGCGATTATTACGACGACATCGGTTCAATCGTACAATCCATCTACATTTTTAATGGACTATGCTTCTACAAAAGGTGCAATTAGCAACTTTACAGTAAACCTTTCTGCATACTTTGCTTCTAAAGGGGTACGTGTGAACGGAGTTGCGCCAGGCCCAATTTGGACACCGCTGCAGTTGGATAATGGACAACCGGATGGCAAAATCCCTGAATTTGGCCAAAATGCACCACTTGGTCGTGCAGGACAGCCGGCAGAGCTTGCCCCAGTATATGTCCTTCTAGCATCCGATGAAGGAAGCTATATTACCGGACAGATTTACGGGGTAACAGGCGGCGAAGCGATCGACTTATAATCCTGAAGGGCATCGGAATATCTCCTTCAAATAAATTGATATACCACTCAACAAAAACAGCAATCTCCTGAATAAACGGGAGGTTGCTGTTTTATTTTATTTCAATTTCCTTAACAATTGTTGGAAAATATACTTATAATAAAATTGCATGTTACAAACCAAATTTTACACCTTACATACAGCTTTTTACGTGTTAACGCCAATAAAAAATCCGTAAAAAAAGCGGTGTTATACTACAAATCAAGAGGGAGGACTTATGAAAATTCATTTACATATTGAGCAGCAGCTTTCGGAAATCGAAGTTCATGTGCATGCGCCAGAATACGATGAGCAAGTGGCACAGCTGCTGAAAAAGCTCAATCAAGCAACGAAAAATGATACAGTCCCGGGCTACATTGATGGGGATATTCATTTGATTAAAATGCAGGATGTGTACAGTATTTACAGCGAGCAAGGGAAAGTTTATATCCAGACGGATGAGCAGGAACTGGAAGTGAAACAAAAGCTTTATGAGCTGGAGGAACGATTTACAACACAGCTGATACGTGTCAATAAAGCGACACTTGTGCATTTCGAGAAAATTGCTTCGATCCAGTCGAAGGTGCTTGGCAACCCGCAACTTACGCTTGAAAATGGGGTCACGATTCCAATAAGCCGCAATTATTTTAAAGCGTTAAAAGAGGCATTCGGATTAGGGGGAAGTGGTAAGTGAAAAATTTAATACAAAGCATTTTAATAAGTTTATGTTCTTCCTATTTCATCATCATGCTCATTTCATTAAATTCGCCGAATGATTACTGGATGAGTGAGACGATTGTACATCAGTTTTTCTATGCAGTCATTTTAGGAATTGTCATTGCAGTCGCAAATCAACTGTATAAATTGGACTGGTCAATGTTCGTTGTACTTATATTGCATTATGCAATTACTGTAACGGCAGTCTTTATCATAGGGTATTATGGCAGCTGGTTTGATCTTAATAACGGTAAATCCATCTTTTTATTATACGCTCGAGCTTCGGTTATTTATCTCATCGTTTGGCTGTATTTTTATACCGATGAAAAGCGTGTAATACGAAAAATCAACAGTCAAATTCAACATCGGGGTGAGTAACATGCAAGTTTTGATTGATGTCCAACAATTAACAAAGAGATACCGGGAATTCGAAGCCGTAAAAGGGATTAGTTTTTCAGTGCAGAAAGGTGCGTTATTTGCATTTCTTGGAAATAATGGAGCGGGTAAATCTACTTCAATTGAAATGTTATGTACGCTTTTAGAGAAAACAAGCGGAAAGGTTTCAATCGATGGGCATACACTCGGTACACTGAAAGGCAATGAGGCGATCCGCCGAACGATAGGTATTGTTTTTCAGGAAAGTATTTTGGATCATCAATTGTCGGTGAAGGAAAATATCCTGCATCGTGGCCGTTTTTATCGTTTACCGAAGCCAATATTACAGGAGAATTATGATTTTGTGCAGCAGTATTTACAGCTTGCAGACATCGAGCATAAAAAATACGGTTCGCTTTCAGGCGGGCAGCGTCGTCGAGCAGATATTGCGCGGGCAATAATTCATAAGCCAAAGCTGTTATTTTTAGATGAGCCGACGACAGGACTCGATCCCTTAACACGTCAATTTGTTTGGGATACTATTGAGCGGTTGCGTAAGGAAATAGGCATGACCATATTTTTGACTACACATTATATGGAAGAGGCAGCACATGCAGATGATATTGTCATTATGAAAAATGGTGAAATTATTGCACAAGGTTCGCCGAATGAGTTAAAAGCGCTTTATGCGAAGGACTATTTGCAGTTTGTATTAAAGCCGACTGCTGCAATTGAAGAAGTTACAGCCTTTTTACCAGGGTTGCCTCAAAAGCAGCAAGACGGGTGGAAGGTTGAAGTGTCTTCTACAATTTCCACGATTCCGATTTTAGCACAACTCGAGCCATATATTGCATCATTTGAAGTAATTAAAGGTTCGCTTGACCAAGTATTTATTGAAACGAATGAAGCGGGGGAGGAAAACTAATATGCTGACGAGTTTAATTGTTCGCAATAATAAAATCTTCTTCCGGGACAGAATGCTCGTCTTTTTCTCGTTGCTGTCTGTCTTGATTTCAATCGGGTTATTTATTGTCTTTTTGCAGAAGCTGCAAATTGATGCCATTAGTCAGGTAATTGAAGTGACGCCTGCAGTTGAATTAGCTGTAAGTCAATGGATGATTGCCGGTATTTTAACAATGACAGCCATGACATCAACACTGGCAGTATTTGCGATATTCGTCGGTGATCAGGAATCAAAGCGTACAGCGGATTTTCTTGTAACATCCGCATCCCGGTTTTCAATTCAGATAAGCTATGTCATCAGCTCTGTCATGATCGGATTTATCATGACGTCTATTGCTTTTATTGTATGTGAAATATATTTATTGACGCTTGGTGCAGAGCTGCCGAGTATATGGAAGCTCTTGCAACTAGTCGGTGTCATTATGCTTGGCGTCTTGCTGAGTGCAATGATTAATTTAGTGATTGTACTTTTGGCGAAATCAGCAAAAGCATTTTCAACGGTAAATTCCCTGGTTGGTACACTAATTGGCTTCTTATGCGCAGTCTATGTTCCGATGGGGGTGCTGCCGAAAGCAATTCAAACAGTCATTCATTTATTTCCTGTCAGTCACGTCGCAGTATTGTTACGTCAACTTATGATGGAAGATTCTTTACGAACAGTGTTTGGAAATGCGGAAGAGGCAATGGATTCTTATATGTTAACTTACGGAGTTGTTTACGAAATAGGTGGCAGTATTTTAGGAGTGCAATCAAGTGTGTTATTTATTTGCAGTTCGATAGTTGGTATAGCTATTTTTGCAGCTGTTTTATTTCGCCTGCAGCATAAGTGAAGTCTATGGAAGGTATTAGTGTAAATCTAACTGAAGTAAGGCACCTTTGAAGAAGAGGGGAGAAAGGAAAATATATAGTTGAGATTGTAGGTAACTGTGGAGATAGCAGGGCTACATATGTAATTGCAATAGATATTGAATAAGAATCAATGGTATTCCACCGGGCCATGTTGTTGAATAAAAGCTTTTATGTAATATTACAATATTTCCCCACTAAAAACTGCTAATGTCGTATTGTTTTCTCTTTTACGGCATTAGAAGTTTTAATCTTTTAAGAGTTCATGCTAGTTTCGTTTTATTAAATCAATTTTTCATTAACTAAAGTGCCATAATACTTAACATCAAGATCTATATCGTTCTCAAACTTAGTTGCAAGTATAGACAATTTTTCAGTGTCCAACTCATTCATCAAAGAGTAGGTAGCTTGACTGACAGATTTTCTAACTTCATTGTTAGAATGATTAGAAAGTTTTATTAGTAATTCACTAAACCATTCAATACTAAAATCAATTTCAAAGGGTAATAAATCTATTGATTGAATAATATCTGAAATGTTATTTTCTTCAATTGCAATTAATAAACTTCCTTTTGAAACTTGAACAGTACCATCCGGATCAAATTCAACACTTTCTTCTGTATACAATTGATTTAAAAATTGTTTAAAAGAAGTAGCAATTGATAAAATTATATTCGATTCAGTGTCTATCAAAATAATAGGTGGATTTTTCTTGTGGATTCTATAATCAAATGCAAACCAAGAATGGCCATCACCACTAAATAATACAATATTTTCTGGTAATTCCCACTCCTGAATTAGCTCTGAGGAATCAAGAATACCAGTATCCTTACCAATTCCCATTATGTAATCGATATCAATTGTATTATCCTCTAATTTTTGGTTTGAGGGACAAGGGATAGAGTTATATTCAATATAACCTCCATTTTGCTCCTTGAGTAAATTTATATATGCTTCTGGAAGTTCCACATTTAATAGTTCTTCAGCCTCTTTAATCACATTATCATTTAGAGTATTCAATCTGTATATATCATCCCCAACATCCGTTCTCCAAAGTGTCAATTACATTTCCTCCCTTTTTCAAGTATCTACTATTTTTTTTATCTAAATGCTTTTAATCTTCAACTATTAGGTGCTCTTTTCCTGAATTAGAAAAGTGCTTTGTTCAATTATAGGGCCATATTCTTAAATAAGAAAATAGATTTCTTACTTAGAAGTGGATTTAAATCCGTTATATACAAAAATTGCTAATTGTTCGATAATAAATAAATGGCAAAATTTAATAAATATAGAGGTGTGTTCTTGTGATAAGACTTAATCAAAGTGATTTTGAAAATTTAAAAAGTACTTTAAGCAAAAGTAATATAATTTGTCCGACTTTTGCATATTCAATTTTGGATGGCTATATACAAGGGACAGTTTATGCAGACTCTAGATTTCCTAAGTCAGTTCTGATTGGAACAAATTCAGGTATTTATTTTGTGGGAGGAGAGGTAGATAACTTGAATTTCAATAATTTTCTCTTTGAACTATATAGGCATAGGAAAAATAATAAATTACGTTTCAGTTTATTTTCTACATCGGAAAAATGGAGTAGTGTAATAATGAGTCAGTTAAAAGATGAAATAAAGCAACTGAGCAGATTTTCTTTTGAACATAATTTTGATAAAGAAATAGATAGAAAAGTGGTACTATCTAGTGAATATTCTATAGAAAAAATAGACGCAGAAATAATAAATAAAAGCAGGGAATTTAATGAGGATTACTATAAAGAATATTGGGGGTCCACATCAAATTTTATTGAAATGGGTTTTGGATTCTGCATTCTACATAATGAAAAAGTAATTAGTGAATGTACTGCAATTTTTTCTTCTTTAGAATTTGCAGAGATTGATATTATTACTCACAAAGATTATAGAGGAAAAGGATTAGCAGGTATAATCGCAACCTCATTTATAAAATATTGCTTGAAAAAAAGTATCATTCCTAAATGGGACTGTGATGTATCAAATGATTCTTCTATAATATTAGCAGGGAAATTAGGGTTTGTTACTCCTATTAAATATTCAATTTTTGTATAGAAGCATAAATCTAATATCCTATTCAACAATAGGGCACGATCTTCATCAAGAAAATCGCGTATTTCTGTTATAGTGCCATATTGTTGAATAACATGAGTATTAGAAGTATTAACAATTAATAACCTAGAATTTTGCTACAATAACAAAGGTGTAGAAATTTTATTTACGGGGTTATAGAAAAATAATTGTATATTAGAATTACGAGAGGTTGAATATAAAATTGGAAAAACTAACAAAATACATTATCGCAATCGCAATGGTCATTTTAGCTATAAATAGTTTCTTTATATCTGCATATTTAAAGAATATTGTAGAATTAATTGCAGCTTTAGTTAATTCACACTGAAAAAATCTTACTTGGGGGATATAAACTCCCTCAATCGGCCGCTTTCCTTGAAAAAGGAAGGGGTCCTTTTTAGTTAAACGGCCATATTGTTGAATAAGACTAATGAGGATAAGAAATGTTATAAATGTTGCTACTTCCACCGCTTATGCCATATTTATAGATAACTGTATCATCAATCGTTCAAACGCAAAGGCACAAATGTTAATTTAATAACATTCGTGCCTTTGTGATGTATTTCAAGCCTTTAATTTGGGAACTTTTATTCTTAATTTCTCATTCCAATAAACCTACTAATTATTTTTAGGGAAAAATTTAATACAGCTATTTTCATTTTCATTTAAGAATCTTAAATCTTCAATCGTTACTTGCTGCGGGTTAATTCGAAATATGTTTTTAGAAGGCACTTTTTCACTGTGCCATATTGACCAAAATTCAACTAGGTTTTGTTCTTCAACATTTTCTTTAATATATTCAACAAGTTGGTTTAAAGAAGTTTTATTGCCTCTTACTTTGTAAATATTAGGCTTTTGAATTTGCCCTCCTGTCGCGATAGGAGGATTTTTTCTACAAGGAAGAACTTCAAACTGTTCCCCATAATGGTATTCTTCTAAAGTTATAACAGTCGGTAAGGGATTTTTTGAAGCAAAATAACGATAAAAGCTCATTATATTCCTCTTTCTAAATAATTTTTATTTAAAATAATATACCAAATACTGTAGCTTTTGAATAGTTACCAGACCGTCGTTTGGTAACGTTCCATAATGCGCCGTATTTATTTCATTACAAAATTATAATCCTGCTTATACAATAATCTGGTGCATTTTTGCAACAAGAAATGCGCTTTACTTAATGAATTGGTCCTTCAAGTTTTTTTCTTGGAGCAAGAGACATACCATCTTTAGAGGAGGTGTTATATGTCAAAAAGGATATTGATAACTGTCGGTATATTTATAGTAGGAATAACATCGTTTAATGTATTTAATATTCCTTTCCTATTTGATTCTTCCAGAGAAAAAATAGAAGAAAAAGAACCTTTAAACACTATAGAAGATTCTATAGTGAAAAAATTAATGGTAAAGCTCAATAAGAAATATGTAGGGGTAGACGTCAAAACGACTTCAAACAAAGAATTGGTCATACAAGTAGTAGGAGACGAAGAATATTTAAAGTCAGTACAAATAGACATGGAATTCATTGCAAAAGGTGTCATTAAAGATACTGAATTAGAAGATTATATAGTCGTTTTTAACAGATGGGATTGGATTGGTAATACAGATGAAATTATCAATAAAGATCACCAGTTAATACTTAAGACGTTAATGAAAGGCCTTAGGAATTATCAAATAGTTGATCATATAAGTATTGATACTCATCAATTTATTATCGTTCATACTTCAATAAAAGATTTGGATAAAAATGCACGTAAAGTTGCACTAGAAATTGAAGAGAAGGCGAATGAAATCTTACAATCAGGAAAATTGAATTCGATATCTAATATTGACTCTTATAAAATTAAAGTGAAAATGAATGGAGAAGTGATTAATTAGGATTCTTGATGCTAAGTGGGAATTTAGGTTGGATAAGTTTTTCATAATTCAACTATCGAGCGTGATTCTTCAATAAGAAGATCGCGTTTTTCTATTAGAGGGCCATATTGTAGAATAACCTAGCCAATATAGTTTTGTGGTAAAATTTTGAAGGGGTGTTTTTATGAAAAGAATAGTATTAGGTTTGATTACTTTGTTTTGTATAGCTTCACTAGTAGGGTGTAGTGAACAGGTCAAGGAGGTAGACGGTGAATTTTTATTAGGACAATTCGGTACTGATTGGAAAAAAGAAACTTTCTATATGGTTGCACCAATTGAATGGACAGGTAAATCACCGATAACACTAAAATCAATTGAATTCGTTAAAGATTATCCCGACTCGCTTACTACATACGAAGAAGATGGTATAAAGTATGAGATCTTCGGAGCAGAACCATCTAGGAAAACTGGATTATATGACGAATCGTATGGAAGAGAATTAAAAAACATAAACGGTTTAGAAATTAATGGCGAGGGGAAAATTGTTATAAAATTTTCGTTGGGTGATGTAAAAGTGGATAATGCACGGAGATTAAAAATTAAATTTGATAGTGTCGGAAAAGAAGTTGAAAAAATCGTTGTATGGAAAACACTTGAACTCTTAACAACCGAGACTCGTTAAAAAGAAAAATTGGTGAGCATTGTTGTAGCAGTGTTTACCGATAGTATGGAGCAAGAATTAAAAAGGCGGCAACCCGCTTATTTTTGGGGGCCGCTTTTTGGTCTTATTAAAGGATGATAATTAGAAAGAAATTAATTTTATTTCCTAATCTGTATATTCAACGCTAAATACATACGATACCTTACTTCCGTTATCCCATTCTGCAATAATCTCGTAAAAATAATTATCTTTTTCCGGCGGTATAATAATTTTATTATCTGAAATAGTTGAAGTCTCTTGCTTTTCGGTTTCATTGTATGTAATTACAGTAACTGAATCAGGGTTCTTCTCAATCTTCAGCAATAGCTCATCACCTTTTTTAACTGGAATGGCTTGATCAGCTTTTAAGGATTCGTAAATTGTTTCTGAATTTGGTTGTCTAATTACTAAATTATCCTCTATCCATTCATAATTGAGGTATTTCAATTCATACTTTTTGCCATCTGCTTTAATTTGTCCGGTAGGTGCTTTTTTTCCTTCGTCGGATTGACAAGCAACTAATAAAAAAAGAGTTGTTAACATCAAAAGGATTTTTTTCATCCTCTGTTCCTCCTATAAATCACAAATGTATATGGGTCACCATTTTATTTTGGATTTTAACAGAATCCGGCGATTAATTGACTTGCATAAAATCTCGTATAAAAGTTTGTTTTGAATATGCTATAAATCGTTTGTTTCACTTAAGAATTCGTTAACACAATTATACTTAACTAATCCAAGTCATTTTCACTTCTTTGGCTTTCCATTTATTATCTTTATAATGAACTTTAACTTCTACTCCAATTGCCCCTAAACCAGAACGATACTTAGAACCCTCAAATAAAATTTTATTATTGAACTTAAAATCAACTTTTTCTATTTTAAGTAGTACGCCATCCAAACGCATCAGATCTGAATTATATAATCCCTTTTCTTCCAGTTGTTCAAAAGTAGCTTCCATTACTTCAACTTTATATTTTTCTTTAAAGTAATTTAAAATTTCTTTTTTATCACTTTCATCTGCTTCCTCAAAATTACTCATGTCAATGGCTATATACTGCATATCACTATTTAATCCCTCATCCTCTTTCATTATTGAGTCCAATGCAACACTATAGATTTCTCCCAAATGTTCCTTTGGCTCTATGCCAGTATTACAAGCAGAAAGTAAACCCACTAGTATAAAAAGTACAAAGTAATATTTTATCCTCAAATTATCCATCCTCATTCAAATTCGAAATTTTAATCGTTAAAACCAAACGCTTATATGCTATATTTCGATAATACAATATGAATTCCTTTAAATAACCTTATCAAAGCGACGTTTGGTAAAATTATTAAGGCATTTTTAGCTCAATTTGTTTAAAACAAATTGTGTTTTTTAGTAAATAAATGCAATATTATTTTTGTTAGTAACGTCTTATATATAGAATTTAAAGGTAGGGGGCGTTAAAAATGGTTAATAAGGAGGTATCGTATAAACAATGTTCCAATAAAAAATCTGTAAACGCTGCTGCAACATCGTTTACAGATTTTCCTTTTTTCTCCAAACTTTCATTTAGTAACGTTTAGGCAATTTGTTTTGTATAGCTTATAAGTCCTGATTGTACTAAATCCTCCATTAGTTGAAGAAGAAAAGTTAGACATATTAACAATCGCGTCTATGAATTAAATATTTGTTACCTTGTTCATTCTAAAAAAAATTCAAAACGTAAGGGTAAATGTATTTTAAAGTTAGAATAAAAAGAGCAATGAGGCCTATTGTGGATATTAAAAACACCCAAACTTTTTTTATCCTTAACTGTACAAAAGCAGATACCAACACAAGAATATTAAAAATCACAATCATTGAAACCCAAACCCAATAAGTTTGATTTGGGTCTGGTGCAGCAATGCTAAATGCTGGGGCTAAACCAATAAGAGTTACTAATATGAATATCAATCCGTGTACCAAATATACTGCTGGTTTAAACAATTAAATCACCTTCCTCTCCAGTCTTGTTCGTTAGTTAAACAATCTTTTCAGGTGGACCATTTTATAATATAGACATAAATTGTAAGTCGGAAGTTCCCAAGCATTTTTTGGGAACGCTCAAAGTGGGTAAGTTTGTTAAAATTTATAAGGGATATCTAGTTATTAACTTTATATAAAAAATTATTAGGAGTGGATAAAATTGTTGGATAAATTAAAAGATACAATTCGCTCAAAGGAATTAATTTGTACTGGTTGTGGTAAAAAAATCGAAGAAGGTCAACGTTTTACCGCTACCTTAACAATGCCTTCTGAAAAAGATATGTTAGTATCTCGCTTAGATAATGCAATTGCAAGAACTGCTGAAAGTGTATTGTGTGAAGGATGTAAATAAGGGCTATATAAATTAGTTATCTGAAGGTTAAACAAAATCTTCAACAATCTGGCCCGATTCTTCAATAAGAAGATCGCGTTTTTTCCATTATAGGGCCATATTGTTGAATAACAGTCATTTTTGTTACCACAATGCTTTAAAGATGTAAAAGGGTCGCCCAGAGCAAACGGTTTGTACAATTCATAGTGACCCTCATTGTTATGATACTTGGTTTAAGGTCGCTGTTAATTTGGATAATATTAGTGATTAATCTTCTTATCTCCATAAAAAAATTTGAATAAATTTGAAACTAATTTTCATTTTTTCCGTCTGTACAGCGTTGTACAGCAGGATAGGTATGTCAATCATAAGACGATGTACAGAACTATAAACAAACTTAAAATGAAATAAGTGTTATAGGAGATGAAGGAAAATGAAGAAGACATTAATTACAGCAGGGTTAGCAACAGGTTTATTTTTTACTAGCATGATGGGTACAGGTGCAGATACAAGCGCTAGTTCAGTACATTACAAAGATGTTAAGACATCAGATAACTTCTACTTAGCAGTAGAAAGCTTAATAGAACAAAAAGCTATTAGTAGAACTAATGACAGTTTTAGACCATACGAGAATGTAACACGAGGTCAAGCTTCTAGTATAATAGCAAAAGTTTTAAAACTTGATATCGAAAATGTTAAAGACCCTAAATTTAAGGACGTTCCAAAAGACCACCAATTCTATAAATATATTGCCGCATTAGAGAATGCAGGACTTGTAAAAGGAAAAGGCAACGGTTTATTCGGCATTAACGACCCATTAACTCGTGGTCAAATGTCGTCAATCTTAGTAAAAGGATTTGAAATTCCATTAATCGGTATTCAAGATGTAGGATTTAATGGATTTGCTGATGCTACATATTATATGGGTGGCGGCGATAATAGTGTCGTTGAGAATGGTGATGTTTGGCTTAGTTTTGGTGGTCAATTCAGTCAAGCGATTGAAACAATGAATTATTATGGATTTGTTTCTGGATATAAAACAGGATATAAACATGAATACTTTGATATGGAGAAAGTGTATTTTAAACAAGGAGAAGCGCTTAAACGTTCTCAGTTAGCACTGATGATTAACAGTATGCAAAAAGGAACTCAATATGAGTATTTGTACTTCAAAGACTTTGGCATAACTAATAGAAGTGTCACTATTGGAGCAGGTGGAAGATGGGTGGATGACAAGGCTGTAATTGATGATCCTACTATTATCTCTATTAAGGAAATTTCTAACTATGAAAAAGAAGGATTACTTAAAGGGTCTGCTTTTGCAGGAATAATAAACAATGTATATGCTATTCTTGAGCCTAAAAAAGTTGGTAAGACTTTTGCAAAATTTGATAATGGTGGAACTGGTAAGGAAAAGGTTTTAGAAATTACGGTAACAGGATCAAAGGGTAACTTTGAAGTTTCTTATAAGGATGTAACGCCAGAAAAATAAGAAAATAATAGAAATACAATGGGATGCTTGTCATCCCATTTTTGTTCTTACTGATGAACATAAGACCTTTTTCTTATTATATAAATTTATTTACGGAATACTTTTTTTCATAATTTTGTATTATGCTTATAAGTATTTAGCAAAGACATATAAGTAATAAAAAACTACTTCGTGGGCTTGATTTATAAAATGTAATATATATAGGGGATTTATCTTTTAATGAGAGAAAAAGATGTTAGTACGTATGAGAAATGACTTGAGATTATGCCTTTATGTTAAAATAAGTATATTATTTTAGTATGGAGGGGAAAAATGAAATTCTTTAAAAAGATGTCTACCTTTGAATATAGTAATTGGAAAAAAGGAGCTATCCTTGGTTTTTTCACTTATATGCTGCTATTATTTATAAATTATACATATTTTTTAATATATGAAATTGAACCTATTACTTCGGGTCTGATTTTTTGGACTGGATTAATAATTGCTTTTGGATACGAGTTTATACTAAATTTAATGACTAGAATAAAGTCAAATAACGTTTCCAAATGTGAAGTGACCCCTAAAAGTTAGACACGGTAATTTCAGGCAGCCATTTGGGCATGAGTTCGATATTGTATCGGGCTCATACCTTTTAATTTTGCCTTAATCCGTTTGGTATTGTAGTAGTTGATATATTTTTCTAGTTCTCTTTTGAATTGCTCGATATTTTCAAATTCCTTTAAATAGAGAAATTCAGATTTCATGATGCCAAAGAAATTCTCCATCACGGAGTTATCGTAACAGTTACCTTTACGAGACATACTTTGCACAATGCCTCTTGTTTCAAGACTGTGTCGATATTGTTTCATTTGATAATGCCAGCCTTGATCGGAATGCATTAATAGCTGGTGGTCTTCTGGTAAGCATTCTAACGCCTTTTCTAACATGTCTGAAACAAGGGAAAAGGTCGGCCTTGAACCAATTGTATAGGTAATAATTTCACCATTAAATAGATCTAAAACAGGTGATAAATAAAGCTTTTCTCCGAATAATTTAAACTCTGTAATATCGGTTACCCATTTTTCATTTGGAGCCTCTGCCGTAAAATTACGATTTAAAATATTTGGCGCAATTTTACCGACTGTGCCTTTATACGATTTATATTTTTTCATACGTACTAAGCACTTTAAACCTAGCTCTTTCATGATGCGTTGAACCTTCTTATGATTCACTTTTTGCCCACGATTCGCTAACTCATCACGAATACGACGATAACCATAACGACCTTCATGTTCATCGTAAATCGCTTGAATTTCGACCTTTAAATCAGCGTTCAGATCGGGTCGATTCATCTTCTTCACTATATCGTAGTACGTACTGCGTTTAATTTCTGCGAATGCCACAAGTGCTTTCACCGAATATTTATGCCTTAATTCACAAATGACTTTTACTTTGTCTTTCGTGGTGATTTTTCTTTGGCTTGAACTAAGGCATTCAACTTTTTTAAATACTCGTTTTCCATTTCAAGCTGTTTAATGCGAGCTTGGAGTGCTTGAGTAGAGCCTTCTACTGGTGTTTTCTTAGATTGTTTAGCCGTTTCTTTTTTCATGGATAGACGCCCCTTTTTCTTTGGCTGAAGGGCATCCTTTCCTTGTGCTTCGAATTGTTTTTTCCAATTTCGTATCGTTGAAGCAGCCGCTATTTTAAAAATAGCAGCGGTTTCGTATAAGGACGTACCGTGTTCAGTCATGTAGTTAAGTACGTCTAGTTTAAACTGCTTCGTGTAATTTGTATATCGTTTTACAAAGGCCTCTACACCGTTATGTTCATATTGTTTCACCCAAGTTAATAGGTAACGATGGGATACCCCTATATCAGCCGCTACTTTCCTTGAACTTTCTTTTCCATTTACATATCTTTGAACCGCTGCTAATTTTTCTTCTGCACTCATTTTAGCCATAAAAAAACGGCACCTCCTTGTTAGATGTGTCTAACAAATGGGGTGCAGTTCAATGAAAGTTTGGGGATACTTTAAATCAATCTTCAACAATCTGGCGCGGTTCTGAAACAAGAATCTGCGCCAATTTTCATTAAACAATTATAATCCTATGATACCTCTCATTATAATTATTGAATCTGAGTTAGGTTACTATAACAAATATTATAATAATTCCTTAAGAACTCAAGTTTTTTTGTGTAAATTATTATTGCCTCTATATTAATAATCAGGAAAACAGGGTATATGCTAGGTGTAGCACTAGGAGGAGTAATAATGAAACTTGAATTCTTAAAAATTGAAAAAATCATAGAAACAGAAAAAAACATAATCATTTACATTCCAGCTGGGGGCATCCAGTTTGGATTTAAAAATAAAATTATCTCTTTAAGGGATCCATTACGAATTGCTATGACACATCGGGGCAGCTTCCTCAATGTTGTTCGCTACGTCGATTTCGTAGTTTACGATGACCTATCAATATATACGACAGGTGAGATTAAGCGAGAAAGCTTATTTGGGATTGTATCCAATGAAGAAGTGCTATTAGCCATTTATAAAGCGCTGGAAGAAAATTGCACGGATGTTCCATTTTTCAAATCAGTGGATTTTAAAGAAATGTTTAACCGTGAATTTGGTGAAGCATATGGGCAGTCGAGTTAAATTTGAAATATAAATATTCCACTTAATCTAAGCGGGAAGACCCTTGTTGAGTCAAGGGTCTTCTTTTTTGTTCTGTACAAAATGAGGTTTTGGCTTTATTGCTAAATAAGGTTTGGGTAAACTTTTTAATCGATTTATATTTTATTAAATATCTTTTTCAAAATTCAATCTTATAGAGTAAAAAAATTTAAATAAATGTGAAACTAATTTCAACTTTTTCCGTCAGTACAGCGTATTACTGGTTGGAGGGGATTTTTTTAACAAGAAATTATAATGCTCATGCTATTCATCGGGCCATATTGTAAAATAAATTAGGTATATTATTAGAATTGTAGAGTGCCAATCTATGTTTGGGTTGGCAATATTATTCTATAGCTAAAGAGAATTTTAAAACAAAAGCTTGGATTTCGCTCTGGATATGCTACAAATATCAAGGTATTATTTTATTGGTTGGATATATGGAACAATTGGTACAGTTACTCCTACCGATGCCCCTCGAATAAAGTCTTTGCCTATCAATTCATTAAAATTTTCTGTCCGACCTGTTAACATAACCCCTAATACGGTAACGTCGTTTAACATTTTGTTTTCATTCTCTCTAATATATTTTTGAATTTCCTCTATTGATTTTCTAGTATCATATTTTTTTAGGTTTTCAATAAACCTGTCGAAGGATTCCTTTGAAAGCTCAGAATCTGCATAACCATAAACTGGTACACCTGCAGGGCCTAAAGCTTCATTAGCAATTGCAGATGTCATATAAAGCCATGCAATATTTAAATTTTCAGGTATGTTTTCTCGAACTTGTTCCATTGTTAAAGGTTCTTTGAATGAGATTGCTACTTCTGCTACTTGGTTTTCCAATTGAACAACAGCTTCGAGTTGATTTTGAACCCCCTCATAATATTCTTTAATAGCCGGATGATAAAATGTTGCCACTTTTTGCTTCGTTTGTTTATCGTATTCAAAATTATTATTCCCACTTGAGTGGAAGCCAGCGACTAATTCGTTGTAATCAATGGAAGCACCAAACCATGAATAAGAACTTGTTAATGTGCTCCAAGGGACTAGATAGCCATTTATATTTTTGGAACGGTTTGTAATAATATTCCCGCCAAACATCGAAGAATTAGCTGTTACCTGGGAGTCAATGTTTACATTAGGTTGAGATATAGCGTGTTGTAAAAATAAACTGTCGTGTAATCGAGTCGTATTTTGAGCAGATAAATAATTTCCTAGTCGATTAAAAGCAAAAAGTAATATGAGACAAACCACTACAGAAATAAGGGTAATAATAACCCAGTGTTTTCTTTTTGCTTTTTTTAATGCTTTTTGAATCGTTGAATCCATGCCATGATCCCTCCTGCTTCTGAACGAATTGTTTTCCTTGCCCTGTATAATTTTTGCTTTACATTCGCGACTTGCATATTGAGTAATTGAGCGATTTCCTCGTAAGAAAATTCATAATAATATTTCAAAACAAAAATCTCCCGATACTCAGTTTTTACATTCTTTAGTAAACTTAAAATTTCATCTTGATTAAAAAACTGTTCAAAATCGGCATCCTTGCTTGTTAACTTTGATTGGATTTCATCAGAAAGCGGGACATTATGCTGGAATTTTTTCCGCTTTAAATCAATAAATTCGTTAAGCGCAACTCGGTAAAACCATGGTCGAACTGATTTTTCGTCCAGGTCACTTAACATCGAATAGATTTTATAAAATGTATTTTGTATAATGTCCTCTGCATCTTCTTTTGATGCCCCTTTTGAACGCAAAACAAGAAACACTTCCTTTCCAATTTGTATTAGATAGGAGGTGAAAGCGTCTTTTTGATTCATATTTATCCCCCTTATTAATACAACGATTGGAGATTTGAAAAAGTAGACAGTATAAAATAATTTAATTTAAGTTTTATTATGTAGTGATTATATACTAACTGATAATTTTTGTTTTTTTAAAGCTGTATTATACGCTGTTAAAACCTATGAAGATATACTGAAATGGAACAAATATTTGATTCTTTCAATCTTAAAGTATTACAGATTGTCAAACTAAAAGTTGTTGGAAATTATTTCGAAGGGGATGGGGATCTTTTACCAAAAGAAGATGGGATTTCTTTCTCTAAAAAAATTGACCAGGCAAGAAAATATTGGAACGGTAATATATGTAGCGAACTTCCTGAACTTTTGATAAATGGAAAGATAGAAGTTGCAGAAATTGTAGAGGATTTTTCTGTATAAAAGATGTTGTATAAAGTGAACAGATCGTTCTTCAACAATCAGCGCGATTCTGTAACAAAATTTAAGCTTGTTTTCAAAACGGCATATTGTCGAGCAACACAAATTTGTTTATACCCTGTAATTGGAAAGATGAAATAGCGTTTCTACTTTAAATTATTAGAGGTAAATCCAACTCTAAAATTGAAATGTCTATATAACAAATAAGGCGGAGTTGATGTTTTTGAATAAGACAAACTACAAGAGAATTCATATTATTGGGTCAGTTGGAAGTGGTAAAACAACTTTAGCAAAAGAAATTTCTTCGTGGTTAGATATACCGTATTACGAATTAGACAATATTGTGTGGATAAGGCATAAGTCCGGAGATATTAGGAGAACTGAACAAGAGCGGGAAGAGTATCTAAACAGTATATTACAATCAGACAGTTGGATAATTGAAGGAATACACAATGAAGATTGGGTAAGCAATTGTTTTCATAATGCAGATTTGATTTTCTTTTTAGATACCAAATATTCAATCAGAACTTACCGAATTATTAAGAGGTTTTTAAAACAAAAACTTCGAATAGAGAAAGCTAACTACAAACCAACACTAGCTATTTTTTTAAAAATGTTTAGATGGAATCGTTACTTTGAAGAAGTAGGTAAAATTAACTTTTTCAATAATTATGGCGCATATAAAGATAAGATAAAAGTTATTAAAAATACAAAACGTGTTAAGAAGCACTTCAATTAAAAGCTACCCTTTTTTAATAAGAAGACATGCGATGAACATACCAAGGCTTTATTGGCCCATATCGAGGTAATAAATTTCTTTATTAGAAAAAGTACATATTTATTTTTGATATTTGTGAGGAGGGATGCTTTATGAAAAGACTTGCAATTTTTTGTTTGATTTATTTAACCGTTATAACCGCTTGTTCAAAAGAAGGTTCTACAATTACTTCAATTACTGGTGAAATAATTAGTATAGAAAAGAACACCTTAAATATAAGGTGTTCAGATTATGTTACAAAACAAAAAAACAGTACAGGTTCTGATGACGTTGGGTATACTTGTGTAGTAAATATAACAGATGATACCTTAATTAAGTCTGATAATGGTGAAAAAATAACACTTAGCGATTTACAACAAAATAATGTCGTTAGTGTTATTCTTACAGGAGAGAAAACACTGACTGAAGATATAGACAGCCGGACATTAGAAGCAAAAGATATTATTTTAATAGAGGATTGATAATTGTGGTCTTTTTATAAAGATTGATAATCAAGAAGAAATTTACTAAAAATAAATTGGGGAATGGTTCAAATGAAAAAATTTTTCATTACCCTGTTATCTTAATATTAATTATTTTCGTTTCTATTTCATTCAGTTTAAAAAAGATTAGGCTTCCGATAAAATGATGCAGTATTTAAAAGAAGAAAAGGGTTACGAAGCATCGGAAATAATAAATCTTGAAAGCAAGTGGAACTTTTTCGGCTTACCCAAGTATCACGTAGAAGTGACTTTTAATAACGAACCAAATATCATTTATATATATTTCGCTCATGATATAAAAGGGCAGTTCGAATATTATGTGATTGATGGGGAAAATTATGATTCTACGACAAATGCAAATTAAATTTTATAAAAAGAAAAGTTCTTTTATTCGGGCCAGTTAATTGAAAAAACTTCATTTATAAAAGGTCCAAACTAGTCATTGGGAACAGCATCAGCAACTAAAAGAAAACACTCCGTTCTACATAGAAAGGAGTGTGAGTGCTAACCTGTAGTTGAATTAAAATAATAGCGTCTAACTTTCGTTATTTATCCGCATTATATAATCGGTGTAAAAAAACACTGAAATGTTCGCGTGATACTGGTTTGTTTGGCATAAAATAGCCGTTGGAACCAGTTGTAATTCCATTTGACGCCAGTATTTGTACATACTCGTTGTTTGGCGTATCTTTAAAGGATATGGGAACATCCTTCATTTTTAAATTGTAGGCATTGACTAAAATTTTTGCCAGTTGGGCTCGTGTTAGTGCACTTGATAAATTCATGTTCCCATTGGAGCCGTCGATTACGCCAGCTTCATAAAATGGCTTTATCAGTTCGTACGAAGAACTATTATTTTTTATATCTTTGAATGGTATCATGTTACGGATTGGCTGTAATGGTAACTGACTATCACGGCTCAACATCGTAAATACCTGTTTCCGTGTTATATTGTTTTTCGGCTGAAACGTACCATCTTCGTACCCTCGGATTATTCCTGAGTTTGCTAATGCTGTAATTTCACCGATATATACATTTTTTACTGTAACATCTGAAAAAAGCAGTTCGTATACAGCGATATCATAGTATAAACGATCCGTTATTTGCCGATTAAAATCCTCTACCGATACAGTATAATTGCCAGGTGCTAGTTGTATGTTTAAATACTTAGGATTAAAAGAAAGATTGTCTGAATGTGCCAAATAGTCTAGGTTTTTTAAAGAACCTCCGCCTTTATACAGGTTAAAATATAAATCTTTTGTTTGATTTTCATGTTCATTTAAAACAATTCCTATATTTGCAGGTTTGCTAATTGAAAAGGAATAGTTGTCTTCACTCGAAATAAAACCACTGTATTTCGTATTTAACGGTATTGAATTGAAGTTTAAACCGTTTTTAAATCTTTCAGGCTTTTCTATCGCCTGCTGTTCAATCAGAAACTTGTAGTTTTTATCGTAAACACTTGCCATATCCCGTACTACGAAATAATAGCGCCCCGGACTAAATACTTCATAGGAAGTTTCCTGCCAATCATCTGTATTCGAAACAGTTCTAGATAGTGATACTAATTTTGTTTGTTCTGTATCGATTTCAGGGACAATAAACATTCCCACACGATTATCAGACTTTTGATCAGTACTTGCGAGTAATCGGACTATACTCGGTTCCGTTATATCGAAAAAATAAAAGTCCTCCTGATAAAGACTATTTGCCGTAGAGAGCTGTTTATATATTTTATTTACCTGAATTTTATTTGCCTGAGCCCGCGTATTGTTTGGCTCTATATCATAATCATTTTGTAATGGTTCAACGGAATATATCGACTCGTAGGCAATTTCATGGCGACCAGACACAAAAACACCGTAAATTCCTTTTCGTAATTGAATTATATGTTTCGTATACTGTAAATCGCCGTCTTCAGTGGTTGGGCCGAGTGAAATAATCTCTTCATTTGTTATCGGTTCCTTTAAAGTAATGGAGGTGCCGTGATACGGATAGTCATTGCTAGTAAACGTTACTAAAGAATCTTCTTTTATATCCAACAAAAAGTAGTCTGTATTTTTATAATATGTACTTCCCGGAATTAGTTCTGCTTTAATTTTGGTATTTACTTCCCAGAATGGTACGTCTTTAAAATATTCGAAATACTCAGCCTCAACTTTTGGAGATACCAATAAGGCCCCGATTGCAAAAACAAATGCTGCAAATCTTTTCAATAAAAATCCTCATTTCTTGTCTTACTAATCTTATTCTGCAATATCATAACATATTAAATACTTGATAATATTATATTTTAAAAATATTTGATAATTTTTCTTTAAGTCCCTTTAGGGATGAAGCTGGCAAAAAGGGTTTTTATTATTTTTCTGGAATTACAATATATAAAGATTTGGGGTAGAGTGAGAAGGGATTTAATTAGGGGAGGGGATTAATTATACATACAATGAATAGTGATTTTGAATTCCTTGAATTTATTTTTGTAGAAGAAACTGAAATATATAACTATCACCGATTGGCTGGATCATATGCAGTAATAAAATGTAATAGCAACTATCTTTTATGTTATAACACTTTAAGAAAACAATGGGAATTACCAGCCGGCCATAGGGAAGCAAATGAAACACCGAAAGATTGTGCTATAAGAGAACTTTACGAAGAAACTGGGCAAAGAGTTTTGAATATGGAATTTAAAGGTTTGTTAAAAGTGAAAAACGTAATAAATGGTGTAATTAAATATAATCCTATTTATTTTACTACTCTTGAAAAACTTCAACCATTTCGGAAAAATAAAGAGACATCAGAAATTCGATTATGGGACCTAGAGGAAAAGATCGGTCACATAGATGAAGTGGATTTAAAAATATTTGACTTTATAAAATAGATTGGCTATACAAGTTTTAATGCAAATTAAAGGTTATGCCCAACAAGTATAAAAGCTACTATAGTAACGACGTTTCATTGATGTACATAAAATCTCGTATAAATAATGTTCCGATAAAAAATCGGTAAACACTGCAACAACGTTTACCGATTTTTTGCATCTAGGAATATTATTTTAATTTACTCATTATTAATTACTTATCTTTTTAATAATCGCATATGTACATACTGCCATTATACTTGCTAAGTATAAAATTGAGGATCCTATAAAACCTAAATAAGAACTACCGTTTTCGGGTGAACCAGAACTAAAAATATTTGAGAAAAATGTACATAAGATAAGCCCTGTTAGAAATGTTCCAATCCCGATACCTAATGATTTCAAAATATTCACCTCTTTTTTGAATGGGATTGTATATGCTTTCTGAATTAGAATACTTTTATTTTTCTAATACTATACAATATTGTTCTTTATAGTTTTCATCGTTCCAATCATACATCTGGATCAGATGATTGAGAGATAATTCGTTATGATTAAACCTACTGTACGGTATATTTAGTTCGTTATCATCATGACCAATCCATACTCGCCATAGTTCTATTATCTGTCCGTCTCTTAAATTGTCTTTTAAGTAATCCAATAATTGCTTAACTCTCAATTCTGAATAGCTAAAATTTACTTCATATATAAATGGATAGCCTGTATATTCACTTACGTTATAATAACAGTCTTTATTGATTACTAACTCATTTAAATCCTCTTCATTTTCAACAAATAAGACTTGGGCATTCGGGTCCATCTTCTCCCAAGGCACCAATTCATGCGGTGTTATTTCTAATTCAATCGCTTCTTTGACCGTAATATATTTTGCTTTGGATTCTATTTCTGGCATTTCAAGATTTGATGCTATAAATGAACAATAGCTCATTTAAATACCTCCAAAATTTGTTGTGACATAGGCTAAATAGCTAATGTATTATTTGATTTTAATGCTATAATAGCGCATTGCTGTCAGCACACCTTCCATATCGAAGACGCCATTCATAATTAAGCGTATGACACGATACTCGATAAAGCGGTCGCCAATATATTGATTTAAATGGCCCATTACTTCGCCTATAATTCTGGCTGTTTTTATAAAGGGATTATTTTCTTCAAAATTTCTCACTGTATCCACGATGTACTCATCATAGTAATTTTCTGAAACACTTACGATTTCGTTATTTTCCCAGATGCGTAAAACCTCTTTTTCAACACATAGTTGTAACCATTGTTGTTCGAATGTTTTACGTTCTGTTTGTGTGAGTACATGACTATTTTTATTATTTTCATACATTTGTTTTAATTGATTCGCTGAAATTTCACCCATATGTCGTGGGGTAAATTCAATTTCAGCTCGATCAAAATGCATTTTATAAGCTTCATTGATATTGATCATCACAATATCGTTTGTTTTTTCTTTTAATATATAGAGCATTAATCGTAAGGCGGTTTGCTCATGTGCATTTTCTCCAGACCAAATAATAATTTTATGATGGCTTGGAATTTGCTCGAGCGCTAATATGTTTTTATTAAAGTTGTCTTCGTAAGTAAATAGCACTTCATCATCCATACTTATATGAGTACGCAACCAGTTGTAGCGATTATTGATACCTTCTGACGTATGTAAGTTCCAAATAGGACCTATCGAAAATATATCTGAGATGTTAATGATGTTTTCATGTTGTATTAAATCGGACTCTTTTAAAGCGACCCTTAAACTACCAACGGGTGAATCACCAAAGACAAGATGAGTTGTGTGAAATTGTGTTTGTAGGTTACTTGCTTGATTATTTTTATACGCTAACAGGTCGGTATATATATTTTTTACATCTAAAAAGAATTGCTGCTCTGAATAACCTTTTCTCTCCTCAACTAATTGCATACGCAAAAAGACTTGAAGTAATAATGATTTTAATTCTGTATCATCCAAATGATTAATCATTTCTTTCATTTCATCAGACATTTAAAAAACCTCCTTTTTTACAATTTTACCATTATCTAATTAAGGGAAGGGGCCTTCATTTCATTAAAAGGCATATTAATGAATATAAAATCAAATTGAATAAAATTGGAAGGAATAATATACATATAGTTCTCAATCTTCTAAAATGGAAATATAAGGGGTTGAATTGGTTGAAGAATTTAATATTGAGCGCAGCATTGGTAAGGAAGCTTCAAACAAAGAAACTTTACCATTAGTTGATAATAAAGATGGAAAAGTTTCTCAAGAAGTAACATCATTTACCAGAAAGTATATAGAATTTTTTTAGACCAACTAATTGCATCCTATTGATTTTAAATATAGTGCGTGATTCTTCAATGAGAAAATCGTGTTTTTGCGTTATAGGGCCATATTGTTGAATAAGGATTTTAATGTGGTGATGATTGGTATGTGATCTGGTTAAAGGGATATTGTTGAAAAATGCGTCTACGAATTGAAATGGGCCAAGTGCTCAAGGATATAGTATAAATTTCAGGGGGTATTTTATGTTTGTAGTAAATGTAGAAGGGGCAATTCGTCGCAATGAGAAATGGCTTTTAATCCACAGAAGTGAAAAGGAAGAGCATGCTGGTGGAGGGCTCTCATTAGTAGGAGGAAAGTGTGAAATTGAAGGTGATTCATCTGATATTCTGGAAAGAACATTAAAACGAGAAGTTTTTGAAGAAGTAGGTAGCGAAATTAGAGGCATTAAATATGTAAATAGCTCCTCCTTCGTGACAGAATCAGGGATAAATGTAATTGATATCGTTTTCCTATGTCATCATAAGTCTGGAGAGCCTTACGCTAAAAGTACTGAAGAAGTGGATGATGTTATTTGGATGACTACATCAGAGGTTCTTGCACATACGGAACTACCTTTATTTCTAAAAGAAAACATTAAACTTGCAGAGAAAATACTACAAGATAATTTACAGGTGGAATATTAGCTATACATTTCGTAGGGCGCTTTCTTAGAATAAGGAAGGGGTCCTTTTTCATTTAAAGGGCATATTGTGGAAGAACGTATTAGTAACTAGGGGAATTTTACGATATTAATAATTTAAGTATCTCATTTAAAAAGTGAATATATAAAATATTTTTAAATGGTACTATTAGGATATTAAAGTTGGTTATCAAATTAGTTTAAGAAGTGAATTTTGATTGGATAGCACAATTTTTGATCTAGATGGAACTCTGACCAGGTGTTCAGTTAATCTGATGGAGGGAACAATACATTGTGTGATTTTTAGATTTAGCCATTGACCGTAAAAGGAGAAAATCATTTAGAATCTACTATAAAATATCTCTGGGGTGAAAAAAGTGGAATTAATAAAATCATCAGAAATGAAAAATGCATTTATAAGTTTATTTAATATATATGTCCATGAACTTTCAAAATATAATCCTTTGCTTGGGACGCAGATTGATAGCCAAGGTAATTATTTATCGGAGCAAGTTGAACAACTTATAGATGATGAGAGTCTGAATTCATTTTGTATAACCGAGAATAAGAAACCCATAGGATTTGTTGTATTTTCCCATTCTGGTAGTAATGAAGAAAATGTGTGTTCTATCGATGAAATCTTCTTAATTCAAACAAGCAGAGGAAGAGGAATATGTGAAAGCATATGTAAAGAATTTTGGAGTAAGAATAGAGGAGTTTGCACATTGCATGTATTAAAAGCAAACCGCCCTTCAGTAACATATTGGGAAAAACTGATTTCTAGATGCGGATATACTTACGAAAAGTTAGAAGAAAATGAACAGATGTGGGGTTATGAAATTAGACTTGACTCAGGTGGAGAATTTTAAGCTGATAAATTCTAACGGGTCATGTTGAATAACCAGATTGTGAACTAACCAGCAGTTTTGAAGAAGGAATTATCCAACTTAGCGAAGAATGTTATTGCTTTGGAGGGAAAATGATTTGAATGATTTATTTACAATAGACTGCGGTGAAATTTTATTAAGAGAGTTTAGAATAGAAGATGTAGATGCTATTTATGAACTGACTTCACAACCCGAAGTTTATGAGTTTTTGCCGGATTGGCGTTCGACTAGGGAACAAAGGTTAGACTGGGTTACAAATTATGAGATTCCGGAAAATAAAGAGTTTTTAGCTAATGTTCCAAGCATAGGTGAAAGGTGGCTGAAGTTGGGAATTGTTTTAAAAGAAACTGACGAATTTATTGGTTTCTGTAATACTGGTATTAAAGAGGAACTAAGTGGACCGAATAGAGAAGTTGCTTACTCTATTTCTAAGCATTTTAGAAACAAGGGGTACACAACCCAAGCAGTAAATGGGTTAATAAATTACTTATTTAAAAACAACGATGTTGAACAATTAAATGCTGTAGTTCTTCCGCGTAATGTAGCTTCAAATAAAGTATTAGATAAATGTGGCTTTCAACTTAGTGGGAATATTAAGATAGAAGATCAATTATATTATCATTACACGTTACTAAAAAGTGAATTTAATAAGATTAACTAACCCGCTAATAATTCGCTGGTATTCAATAATAGGGCGCAATTCTATAACAAGGAATTGTGTCTTTTTTAGTCTCCATCTAAAAAATAGTATTACTAATTTGAACTATTTTTATCGAAAATGAACAGGGACGTTGTGAATCATTAAAATAGGTAAGAGCTATCCACACAAGTTTGTAGGATAGCTCTTACAATTAATCGGTATTACAAAATTTAAGAGGGTAAATTCCTTTTTAAGCGACTCTTAAAGCTAACTGAGCTAATAATTGGATGGCTGCTTGAACTACTACGTCAATTTGAACTTCTGTTTGTCTTACAGTAATTGCATCAGAGTCAATAATAGTAACGTTTTGTGTTTCGGTTTGAGTAACTGCTAAATTTTGAGCTATGCTTTGAAGATTGCTTACATCAGCATTTTCATTGGAGCCTAAAACTACAACTGCAGCTTCGATAGCAGCTTGTAGGGCAGCTTGAACTACCACAAGACCTTGTACTTCCGTTTGAGTTACGTCAACAGTATGAGAATTTTGAATCAATAACCCTTGATTTTGAGTTTGAATTACTTCTAAATTATCTTCAGTATTTTGGTTTCCAGTAACTGGCATAAATAATCATCTCCTTTCGAGTTTATTTGGTATTACGTCACTAGATTATGCTTTAGTTGAAAAAGACTGTGGACGAATATCTTAGGTAACTCTGAATTTATTCAAATGGTGTTTAGCCTATTAGCTGATTAACTAGCTGCTTGAAATAATCTAGGCATTTATTTTATTAGAAGAGTGTCTATATAGGTTTATGTTTAAGATTTTTTAAAAGGAGACAAATTAAATAATATTCTTTAGAGAGAATGTTAACAAAAGGCAGTTTAGGGGACTTTTTCATATACCGCGAATTATTGTATTTAAGTAAAAATATAGCTATTATGGAAATATATATGTATATTATAGAAATCATACTTTGAGAGTATACAAGAAGGAGTTACTTAAATGGAAATCATACAATTAACACCTCAATTATTAAATGATAATAAAGATAACAGTCATATTTATTTATATAATATGATTCACCCTACGATCAATTCAAATAGTTGGATGAATGAATGGCAAGATATTGTATCACGTTTTCAACTTTTTAAATTCTTAGACTTGCCAACAGAAGATATACTTGCTCACAGTTGGAATGAGGAATTGATTGAACAGGTTGTTAATGAAACCGTCCAACTTGTTAAACAGCGTATTGAACTTGATGATAATTTACAAATCACAATTGTACCTGCACTTCCTTTTCCTTGGTTTTCGAATATAGACCAATCGATTTGGACAAATGGATTTACGAATAGTAGTCAGAGCATTTGGATTGCTATTCCTGCAGATCCGGACCTATCATTCTTACGCTATTTACTAGCACACGAGCTACATCATGCAGCACCGCAAAATCCTATTTATAAGTTAACACTTGAGCAATTCCCACTTAAAGATTGGTACAAAATGGAGGGGACAGCTGAATATTTTAGCTTGCAATTATTTGAAGATAAACGCTGGTGGAGCGATAGTTTTACTTTAGAAGTAGAAGAAAATTATATTGCAGAAGCAAAAAAATTTTTAAATACAAATGATGATGCAATTAAAGGACCACTTTGCTTCGGAAGCGTAAAACAACAAATTCCTTATATGGCTGGTTATTCGTTTGCCTACAATGCTGTAAAGGATTATATAAAACGTTATCCAATTGAAAATTTAAATCAACTATTTGAGATTGATCCGGAAGATCTTGTTATGACATATAAGTTACATAGCACAAAAAATTAAAATTAAATTGCACTATCTCTTCAACTATTGGGCACTTTCATTGAATAAGGAAGGGCTCTTTTTTACATTTGAGAACTTGTGAAAAAAATTTAAAGGATCCTACCAAACGATGCTGCTGGAACAAAATAAAATAAAAAAAGTCTCCAATAAAAGGAATTATTTAACCTATCCTCAAAATAAAAAAGGGGTGTATGGTATGACTGCTAACTCAACAATAAAAGGGGCAAGGCGAAAAAAGATAGTAAAGATTGCACTCATTATGGGCTTATTATTTATGGGGTTTATTGGATATGGAGTTTATTGGGCATTTTTCGATATGAAAAGGTTGCCTACTGGTGAATATCTTACGGAAGAAACCTCTCCTGATGGTACGTATACTTTAAAAGCCTATGTATCGAGTCCAAGCTTAAGTGCTGATGCTGTACGAGGTGAATTAGTATTTAATGAGCAAAATGGTAAAACAAAAAATATCTATTGGAATTACCGAGAATCAACAGCCAAAATTGAGTGGTTAGATAATAAAACAGTAGTTATTAATGGACATACTCTTGAAGTTCCTAAAGAAAAATTCGATTTTCGTAATCAATAATTCAGTTTTCACAGTTTTGTCCGGAAATAATAAGACTTGAATGGAAGAGGGCAGGATTATGAGGGATAGAGCTTCAGTAATAATAGTAGAAAAAGACAAAGTAGCGTTAATTAAAAGAATTAGAGATAACTCGATTTACTTTGTTTTTCCTGGAGGAGGAATAGAAAATGGGGAAACTCCAGAAGAAGGAGCTAAAAGAGAAGCATATGAAGAATTGGGAGTAGAGGTAAAGATCAATGAGTGCTTAGCAAAAATTGAATATAATGGAACTCAACACTTTTTCTTAACTGAAATCATTAATGGAACATTTGGTACTGGACAAGGTGAAGAATACACAGACAAAGAGAGAGCGAGAGGAATATATTTGCCAATGTGGGTAGATATAAAAATGTTATCGTGTATTGACGTTAAACCAAAAGAAGTAGCTTTAAAAGTTCAGTCCTTATTTAATTTATGAGGGTGATGTTATTCAAAATCAGTTTGTTTATTGAATGATGTAAAAATATTATCGAGCTTGTATATGCTCTTTTAAAAGTAAGAATTTTAGATTTGGAGGATTTTTATGTCATTTGAACAATGCCAAAATGTAACTTCTTTGATGGCGAAATTTAATAAAACTTGGTTCGTTGCTGGAGGGTGGGCGATTGATCTTTTTATGGGAAAAGAAACAAGAGCACATAAAGATATAGAGATTGCTATATTTCGAAAAGACCAGCAAAATTTAAAAGCGTATCTTAAAGAATGGAATTTTAAGAAAATAATTAAAAGTGAATTCCATAATTGGGGAAATGAATTTTTAGAGTTACCTATACACGAAATTCATGCTACCAATAAGTTAAATGGAGATCAAATTGAAGTTCTTCTAAACGAAGCAAAAGATAATGATTGGAAATTCAGAAGAGATTTGAGGATTTCCTCACCACTAAATTCAGTGTGGAGTTATTCTGAAATTGGTATTCCCTATCTAAATCCAGAAATAGTACTTTTATATAAGGCGAAGAATACAAGAGAAAAAGACCATCAAGATTTTAATACTGTAAAGGACCATCTTGGTTATAAGAAGAGACAATGGCTTAAATCAGCACTTGAACTTCACACACCCGAACATAATTGGATTAAATTTTTAATCTGATATTTTTCAACTAATCAGTTAAAATATGTTGTTCATTATCCAACAAGCGGATGCAATTCTTTAATAAGGATTGCGGTTGTCTTCATTAAATAATCTTCTAAGAGGAAGTTTCTAGTCACGTCTTCGTGGCTTTTAGAAGGAATTATAATGTTCATTGTCGAAAGTGAAATAAACATTATGATTCAAAGAAGCTTTGAGGTGGAGGAGAAACATGACTACAACTTACGCCAATTGGGGTGAATCAAGAGTTAAATTAACATGGGAAAAAAATACCTTACTCCCTCAATATAATTTAATTACAAGTGTACATGGTTTTTGTTTTCAGGATGATCAACTCTTATTAGTCGACTTAAATGATAGGGGATGGGATTTCCCTTCTGGACACATTGAACCTGAGGAAACTCCTGAAGAATGCTTTAAACGGGAAGCTTTAGAAGAAGGTTATATTGAAGGAGAATGTAGGTTGTTAGGGTACATAATCGTAGACCATCATGACAATCCAATGTGGAACGAAAGCAGTCCATATCCAAAAGTCGGTTTTCAGGTATTTTATAAAATGAATATTACTAAACTTTTACCATTTGAAGGAAGATATGAATCCACCCAACGTATCTTTATAAATCCTAAAGACATTTCTAACTATTATCCAAAATGGAATATAATTTATCAGGAAATAATGAAATGTACTATATAGTATATACTTTTTAAATTTATCGATGGGAGAATAGAATAAATGGGCATTAGAAAAGTGGAGCTTAATGATTACCCCCAGATATCTTCATTATTAACACAGTTAGATTATCCAGATACAGAACTTTTTATAAAAGGAAAAATTGAAACACTTCTAAAGGATCCAAATGAGGAATTATTAGTGTTTGAAGAAGATAAAGTAATAATGGCTTTAATTTCTGTTCATTTTATACCTCAATTAGCTGTTAAAGGGGATTTCGCAAGAATAAGCTATTTTGCTGTTGATAAAAACATAAGAAGTAAGGGAATAGGGCGTAAGATTGAGGAATACTGTACTGAATTGGCTATAAAGAGAAAGTGCGACAGAGTTGAAGTACATTGTCATTCAAGAAGAATTGATGCACATAGATTTTATATACGACAAGGATTTGAAGAGTCACCAAAATATTTTATTAAAATGTTACCACAGTCTAAGTAATTTAAAAGCTAACTTCAGCAATCCGGGGTAAAACTTTAATAAGGGTCGCATCACTTTTCATTAAACACCATTTGTACTAACTCTGTTCTATCGGTTGTTTTCGTTATATTTATAAAATGTTTCAGAACCAATAGTCAAAATAAAAGACACGAAACGTTGATATATCAACATTTGTGTCTTTCTGTCCATTCCCTAACTTTCTTTTTGGAACTTTTATTAAACTTTATATAGCAGCAGCTTAAAATAGATATTTATTTTACCTCTTTGGGGAAACACCAATAAAAGTACCTATCCATACACCTGCAAAAATAGTAATGGCGAAATAAGCCAAAAGGATCCCATCCCAACCACCAACTATATCCTTGCTAAAAATAATTAATCCAATACAAATTAGACTTAATACAGTGGCGGTTAAAATTAAAGCTTTTCTTGAAACATTACGAGATGTTATATACATCCCAATTGCAAACACAATCCCGCATAGTAATATAGGAGTCCATCCCTCTAACATCAAAGCATTCATTTAATTACCTCCTGTTATGTTTTTCCGTAACCTGGGGAAATTTCTAGAATTATTTATTATTTATATACCAACTACCCTAAACTATATAGCAGTAACATTCACTTTACCATCTAGCAAATGCCTAGATCCATAATTGCAAGCCCAACGATTATAAGAACATATAACAACAGAACTACCTAATTCGACATCGAAATATTATTTATCGAAAAAAATCACTAAAGGATAGGTGATACTATGAAGTTGTTCTTTTGGCAATTAGACAACAAGGAAAAGTTTATTCGTGTTTTATGGATGGGTTTATTAGTTCTGATATTTTTGTATGCTGTTGTTTGGTATAATTCTGGTGATTTTATAATCCCAATAGTTTTAACCGTTTTATATTTTGCTGATTTAAGTCTTCGTTATAAAAAAATGAAACGAAGTGAAACACACTCTTGAATTTGTTTACCTTATACAATACGCAATACAATGACGATTTCAAATAAAAAGTTTACAATCGGGCGCTTTCCTTTTATAAGGAAGGGGTCCTTTTCAGTTATAGAGCCATTTATTTAAACATGAAACAAATGCTCCTTTAGTAGGATTAGGGGGTGTTTCGTTGTAATCATTTTGTAACAAACGTAATAGTAAACCCAAATTGAATAAATCTAAAAATCTGTCAATATTTATTCGGTGGTAGTATACTTTTTTTCTGGATGATTTTGTGAAATTTATAGTTTCTAAACACTTGATTTTATGGAGTTTAGTAATAGAATGTTACTCTTACCAGTTTATGGACCCTTTATTACACATTTTGTACGGTAACATAGGTTTTGTAGAAGAGGAGGAATTCAAAAATGAATAAAAAATGGTTAGCAACATCATTATGTGCAGCAACATTATTTGCAACATCTTTTACTGCAGCAGATGCAGCAAGTTTAAATACAGAGGAAAAGAAAGGTACAAATACTCAACATATCCAAATTATTAAAGGCGAAAATTATCAAGGGTTGGCTTTAAAGATAATTGATCAAATTTCTTCAAAAAATGGAGAGTTCGAGATTTTATCTAAAGATTTAATCAACAAAGCTTTGGTAAATCTAGATACTAATAAATTAATTAAAGAGGGCAAAGTAGTACAAGCAGAAAAAGCTACTACTAATAAAGATACTCAAAAAGAATCTACTAATAAAAAAGTAGAAAAAGAGGATAAAGCACCTCAAGCACCAGCAAAAGAAAAAGCTACACCAGTAACAAATAACAATAATGCAAAAGCACCTGAAGTACCAGCAAAAGAAGAAGCTACACCGGTAACAAACAACAACAGTGCAAAAGCACCTCAAGCACCGGCAAAAGAAGAAACTGCACCAGAAACTAATAATACAAATACAACACAAGCTACACCTGTGACAAATAATAATACACAAGCACCATCAAACACAAATAACCAACAAGCAGAAGCACCAGCAAAAACAACGACTAACAATGCTAGTCAATCAGTTTCTGAATTTGAAAAACAAGTAGTAGACTTAACAAATGCAGAACGTACAAAAGCAGGCTTAAAACCGCTTGAAATACATTCTCCATTAATGGCTGTAGCCCATGCAAAATCAGCAGATATGGCGAAAAATAATTACTTTTCACATACTAGCCCAACTTTCGGTAGCCCGTTTGATCAGATTAAATCTGCAGGGATTTCATACCGTTCTGCTGGTGAAAATATTGCACAAGGTCAAAGAACACCACAACAAGTGGTACAAGCATGGATGGATTCACCTGGACACCGTCAAAACATTATGAATGCCAATTACACACATATTGGTGTAGGGTTTGTTGAAGATGGTTACTATTGGACACAACAATTTATTCAACTATAAAATATAACATTACTGTTAGGCTACTTGGCGACCAATTTCTATTGGCGTTAAGTAGCCTAACTTTTTTATTTTGAAAATTAAAAGTTAGTTTTATGAGAATGTCTTTTATTAATAAATAAAGTAACTAAAATGGCAACGATTAAGACAGGTATTGCATAAATTTGTCCAATTAGCAATTTCCAGCCTATCGCATTATAACCATCAGAAGCAGGTAGCATAACAGCGATTATACAAACGATTAAATAAGCTAATAAAGGAATAATTGTTTTCATTATTAATTCATTTACCTCCTTTCAATACATTTATTATAACCTCAATAAAAGTAGATAGTTACCCCCCTTATGTAGGACTGTTTGAAAAGAATCTACTTTTCGCACAGTCCGTTGCTTATGAAGACTGCAAAATCCATTACTCTATATTATTTTGTTTGTTAGCTATGTGGAGTCCTTCTCCAACCATAAAACTGCATACCTTCTCTTACTTATAAAAATCATTTCAATTCCCACCTTTCATTGTTTTAAATTACCAAAATTAATAATGACGTTGACGAGTGTAATCTTCTACTTTTCTTTTGTTCTCTTCAAAGATTTTTTTTACTTTCTCTTCATGAAGTGCTTTCTCACGAGAGATCTCACGCTCACGTTTTGTAATAGCTATCGAAAGGGTAAAAAAGTTTAATATCATGGATTATCACCTCCTTATAGTGCCCTAAAAATGGAAAAAACCGCAGAGAGACTCCCTCTGCGGTAAAAAAAGGCACAAAAATACCGCAGGGGCACACTCCTCCCTGCGGTTATGGGCATACTTAATTAAAAAATTTAAGCAATCCATTCCAGACTGGTCGAATGTGTGATTTTCGTTTTCGCTTTAGCTTTAGCTGTAACAACTAGTGACATGAATTTATTAATTACGATCATTTTCTTCGACCTCCTTAGAATTTTTTGATTACTGTGTAAGTATACTCATCACCATATGAAAAGTAAACATATTTTTTACATTTTTTATAAAAAGTGTAAAAAATGTAAATGTATTGAATGATGATTCTGTTGAATTTCCTGGCTAGTTACCTAATTTTCACAGGAACAAACAGACGATTTAAAGCAAAATTATGATTATCATTAATGTATGTATTTAAGCGGCTTTAGTTGAAAAGTCTTCATCAACCGGGCACAATTCTGCTGAAATGAATTGTACTTTTTCTCATAGATAAAAAGCTTTTTTTGAGTTAAACATCATATATTTTAATATCCTGCAACCGAAATTATTATTAAGGGAATACCCCTAACTGAAAGGGGAATTGAAGATAGTAAAATGATTTCGCTTAAAATGTGGGAAATGATAAATTCGAGATAGAAGCGCGGTATTCTATTTCAATGGGGGGTATGATGATTCAAGGTTCATGGAGAGCATTAATGTGGATTGGATTATCAGAATTGTGTGCTTTAAGCTTATGGTATAGTGCTTCAGTTATTGCACCAGAACTAATTGATCTTTGGAATCTCAGCCCTAATTCGGAGGCTTGGTTTTCGGCTTCTGTTCCTATTGGTTTTGTAGTTGGTGCATTATTTAGTGCTTATTTTGGGATTGCTGACCGTTTCAACGCTCGAAAGGTTTTTGCGATATCGGCATTTTTAGGTGCACTATTAAATGCCTTATTAATTTTTGCCGATTCAAGTTTTATCGGAATTCTATTAAGGATATTAACTGGAATAACACTCGCCGGTATATATCCAGTCGCTGTCAAAATGTTATCAGAATGGTTTCCAAGAAAACGTGGGTTGGCGATCGGAATTTTAATTGCCGCCTTAACATTAGGATCATCATTACCCCATTTTATTGTAATATTCTTTTCTTCATTAAGTTGGAAGTATGTAATTATTTGCAGCTCAGTACTGGCTTTATTTTCAGCCTTTGTTGTTTCGGTTATATTAGATGATGCCCCCGTAAAATCCAAAAGATTGCCATTTTCTTTAAAAGTATTAAAAAAAGTGATAAAGAATAAACCAGTAATGCTTGCAAACTACGGTTACTTCGGCCATATGTGGGAATTATATGCGATGTGGACATGGCTTCCCTTATTTATGACTGCCAGTTTTTCAACCTATTCACCAGAAATTCCTCATTGGGTTATTGGACTGTCATCTTTTATTTCGATTGGAATTGCAGGTGGTATTGGTTGTGTGATTGGTGGACTAATCTCAGATAAAATCGGAAGAGCAAATTTAACGATTATTTCAATGTTGATCAGTGCTAGTTGCTCAATCATGATAGGTTTTACATTTGGTCAATATATTTTGTTAACGATTATAATTTCTATTATTTGGGGGATATCCATTATAGCTGATTCCGCTCAATTTTCCGCAGCTGTATCAGAAATAGCCGAAGAGGAGTATGTAGGTACAGCACTTACTTTTCAAATGTGTATCGGATTCTTGGTTACTATATTTTCGATAAATCTGATCCCTGTTATTCAGAGAATGATCGGTTGGGAATGGGCATTTTTTATACTTGCGATTGGACCTATACTCGGAACTATAACAATGTTTAAATATAAACGTTACGAATTCAGAAATGAGAAAGTATGAGTGTTTGCGGAAAACATCCACGTATAAAGGTAGTACGGATAATTTTTTAAATAATAATTATATGGCGCATTTCTTTTTAAAAGAAATGTGTCTTTATTCGTTTAAGGACTTATAAGTGGTATTTGACATTGAACTAAAGTGGTATATATAGAAGGAGGAGTTCTTGATTATGAAGAATAATTAAATAAGACTTTATTAAAAAGGAGAAAATGATGAACTATATTAAATCACTTAGGAGTATTATTGGAACAAGACCAATTATTGCTCCTGGATCAGCAATCATCGTGATGAATAAGGAAAATGAGTTATTATTACAATTACGCTCAGATACTAAAGATTGGGGAATCCCAGGAGGCGGGATGGAGTTGGGCGATAGTTTTGAAGAAACAGCTAAAAAAGAATTGTATGAAGAAACGGGACTCATTACAAATCGCTTAGAGGTTTTAGGAGTAGCTTCAGGTAAAGAGTTTTATTACAAATTTCCTCATGGGGATGAGATATACAATGCCACTGTTATCTTTAAGGCTAGTGAGATAAGTGGGGATATAAGGAAAGATGAAGAAAGTTTGGAGTTGGCTTATTTTCCATTAGAATCTTTACCCGACTTAAATTATACTACCCAAAAAATTTTAGAAAAGATTGGATACATAAAGTAATATCGAACAAACATGATGGTTAGAAAAGCTACATAAATTATAGTTCTTGCCAAAAAGATACGAACGTTGTAGTTATCACAGCATTCGTATCTTTTTGGCTAAAATATTATTAACTCCTAAAACGGTTATTTTATAATTTAATTGCTGAAAATTAGAGTATATTCATTTAGCAATTTATCTAAGTTCTGACTTAATTTTATAGTAGTTGGATGATTTAGACCATTTTCAGTACCAGACTTTATCATTGCAGTTCTAAGTGTTTCAACATTTTTTTTAGTGTTTACCTTTTTTAAAATAGTAGGCATTAGTAATCTCTCCTCATTTTTAATATACAAAATAGATACAATAATTTACAAAATACATATATTATGTAAGTACACAATAAAAATAAAAGTTAAACCTTAATTATGAAAAATTTTTCCAAATAAATTTTTGAATATAGCTTTTAGGAATCGTAGTTAACAAAAGGGTTTAGGAATGAGGGTGAATTATTATTGAAGACAATACGTTTGGTTTTAACTTAAATTAATAAGAAATTGAAGAAAAAACAGCCCAAATTGAGCTGTAATTTTATATCCATTGATTGTTAATATAGACGTTGTTGATTACAAGGTGGAAAACCAGATATATCTGCAATTAATGAAAATTCATACTGTTTCATTGCGAACTGTGTTTGATACAGGTATTCAACAACAAGTAACTTTCCGTTTGATACACCACAAAGTACTCCGGATGTCCCTTGCCCATTTGCGAAGGATATACCAATCGGTTGTCCTATTAAGTAATTAATCTTATGTTGCCATGGTGGCATTGTCATCAACCCTTTCTATGTAAATTATGCTTTTGAAAAAGGGAGTGTGCCAACTTCAAAAGTGTAAACTCGTCTAATTCCCTCTTTATGTCTACGAGTATTTGTTAATATTTAACGATAAGTTATAACCTATTCATGCAAACCTAAAAAAAAATTTCATTCGGTTTGAACGAAATCAAATTTTCTACAGTCTAATAAATAAGGAGGTGGCACATGTTGGAAAACTTACTCGAAAAAGCTACCGCTGGGGATCAACAAGCAATCCTGGAACTGATTGAACAAGACGAGGAAGTGCTTTACCCGATCGCATATACATATTTGAAAAATGAGCAGGACGCACTTGATGCGATGCAAGAAATGACCTATAAGGCACTGAAAAAAATGCACACCGTTAAACAGCCCGAATTTGCGCGTACTTGGCTCGTACGTGTACTCATCAACTGCTGTAACGATATGCTGAAAAAACGGATCCAAACCGTGGAAATTGAAGAGACCAGCCTTAGTGAAGCCCCAGTTTATTCGGACATCAGTCGTCTTCTTAACTTACTTACGCTTACAGAACAACAGCTTGTTTACGCAAAATATTTCCAGCAGCTGAAAAACAATGAAATTGCCGAACTGCAAAATATTCCAGAAGGCACCGTTAAATCACGGCTGCACGCCATTTTAAAAAAACTGCGTAAAGCCGCTGGACAGAAGGAGGATTGGCTATGATTGACATTCCAAAAGATAAGCTACGCCAAGGACGTATTAATGCATTTACAAAACTAAAAAAAGAACGACGTAGAAAGAAACAGTGGCAGGGAATCACTGCAGTAGCTATCATCTTCTTAAGTTTTTTGCTAACGGTCCGTGTCTCACCTACGATTGCTAGCTATGCCGCTAAAATCCCGGGGCTAAGTGTTATCGTCGAGCTCGTGCAGGAAAATGAGGGGATAAAAGATGCCATCGCCAATGAATACTACGAGGAGCTTGGCATACTTGTGCAAGACAAGGACGTTACGATTACACTTCAAGGTGCGATTATCGATGAATACGGTATTATGCTAATGTATGATTTTGATTACCCGACGGAAAAAAGCGATCATCATAACTATTCTGTAAACATTTACCAAGGTGACCAACTGCTTGAAAACAGCGTAACTTATGGGACGATGGACGGTCTAGACGAGCCGGTTGCGCACAGTAATCATTTGCTTGAAATGACACTCGATCAACCGCTTGATACGACAAATCCTAATTTCCGTGTCGAATTTGAAATGAGAGATGGTGATAAACAAACTATCTCGATCCCATTCTCACTAGAAAAACCGATTGCTAAAGCCAAAGTAATAGAACCGAACTCAACGATTACTGCACAAGGTCAACGCCTGACAATCAATAAAATCATTCGGACACCACTACGCATTCATATAGAAGTAAATCCAGATCCATCGAATACGATGCAAATTGTCGAACTCGATAACATCTCACTGGAGCTTAAAAACGGTAGTAAACGTGAGCTTATTCGCAATGGTTTAGTTGGTAGTGGTTCGTTCCGAGAAGGTAAGTACACGTTTTATTTACAAAGCAACTACTTCTATGATTCAGATGAAATCATCGTCCATATTGGTGAAATTCAAGCTGTTCCAAAAGGCGAAGATTATATCGAAGTTGACTTCACAACAAAGGAAGTTCTTTTCAAACCAGACTTCATTGACTGGGATATTAAAGTTGTCGGCAACGATGTGTACCTAAACGCACCAGTCAAGGACGACCAAGGCCGCCAGCACTTGTTTCCTGCTGAAAAAGAGGATGGTACGTCACTTGAATCTGAAGGAAGCAGTTTTTCTATGTCTCCACATGAAGGTTATAATTATAGAGAGTACTACGAGCCTTATAATGGCAGAGCAAAACTGTGGATCAACTACATTGATAACCCGATAGCAACGGATGTTGAACTTAAAATAGATTTGACTCAATAACGACTCAGTTTATTTAGTTAAAAAGAAGCATCGATTTCTTCAGGAAACGATGCTTCTTTTACTGTCCATTTTTATAAAGATATCTGTATTAGGAACTTTATTCCATTAATGGCGTTAACTATCTTAAAAAGGTGGTTTATATTGTGTTGTATATAATAATATACAAGCAAAAGAATCACGATTAGGGGGAAACTATGTCCTTAACTTTATTCTTATTTATTGGTCTTATTGGCGTATTCTTTGTCACATTTCTTAAATGGCCATTAATAAACCTACTTGGAGAAGACAATATTCTAATATCTAGGTTGAACAATGCTGGATGGTTTCAAAATTATTGGTTAGCTGGGATATTTCTTTTTATTATGAATGCCATCCTTTTCTTTTCAACTGCTCTTATTATTTATTTGCTGACTTATTTCTTAATTCCGTATGTACACATACTTGTAATGATACTTGCTGTAATTGGAAGTATCTTTTTATGGATAATAATTAATAAAACTTGGCAAGGTACGAGAAGAAATCGTTTGAAGATGGCAGCAGTCGGTAGCAGTTTTTATATGATCTTGACCCTTATATTGATTTATATGTTAGTCACACTAGAGCCTGCCTATCCAGGCGATGATCCTTTTATGAGAGCAATCGGATTATTTATGGGAATTGTGGTAACAACTGTTGCGTTTATTTCAAGTTTTATCTTTACAGGATTTTCAAATAAGAAGGAAGTGAATGAGGCGCGATTCTGAACTAGAATCAGCGCTGTTTTTTTACATAGAGAATTATAGTTAAGATTTAGGTGATATTTTTCATTTCCGAAACAAACAGGCTGTATAGGGTTAATTTTGATATGGATAAATTTGTAAATATGAATTAAGGTTTTATAAAGGAGGTTTATATTTTATGGAAGTCTCATTATGTAAAGCAACTTTAGATGACGCGGCTAAGCTTCATGAGATACAAGTGAAAGCATTTATGCCTTTACTAGAGAAATACCAGGACTACGATACGAACCCAGCTAATGAATCTTTAGAAAGAGTTATTACTCGATTCAAGCAACCATTTACAGATTATTATTTAATTAAAAATCTAGAAGATACTATTGGTGGCATTAGAATTGTAAAAATGAGTAATAAATCTTATCGTGTCAGCCCTATATTTATTTTGCCAGAGCATCAAGGAAAGGGAATTGCTCAAAAAGTCTTTGAAATAGTAGAGAATATATATCAAGACGCAAGATTATGGGAGTTGGACACCATTATGCAGGAAGAAGGGCTTTGTCACCTCTATGAAAAGTTAGGTTATAAAAAAACAGGTAAATCCAAAATAATAAACGAAAAGATAACAATAATTTTTTATGAAAAATCTCAAATCATTTAAGTTAAAGCTTGGAAACAAAAAACACATGTGAACTTCTATGTAAGTAAATAATAGGAGTTTTTTTAAGAGTGTAAAAGGGGGTTATTATATTAAGAAAATAACATTATCAAATGGGAAAATTGTTGAGGTTAAATGTTTAAGTTGTGCATTAACAACTGGTTTGATAGAACCTGATGGCGGAGTTGTATATGAAACGAAGTATTTTCACGCCCATCAAGATGTAGCTTATCCAATCAAGGGGTTAATCATATTAGCTTCTAAAAGACATATCAAGTCTTTTGATGAATTAACTGAAGAGGAAAAATTAGATTATATTCAGGCGTTAACCAGAATAAGACAGGCTCAAAGAGAAGTATTGAATATCGAGTACGTCTATTACTTTTATAATGAAGATACTACACACCATTTCCATACTTGGATGGTTCCAAGATATGAGTGGATGTATGAGTTTGGCCGCTCAGTCGAGTCCGTTAGACCGACGCTACTTCATGCCCGCAACCATATGAATGATTCTAAAAATAAAGAAGAAGTAATGACAGCAATCGACTTATTAAAAAAAGAATTAAATAAATGATCTTTGATAATGATCAATTGCTTTCTTCGATACATAAAATCTGACGCGATTCAGAATTAGTTAAACTTATGGAAGAAGCAAATAAACAAATTGAATATATATATTCAATTTTCAGTGGAGATTTTTTATAAACACAAGGTGGTTAAAGTAATGAATGGAACCCAAATCTTAAATATATTTGATTTTGATGTGGAAGAAGAGCCTGTAAGCATTTATCCATATTCACCAGTATACCGAGTGAAGTATGGCGATCAGGATGTTGTTGTAAAACGAACGCAAAGCAGGGCAGAAAGTGTAATGTCTTATACTAACATGCTGAAAGATAAGGGGATAAATGTTGTAACGCCAGTTAAGTTACAAGTTGATAATCCGCAAAAATATGAAGATATAAATTTTGTGGTTTATCCATTTATTGAAGGTGAGAAATACTCAGGCAAAGACAATGAAATTTATGAAGCTGGTAAAATGTTGGGACAGATTCACAGCTATTCACATGTTTCAAATGAATATAATCTTCTTGAATACGATGTCTATGATTTTAATAAAGAAGAAGTGGAAGAGGGTATGGAGGCAATTATCCTACATGCAGAAAAAGCTGGAATTAGAATTGACCCAGGATTAAAAACAAAGTTACTAGGAAGTGTTGCGAATCAACAGGAACTTTACGATGCTGGATTGCCGCATGTTGCAACACCTCATGATTTTAAAGCAAATAATTTAGTTTTAATCCCGGAGCCGTATTTGATTGATCCGGATAATGCTGGTTGGATACCAAGAATTTTTGACCTGGCACTTGCATTACTGCTCTTTCATAATGAGCATGAAGAAGCCCCGGATCGGGTTTTTACAATAGATGAATGGGAAATCTTTTTATCGGGATATAAAGAATCTATTGTTTTAACCAATCAAGAAAAAGTGTTTTGGGAAAAGGCGAAACAACACGTCTTTCTAGATGAAGTAATGTGGTTAATGGCAGAGTATGAAGAAGACTGGCAAAAATCCTCTCAACAAAAATTATTTATGAGCTTAATTCATTTTATGATAGATAGTGCTAACTATAGACTCTAAAAGAAACTTGGCAAAACTACCTAGCACTACTTACCGGGTAGGAGGTAGTCTGTAAAAAAGCAAAAAAAAGTTTTTGAAAGATAAACAAAGTAGAAAACCTAATCATCCCTTGTTTTCTATGTCTCGCTTCAATTCTTTAAACCAATTTAAATTTACTAGATGGTGAGAACGAGAATTTTCGTTCATGCGACGAAAATAATCGATTTTACCAGGTAATTGTTTAGTGTTAGCCAGGTATTCATCGAGAAGAGCAATCCTGGCTTCAGTTTGATCAATTTGTGATTGAATTAATTCTAATAATTTATTTTTATCGAATTCATCTGCAAAGAGTAATGCCCCGTAAAATTGTAAGTTTACATATTCAGATTTAGTCCCGTATTTGTCCATTAATTTATTGAATTCTTCTATTCCTAAAGACGTGATTTCAAAGGTATGAATATCACGATTATTGAATGGCCTTATTTGATGTGTTTCTTCAATCAAGCCTTTTTCTTCAAGTTGTTTCAAATTGTAATAAAATGAACCTTTAGTAAAGTTAACGATATATTTATAATGTCGTTTTTCCATTAAGCTTAACAGTTCATATCCATGAGCCCCAGGGTTTTGAATCAGTAAACCAAGGATAAGTAAAGGAATCAAAATTGCATCACCTTCGCCATTTGTGCTTCGAATTCAGTGTATGTGATTTTACCTAGAGCCAAATTCATACTGTGAATATAAATTTGTTCACTTTTCGAATAGTTATTATTTATTTTTAGTGATTGATTTTCATCCGAAAGTGGTTCTAAAATATGGCACTTTTTCGAAAATGCTTCGTAGTAGCGATAACCAAATTTTCGTTGGGAAACGGCATTCAAATGAATACCATCCGGATTGGCAGTTAGACCTTCCGCCGTTACAAAATAACATTGTTCGTGCTCGTGAGCGAATCCGTATAAGTGTTCATTGATTTTCTGGTACTCTGTTGAGTACTTTCCAAAACCTGTTTTTCCTAAAAAATCACCAAGCTCACCCATGATGTGGGACATTTTTTAGGTTTAATTCTTTTCGTAAAGTCTCTATGATGAGAGATAACTTTTCATAATACGTTTCATGTAAAGAATTATTGCTGTCACTTTCACCTTGATGCCATAATATACCGCAGATCTCACTAGTTTTAAGGGCAAATCGGGCTTCTGACAAAGCGTGCTGAAAAAGAGTACCTTGTGGATGCCAATCGTCCAAGGAACTGCCACCTTCTGCGCAAGGAATTAAACCTATTTCTTCATCCGGGTTGGCTTTCGACCATGCCTCTGCAAAAGATGCTGCTAGACTTACACCAGCGACAGGGCGGTCATAATTAATCGGTTCAGTCATCATTTGCCACTGCCCGTTGCGAAGCATTTTTATTTTTTCATTATAAATAGGTTCTACCTCATGCAAGAATCCTCGTCCTGCCATATTGGATTGCCCTAACATTAAAAAAGATTTTATCATTTTATTTTCACTCCTTCGCAATAGTCTAATTAGACTTTCGTATTATAAGGTCTAATTAGACTATCGTCAACAGTATAGGAATTTCATATGAACAAAGCGACTAATTAAGGAAGTTACTGCAGTTAAATATTATTAAATAAATAATATTTTTAGGTCTAAGCATATAATCGTACTCATAGATTAAATAGTAGAGATAGTAATCAAGAATTACTATTCTTGCCAATAGTTCTGTTCATAATAAAAGGAGGTAACAGATGAGAATCACTAATGAACATCAAGTAGAAACTGTTCATGTTGATGCGGTCGTTATTGGGGCAGGCTTTTCAGGATTGTACATGCTCTACCGGTTAAGGGAGGCAGGGTTATCTACAAAAGTGTACGAGACGGGTGACGGTGTTGGTGGTACATGGTACTGGAATCGATATCCAGGGGCACGTTGTGACTCAGAAAGTATCTGCTATAACTATACTTTCTCGGAGGAGCTATATAAAGAATGGTCCTGGTCTTCACGATTCCCTGAGCAGCCTGAAATATTAAAGTACTTAAATTTCGTGGCGGATAAGTTTGACCTACGTCCTGGTATTCAATTTAATACGCGTGTTACCTCAGCAAGCTTTGATGAAGAAACTAATAGATGGGACATAAAAACCGATCAAGGAGACCAAGTATCGGCTAAATACTTCATCACAGGTGTAGGGTGCATATCGACAGCTAACATCCCAAATATTAAAGGAATGGATAACTTTGAAGGTGAGTTGTATCATACTGGTCACTGGCCTCATGAAAAGGTAGATTTCACAGGAAAACGAGTCGGTGTGGTCGGAACTGGTTCAAGTGGTATTCAGTCAATACCGGTTATTGCAAAAGAGGCAAAACATCTGACGGTTTTCCAACGTACACCGCAATATAGTGTTCCGGCAAAAAACCATCCTTATACGGCAGAGTTTCTAGAAAAATCAAAAGAAAACTATCATAGCATGAGAGAGCTAATGCGTAATTCCGTAGGGGGTATGGCACTCAAATATGGTGAAAATTCCGTTTTAGATCACACGCCTGAACAACGCCGTGAATTTCTTGAAGCGGCATGGGAAAAGGGCGGATGGGCTGTTTTGTCCGCATATAATGACCTCCTTACAAATGAAGAAGGAAACTTGCTTGTTGCTGAATTTGTACGTTCGAAAATCCGAGAGATTGTTAAAGATCCGGAAACAGCCGAAAAACTATTACCAGATCATTATTACGGAACAAAACGAGCAATTATTGATACAGACTACTTTGAAACATACAACCGCGAAAATGTACGTTTAGTAGATGTGAAGAAAGCACGAATTGAAGAAATTACATCGAATGGCATTCGGACAGAAGATGGTGAGTATGAATTAGATGTAATCGTTTTTGCTACTGGTTTTGATGGAATGACAGGGTCTCTGTTTAAAATTGACATCAGAGGCCGAGATAATGTGGCATTAAAAGAAAAATGGGAAAATGGTGCCAAGACTAAAACATATCTTGGTTTAACAACAGCAGGATTTCCAAACCTATTTATGCTTACTGGTCCAGAAAGCCCTTCTGTTTTAGGGAATATGCCAGCAGCTATTGAACAACATGTGGAGTGGGTAATGGATTGTATCGAACATCTCCGGAACAATGAGATAGAAGTATTTGAAGCAAAAACAGAATCCGAGGAAAAGTGGAGTCAGCATTGCAGAGAGCTGGCGGATTCAACACTTTATACGAAGACAGAATCTTGGTATACGGGTGCAAATATTGAAGGGAAGGCAAAAGGTTTCCCAATCTATGTAGGCGGATATAATGTATATCGTAAAATCTGCGACGATGTAGCAATAAATGGCTACGATGGATTTACTTTAGATTCTGGTAAAGCAAACAAAGTGATTTAAAACGGCATTAATAATTAAAATCTATTATTCTATTAGGAGGAATTATAAATATGGCACTTGATTCTCAAGCGAAGTTTCTTTTAGAGCAAATGGCGGCAGCGGGCGCACCGCCGATGAGTTCCCTGAGCCCGGAGGATGCAAGGTTAACAACGGATTTCAGTGCATTAGCAGGAATACCTGAAACTGTGGGCAAGGTGGAGAATCGGACAATTCCTGGGCCAGAAGGTGAAATTCCTGTTCGTATTTATACGCCTGAGGGTGAGGGACCTTTCCCATCACTCGTTTTTTACCACGGAGGTGGCTGGGTAATTGGGGATCTTGATACTGTCGATGTTCCATGCCGACTGTTAACTAATCGTGCGAACTGTGTTGTCGTATCTGTGGATTACCGATTAGCACCAGAGCATAAATTTCCAGCGGCTGCGGATGATGCATACGCTGCTGCAAAATGGGTAGTTGAAAATGGGCCATCCATTCAGGTAGACCCTAGCCGTGTAGCGGTTGGCGGCGACAGTGCGGGCGGCAATCTGGCAGCGGTCGTTGCTTTAATGGCCCGTGATAACAATGAATTCGAATTAGCGTACCAATTGTTAATCTATCCTGTTACGAACCATTCCTATGAAACAGTGTCTTATAGCGACAATGCAGATGGCTATCTGTTAACGAAAGATAGTATGGTCTGGTTTTGGAATCATTATTTACGTGATGAAGAAGACGGGAAAAATCCGTATGCTTCGCCACTACTCGCAGCGGAATTAAGCAGCTTACCTCCTGCACTGGTCATTACAGCGGAATTCGATCCATTACGTGATGAGGGAGAGGCCTATGCTCAACGTTTGAAAGAAGCGGGAGTACAAGTAGAAACAACTCGCTATAATGGAATGATTCATGGCTTTTTCTGGATGCCAGGTACTTTAGAACAAGGGATGCAAGCTGTGAACCAAGCAGCAGAAGCGTTAAATCGTGCCTTCACAAAGGAAGAAAAAGTTTTATAAAAACTAAATGCTGGTGCTGGACTCCTTGCGTGTCCAGCACTTTTTTAAATTTCTATTCCATTTCGTATTTATAAGTAAAAAACGTTTAATATTCCCCAAACAAACAGACTATCTGTAATAAAACCGCTTAAAGCCGATAATTTTTATCATACTAAAATAAAGACTAAAAATTAAAGGTGTGGTTGGATTGAAAAGAGCAGTGTTTTTAGATCGAGATGGTGTAATTAATGAAGTGCTGACTAAGCGAGTGAAATTTGTAAATGAACCGAAGCAATTTTATTTTTTACCTGGAGCAGAAGAAGCCATAAAAAGCTTAAATGAGCATTTTGACTATGTGTTTGTCGTAACGAATCAGGGTGGAATTGGATTAGGTTTTATGAAGGAAAAGCAGTTACAGAAAGTTCATGACTACATGGTAGCCCAACTGAAGAAAAAAGGAGCAACGATTCATGAGGTTGCCTATTGTCCTCATAAACCAAAGTCTGGCTGTGAATGCAGAAAACCAAATAGCAAAATGATTTTAGATTTAGGTGATAAATACAACATTGATTTAGATAAATCCTATATGGTTGGTGATACGGATACAGATATTCAGGCAGGTAAAAAAGCCGGGACAAAAGCCGTTTTTATTGGTGATAGTGATCCATTGGCAGATGCAGTGTTTCCCAATTTAAAAGAAGCAGCACAATGGATTATTCGTGATATAAAAAATGAGTAGAAACTAACCCACAGAGGAGTACCTTTGTGGGTTAATGTCGTTGTAGCAGCTGATGTTGCCACTTTTCAACCGCTAACAATTAATCATAAGTCTGAACATAAAGTCCATTTTCCTCAGACCATTCCGCATAATAGATTTTCTTAATATCTTCATAGCCTTCTTCTTTTAATTGATGAATGACCCATTGCTTATCTTTCCCGATTTGTGCCAGAACTCTTTCTTCAATCTGCCCTTCATCGATAATCAAGTGAGTTAACACACCACCTGTTTCTTCCTCGGATAAATCCTTTTTCAATACGCTAATTTGCCCACCCGGTTCTAAAAGGGCATATTTGACTTCACTAATTGAAAAAACTCCTTGTATCCGAAGCAAGGAACGTAGCTGTTCGGATTCCATTTTATTTTTCTCTAATTCTTTAAGATCCAATCGCCCATTATTTACGAGAAAAGACGGTTCTCCTTTAATAATCGGGCGCAGTTTTTCAAATTTCCTGACTAGAAAATCGGTTAAAAGATATAGCGCAGTCCATAGTCCGATTGTATAGAGGACATCCCACATCTTTACTTTCTCATCGTATACACCTTCCTCAAGAGTTCCTCCGAGAATAACGATAAATACAAAATCGAATGGGGTGACTTCAGTAAGCTCTTTTTTTCCGATAAAGCGGATAACAACCATAAGTGCTATAAACCCTGCAATAATTTTAATAGTAATTGCTGTAATCATATATTTTCACTCTCCTATCATCCTTTGAATACCCTGAAGCGTACCAATTTAAGCTGGTCATAAATCACTAGCGTTCACTGTTTTAAAAGGGATGAAGGAGTATTAATGAGTTTACTAGAAATGAATAGTAAAGGTTTGGTAATACAATTTTGTAAAAAAACTATACGAAGCAATGAGGAGGGAAAGAAATGCGAATATATCCTGATTGTCCTGTTATTACAAAAACAATTGAAGTCGGAGGGCTATCGAAAGCCGAACTTATTCAAAAACTGCAACAATCTTCTATTTCATTGAACGAATATGGTGTAAAATTATTATTTGATGATCGGTTTACTACTACCGAAACAACTTATAGCTTGGAAATAGTTGAACTGTCAGTTAGGGACCTTGGCTTTCCATATGGCGCAACATTACCTGAAATCTTTAGACAAGCGAACGAACTGGGCTTGCAGTTATGTCCACCTGAGCTGGGACCTTACCTACGACTTGAATATGCAGATCAAGTTGAGGGGAATTCAGGGAATCTTTCACAAAAAAATGAGGCGCCCTCTGGATCAGTCACCATTGCATCAGAAATAATTAGTGATGAAGAAAGTTTTCCAAAAGGATTTTATGTTAGAAAAGTTGATGGCGTATTATGGCTGCGCGGATATGTAGCTGACAACTTGCATGTGTGGAATCCCGATAACCGGTTTATTTTTAAATTAGACAATGAGTATTAATACATCAGATAAATTTGAATTAGTGAAGTTGGAACAGGGCTTACTCAATGTAAAGGTAATGGTTTGCGTTCCGTAGATTTATCTTGGAATGTGAACCTTTATTGTAGGTGTTTTCGTGTTCAGTAACGAATAACTAAATCGAGGTGGTTCATTTGCTAAAGGAAAAATCAGAAATAGTAGCACATCATCAAAACTTCATAACTTTTATACATAGTTTAAAATCAGTTGATGAAAATCTATTAAGAAAGCCGATCGGGGAAGGTAAGTAGTCCATTATAGAAATAGTTGGTCACTTTTACCCTTGGGATGAATTTGTGTTACAGCAAAGAATTCCGTATTTATTTTCAGGCAAACACTTACCGAAAGCTCCGGGTATCGATGAGCTAAATGACCAATCTTCTTTACAAGCCAGAACAGAAGATGTAGAAAATACATTGGAAAAATGTATTGATGTACGGCAAGAATTATTAAGTCAGATAAAGCTAATTCCTGAAAATGACTGGTTAAACCCAATACAGATAGGCCAATCCACTTTAACCTTTTACGAGTACTTAAAAGATTTGAAGGAACATGATATACATCATTTAAATCAAATGAAATCAACTATCTAAGACAAATAATGATTCTAGTTAAATAAATTCATATTACATTGTTTCGTGGTCTTCACATAGGAGGAACTATTGATGATGAAATTGATAATTGCTTTTTTAGCGTTGATCGGCGGTTCGGCAGTTGCAATACAAAGTCAAATCAATGCTTTATTTAGTAAGAAAGTAGGCGTATTGGAAAGCGCAACCGTTTCTTTTATGGTAGGGGCGATTGCCTTGTTCTTTTTAGCTTTCTTCTTCGGGAAAGGGAATTTTTTAAATGTATTTACTGTTCCAAAATGGCAGTTAATCGGGGGATTATTAGGCGCATTCTTTATTGTCATTAATATCTTTTCTGTAAATTTAATTGGAGTTGCCGCTACCTTTATGGCAGTTATCATTGGTCAGATTTTAGTAGGTGCAATTATTGATCACTTTGGACTTTTTGGTGGGGTTACCTATCCAATGAATATGACTAAATTCATTGCCCTTGCTTTAATGTTTGTCGGGATTTATTTGTTTAATAAAGCTTAATAAATGGCGTAAATCAGCTTGGTATTTTCAAGCTGATTTTTTTTATTTAAATAGACATCAGTATTCACAAGCTGATAGAATAATTAGAAATAAATTACAGGTGGAATGAAATTGAAAAAAAGACTAGGTTGCCTACACGCCCATTATTCCAATATTGAATACATAGAAAATGCACTTGCTCCATTTAAGATCGAATTAGTCCATTTTGTTGATCCAGGATTAATGGATCGATTAACTTCAGATCAGAATTTCCATGAAGCAGATGCGCAGCTAAAAGTAAAAGAGAAGATAGAATGGATTGCCCAATCGAATATTGATGCTATTTTAATTACTTGTACAAACTATATTGCCATTTTACAGGAAGACCAACTTTCCATATCAGTACCAATTATAAAATTGGATGAACCATTCTTTGATTTCGTCTGTACTATTCAGGAACCCCAGACTTTAATTTTTACCAATCCGGCAACCGTTGAGGGAACAATGGAACGTCTCACATATTTTACTGATATTTATCAAAAAACACTAAACATCGAGGTTGTAGTTCTAGACAATACGTTTGAACTGATCATGCAAGGACGAAAAGAAGAATACAATCAGGAAGTATCAAAGATATTAGAACAACTTATTAACGATGATAGGGTAATTTCGGTTGCTCAATTATCGATGGTGGATGCAGCACAGCTTGTTGAAGCAAAGACAGGTAGTTCAATCACGACTCCGTTAAAAACTCTCGTAACTTCTATTGTTAAAGAATTAAATTTAGAAGAAAAAATTAATTAAAATAATTTGACTAGCGCGTATCTCTAAGGATCTGTGCTTTTTTATTAATGTAAAATTACCTGGAAAATTTATGTTAAAATTTAGATAGAATTAGTAATGAAAAATTACTAATACAATCGAATGAGGGGTTTCTATGATAAAACAATTTGATATTCGTCTTTCAAAAAATGCAGAAAAACTCTTAGAGATTCAAATGCCATCTTATAAAGTAGAAGCAGAAATTATCGGTTATGATGATATTCCACCATTGAAAGATACAGTAAATACTTTAAAACAATGTGGAGAAACTTTCTTCGGCTACTATATAAATGAAGAACTATGCGCGGCCATATCGGTGAAAGTTATCGATAATGAAGTAGACATACATAGATTAATCGTTCATCCGGACCATTTCCGGAAAGGGATCGCACAGAAACTGTTAACTTTTATTGAAAGGCAGTTCGATAAAAGGATAATCATAGTCGCAACTGGCTCCAAAAATAAGCCAGCAATTACGCTTTATAAGAAGAATGGATTTCGGATAACGAAGGAAGTCCAAGTAAATGAACATTTATCCTTAACTTACTTTGAGAAGAAATTATTATCTGATTGAAGTCTGCAGCAAGGGAGAGGAATGAAAAAATTAAAACATTATGGAGGGACATTTTTGAAGAAAGTAGTTATCACAATTTTAGCTATGATTATTTTATCCATTCTCATATTCTTTTTGCTTTTCTCTTCTAATAAAGCAACTACATTGAAAGAAGACTTAAAAGGAGAAATTGATATTTCTAAACTAAATAAAATAGAGATAATCAGAAGTTTTGACGATAAAACTATAATTCTAAAGGGAAGTCAGTCTCATCAACTTATTAATGAACTCCTGAATGCTAAATTAATAGAAGCAAAAGTTGAGGAAGAATCTACAGAATCATATTGGATTAATATTAAAGAGGACGGAAATAGGTTTGTAGGAATTAGAATGAGTAACTCACTTACTTTTTCACTTTATGATTACAAAGATCATAATAACTACTCTAACAATTATACTTTAGTAGATGATTCAGTTTTGAAATCCGTTGAACGGTTATTTGAATGACATAAAGCAAGTAGTTTGTTTTATTAAGGAGAGTTCTATGCCGATGCCGATTATTATCCACAAGCAGTTTGTAAATGCACCAATAGAAGTATGTTTTGACCTTGCCAGAAACGTCGACATTCATATAAAGACGACGGCGAAAACGAAGGAAAAGGCTGTTGGTGGGGTAACACATGGTTTATTAAATGAGGGTGACTCCGTTACTTGGGAAGCAACTCACTTCGGTATTAAACAAAAACTGACGGCAAAGGTAACGCATATGCAACAACCAACTATATTTGTGGACATAATGGTGAAAGGCGCATTTAAATCATTTACCCATACTCACAAATTTGTAGAAGAAAAAGACGGCACTTTAATGATCGATATATTTGAATATAAGTCGCCATTTGGTCCATTAGGAAGTATCGCTGACAAATTGTTTTTGTACAGATATATGGAAAGCTTCATTATAAATCGAGCAGCAGAATTGAAAAAGCTTGCAGAAATTAATGAATAACTTATATCCAAATGCCTTAATTGCAAAGTAGTTGCTTATTTTATAAAAAAAAATAAAAAAGGAGCTTCAAAATGGAAATTCTATTAGTTGGAACGTTTCACCTAGCCGATACATCCGACTTGAACACATTATCGGAAAAGGACAAAAGTAAATATAGCGATAGCGATTTTGAACAGTTGGCTATTGATCTTGCAAAGTTCCAAGCGGATCAAGTCTTTGTTGAATATCCAATTCATCTACAAGAACATCTAACTTCAATTTATAGCTCGGCAGAAGTAGATGAAATAAATGAAGCATTTAAGAAAAATGAGATTTACCAAATTGGATTCCGGTTAGCTAAAATGCTTGGACATGATGCCATTTATGCAGTGGATTGGAACGAGCAGCCGGAAGAGTCGATCGATTTAAGCCTCGTTGCAGAAGGAAAATCAAAGGCAGTGTTCGATGAAATAATGGGGCGTATGAAAATGGTGCTTGAGAAGCTCTCCACTATAATTCAGCAAGGGGATATTATTGAACTGTACAAACACATAAATTCATATGAAAACATAGTAAATGATCATCAAGTATATTTGGATTTTATGCAGCTCGATGATGAAATTGCATTTGAATGGGTAACGAAATATTGGTATTACCGTAATTTAAGAATCGTTCGTAATATTAAAAAATCCATTCTTCCTGAAACAAAGCGGGCTGTTATTTTATATGGAAGTGGTCATAACTACCTGCTTAAACAACAGTTGGAAGATGACAAAGCAATTAAAGTCATTCAGTACGGAGATTGGTCAGAATAATATAAATTGGGTACCGAAAAGATCAACAAACAAAAAAATGCAGCATTAAAAATCGAATTGTATTCATTAGAAAAACGAGTTGAGGCACTCGAAAGGCAATTAGAAAACAAGTAAATGGCTATATAAAGGAGTTTGGAACAACATGATTACATTAAGAAATGTGCAAAAAACAGACTTAGAAGAACTGGTCGTTATAGAAAATGAAGGATTTACAAAAGAAGAGGCTGCCACAAGGGAGGCCTTCGTGGAAAGAATTCATCTGATCGTGGATACGTTTATTGTCGCTGAAAGAGATGGAGAGATCATTGGTTACATTAACGGCCCTGTAATCCCTCAGTTATACATAACGGATGACCTTTTTGAAGAAATTAATGAAAATCCAAAAAAGGGTGGCTACCAAAGTATATTAGGCGTAGCTGTTTCTAAAAAAGCAAGAAATCAAGGAATTGCGCGGATGTTACTCAATAAAATGGAGCAGCTTGTCAAAGAAAATGAGCGACAAGGAATTACGTTAACATGCAAACAGGAATTGGTGTCTTTTTATGAAAAACTTGGCTTTGTAAACTATGGCATTTCTGAATCACAGCATGGTGGAGTTAGCTGGTATAACATGGTCAAACTGCAAGAGAATATGGATTAATTATTGGGGGATTTCATTGTAATGTGAAATCCTCTTTTTATTTTCGGTTATTCAATAACATTATTTTCCATTATAATAAAACTAACAAATTTATATAGAATCGAGTGAATAATATGAAGACATCAAAAAGTACAGAAGATCATTGGAATGCAAGTCTATACGATGGTAAGCACGCGTTTGTTTCACAATATGGCAATAGTTTAGTGCAATTGTTAGCTCCAAAGGAAGAAGAGCGAATACTGGATCTTGGTTGTGGAACAGGAGATTTAGCAAATACTTTATTTGAGGGTGGCGTGGAAGTGGTAGGTGTCGACAAATCTGAAAATATGGTGAAACTGGCGACTAGTAAATACCCGCAGATTCCATTTACTGTTCAAGATGCTACCCAATTAACCTATCAAAATGAATTTGATGCGGTATTTTCAAACGCAACACTCCATTGGGTGCACCCGCCGAAAGAAGCTGTGCAATGTATTTATGAAAGCTTAAAACAAGGCGGCAGAATGGTTGCTGAATTTGGAGGAAAAGGCAATGTACAAACAATTACAGATGAAATTATTCAACAAATAAAAAATGCAGGCTTTGAATTTAAAGCAACACAATTCCCATGGTATTATCCAAGTATTGCGGAGTATTCGAAGCTGTTGGAAGAGGCAGGATTCCACGTGATTTTTGCCCAACTATACGATCGACCAACGCCTCTAGATGGAGAAAATGGCTTGAGAAATTGGATTGAAATGTTTGGCAATATGTTATTTGATGGCATACCCGAACAAATAAAAGATCACATAATCGCTAATGTAGAAATAAACTTAAAGGATATTTTGTATCGTGAAGGCATTTGGATGGCAGATTATAAAAGGATTCGTGTAGTCGGAATAAAATAAGTAGTTTACTCTTCCATTGTTTTATATTGTAGAAGTAAGTAAATAACTAATTGAAATAATTAAGTATAAGTTAGGTGAATATAGATGAAAAAGTCCTCTCCAAAGCTTCCTTTAACATCTGAAGAAAGAATCAATTTAAGAAAGTGCAAAGTGAAATTAAATGAAATCGCACTTATGGACATAACACAATTAACTGAATGTCTACGATCAACTCCCGACCGTTCTAAGTACCTCCGTGGACTAGCTCAATTCCAGGCAATTCCTTCTATTGGGCCTAAGTTGGCTCAAAGGGTTACTGAATTAGGTTTTTATTCTTTAGAGGAATTGAAAAACGAAAATGGTGCTGAATTAACTAATCGATTGGAGGAACACTTCGGTTTTTGGGAAGACCCATGTGTAGAGGATTCGTTAAGATGTATCGTACATCACGCTAACCATTCAGACAGCGAAAAAAGTTGGTGGCATTTTACAGATGAACGGAAACAATATCGGGAGGTAAATGGATACCCTGATTCAAGGCCAAAGACACCTTGGCATGACAAGAAAACTAAAGACAAATAAGTGGTATATAGAACTATCAATCAGGATCAAAGGGGAACTAAATATGAAAATTCACAAGATAGATCATGTAGGGATTATAGTAAACGATCTTACGTCGGTTAAAGAGTTTTTCATCGAATTTGGACTGGAAGTGCTTGGTGAAGGGGAAGTGGATGGAAAATGGGCAGAGCGGATCATCGGTCTAACTGATGTGAAAGCAACCATTGTCCTCTTAGGGATGCCGGATGGGCAGGCTAATTTAGAGCTGGTCAAGTTTCATACAGTCTCAGAGATAGAAAGTATTCAGCAATCTTCAAAAAACCATATCGCCTTTGCAGTTGATGATATTGAATCGATCGTTGCTAAATTGAATAAGAAAGGCGCGGAAATTATTAGTGAAATCCAAAACTACAATAATCTATATAAATTATGTTTTGTTCAGGGACCTGAAGGCATAATTTTAGAGTTAGCTGAGAAAATGCGATAAACTTTAATTGGAAGATTTCTACTTATATAGTACATTTTCATAGCAACCTTGGTGGGAGGAATAGAAATGGCAACTAATGCAGCTTTTCAAAGAGATATTAAAAGTTTTTGGTATCCGGAGTACAACAACAATGGATATCCTCATATCCAACAAGGATTCATTCTTCACCCTAATCATAGCGCTGAATTCGATCCATTTATTTTAATGGCGGAAGATTGGTATAAGCGCGGTGTTTTCTCTGATCACCCACACCGCGGCTTTCAAACTGTAACATATGTTGTAGATGGCAGACTCGAACATATTGATAACGCTGGAGGTTACAGCATTTTAAATGCCGGGGATGTTCAATATATGAATGCCGGCTGGGCAGCTAGACATGCGGAAGAAGCGTTCGAGGACGACTTGATTCATACATTACAGCTATGGCTGAACCTGCCGAAAAGTTTAAAACATACAGAAACGTCTTATCAAAATATTTTTGTTGAAGATGCACCTGTAGTTAATATCGATGGCGGATTCGTTCGAGTTTATTCAGGGAATATTGCAGGTGTAACAGGACCAATGCAAAGTCTAGTTCCGATTACGATGACAGAAATTACTCTTCGTGAAGGTGCTGAATACACACATGTTTTACCCGAAAACCATAACTCTTTCCTGTTTATGTTGGCAGGAGAAATGGAATTTGGGGAAAGCAAGACAAAGATCGCAAAAACTGGAGCTGCTACGATCTCATTTAACGAAGCTGGTTCTGAAGACAATTCGAGCGAATTAAAAATTAAAGCATCAACAAGGTCTAAAGTTTTAATTTATTCAGGTGTCCCTATTAGAGAAGAAATCGCTCTAGGCGGACCGTTTGTGATGAATTCAAAAGAAGAAATTAGAGAAGCATTCCGTGATTTACAGCTAGGTAAATTTGGTCCACCAGCTGTAAGAAAGTAAAAATATGAACCAGATGGAACTGAGCCATCTGGTTTTTTGTTTTCACCAAATATGACTCTACAATTATGGTAAAATTTATAATATAAGGAGAGGATTACATGGATTTATTATCATTTGCCGTTTTAGGTTTTTTGATTTATATCGTTGTATTTTTGGCGGTAAAGCATGGGATTAATTATTCGGAACTTGGAATTTTGATTAAAAATAAATATAAGATTGAGGAAGATAAACCTAACTTAAGTAATGAAGACATTGAAAAAGAATTAGAAAAAGATATCAACAAACAAAACTGATCGAGAAATAATGGGGGATAAGTGTGGAGATTAAAAGGCTGGAAAAACACGAAAATGTACCAATGGAATTATTGCTACTGGCGGACCCTTCAAAAAGTATCGTAGAAGATTATGTATCAAAGGGCGATTGTTTTATAGCTGAAAGTGAGGGGCAAATCATTGGCGTCTATGTCCTGTTGCCGACAAGACCGAAAACTGTAGAAATTGTCAATGTAGCAGTAGCCAAAGCTCATCAGGGAAAAGGGATTGGGAAAACATTAGTGAATGATGCCATTCATGTAGCCAAAACACAGAGGTATAAGACGATAGAAATTGGTACTGGAAATTCAAGCATTGGGCAATTGGCGTTATATCAAAAATGCGGTTTTCGAATTGTTTCAGTTGATCATAACTATTTTATTAAGCATTATTCCGAAGAAATATACGAGAATGGCATCCAGTGTATCGATATGATCAGGTTATCGAAAGAGTTATAGGGAGGATAAGTATGAAAAAATTCACTTTTTTACTCTGTTTGTTTTCCGTAATACTCATTACGACTGCATGCAGTTTTCGTGCAGAACCTACTACAACAATTGAAGCCGTAATATCACATTTGACTGAGGATGAATTTGAGAGTGTTGGAACACATGAATTAGAAAATCCCCAAATTGATAATTTCAGGAAATTTACAATTAACGTGAAAGTAAATGATGTAGCCGGTCAGAAAGTTCAATTCGCATTTAGCGATAGTTGGAAAGAAGCGATCGATTCAGTTGATGCTACAGACAGGTATTGGTTTGGAGGCGGTAGTGAACAAAATAATGAGAGCGAGAATTTTGCAAAGCATGCGCAGGAATTTGTCTTTTATTCTAAAGGATTAAATGAAGAATCAATGAGAGAGGCATTGAACAGAATTATTTTTGAAGTAAGCATAAACAATGATGGCGAAATCGCGACAGAACAATATAAAATTGGAGATTTAGTTGATTTTAAATAAGTGCATGGCTGGAAATGATTAATTAAAAGATTGGAGAAATCTTTATGAAAATATACGATCTGGCAAGTCCATTTCTGAATCAGTATGAACCTTCAAAAGTGTATTACGAAAATTATTTTAACAAACATCCTGAAATTTATAGTTATTACTTTGAAAATCATTGTCACAATAAAGAACTGAAATTTGATAATGCGTTAAAGACACAACCAGACAAGATTGAGCAAATGAACTGGATTACGGAAAAATTGAAGTCGCTAACACCTCAAATTATAAAGGAATACGAAAAGCGATTTCCGATAAAGTTTTCAAAAGATGTTTATATTTTTGTCGGTCTAGGTGGTTCGAATGCTTATACTTATCGTTCCATGGATCCTCATATTGCTTTTTGTGTTGAAAAGTTTGAACCGAATGAAGATGGCCTAAATGTAATAATTGCACATGAATTTGGCCATGCAGCCCATCATCTTTTCACTACACATAATGGGATAGATGCAAAAGATATACAATGGTATAACCCGTTCACCTGGCTATTGCAAGAGGGGGTAGCGACTTATTTATCAACATTAGTAGTAAATGCAGACCAAGATATTTATTTTGCTTATCAACCTGATCCAGAGTGGCTTTCATTTTGTGTAGAAAATACAAAAACCATTATTAATACTTTTCAGCATGATATCGATCAAAGTACAACAGCAGCAATATTTAAAGAATGGTTTTCGATTAACGGTGGTCAAACTTTTGGCTATAGCCGGCTTGGTTATTACATTGCTTATCTTTTAGTAAAGCATTTAGTAGATGAGGAAGGTATTGAGAACGCAATGCTTTATTGGGGACATCCAGATTTTGAGGAGAGAATGAAAACGCAATTACACATAATTTAAATCAAATATAGTAACTCACTAACTTTAAAGGATGCTGTTAAATATGAGATGGAGAAATGTGTTAATTAAAACCCTCATGTTTTTTTATGTATTTAACTGCTTCTCAATTTCTAGTTCGAGAATATATAATTTCTAGGTAATTGTGCTATTGGCAAACTCTAAGAAGATAAAAAGAGAAAAGTAGTTACACATTGCAGTCATATATTGGTGGAGTAACATGATTATAATTAATTCAGTTGTTTTATGGGTAATTATCTCAATGTCCATTAATACTTATTTAATGACTTTACCTATTCCGGTTATACGAAAAAAGGATTTTCCGACTACCTACATGATTCAGCATGAGAATCGGATCGCTTCCAAAAAGGTACGGAGTGCGCGGCATTTTCAACAGCGTATCTCCTTCGTCACTTTGGTATGGATGCTGAAGGGGAAGCGTTATATAAGCAATTTCCCAACAAAACAAGAGCAGGCAATGTATACCCAAAAGGGATACGCACTGTGTTAAGAAATTATGGATTTAAGACTAAATATTATAAAGGTAATATAAATACATTAAAGTCCGAAGTCAGTAAAGGAACGCCAGTAATTGTTTTTATTAAAGTACAGAAGGATCTCAAAAATCTGCATTTTGTCCCGGTAATTGGCTATGACAAAGAGTACATTTACCTTTCAGAATCGTTGAGTCATTTAGTAAATGATGAAGGAGAACAGAAGAATTATAATCGAAAAGTTCCGATTGAAGAGTTTGAAATACTTTGGGATGTAAAGAGAATTCACACGCTTCCATACAGCAATACATATATAGCAGTAGATGCAAAATCAAGCTAACAAATCCATTAGCAGTAGGTGAAAATAGTGAAAGTATTTGGAGAAAAATTAAAAGGCCTTAATTATGAATTAAGAAAAGGGGTTTATGCCGTTATATTTAATTCAACAATGAATGAAGTCTTGACAGTCCAAACTTCAAGGGGTAATTACTTTTTGCCGGGTGGCGGGATTGAAGGTCATGAAAACCATTTGCAATGCTTGGAGAGAGAAATACTTGAAGAAACAGGATATAACGTAGTGATCGGCCCTTTTATAGGGAACGCAAAGTGCTTTTTTCTCTCAACTAAAAAAAAGCCTATTCTAAATGATGGCTATTTCTACTTCGCACAATTATTAAATAAAATTCAAGATCCCATTGATGACGACCATTTTATAAAATGGATTGAGACAGATAAAGCCCGGGATCTCTTAATACATGCCCACCAGAATTGGGCCGTTAAAGAAGGACTAAAACAGAAAACAAGTAAAGATGAGCTAGCTAAATAAGACATGGAATATACTGCTTGTTTTCTTAGTTACTTTGTCAGTTACTTTTATTGTGTTGCTATTCATTGCACACTCATTTGTTTTTAATTATTTTTATATAACTTAAAATGTGCATTCACCTGCCCTTGAGTCATAATTTTTTTGGCTCTTTTTTCTTTTTTAATAATATTTTGACGGATTTCAAATGTACTGACACCGTCCTCTACTTCATTGCTGATAGCAACTAGAACTTCCACATCTTGAAAGGAATACTTTCTTGTTCCACTAGCATTACGCTCAGGAAATATAAGTTTTCTTTCCTCGTAATACCTAATCTTCCTTTCGGTAAGCCCCGTCAGTTCACTAACTACACCAATATTAATCACTTTCTTATACTTAAATGAATCGTCTACTTTCATATAACATCCCTCCTTTTTATAAGAGAAAAGCAAAGTATTATATGTCACTTAATATAACACAAAAAATCTAAAAATAAATAATATTTAGAAAAATTAGAAAAAGTGTGTAAGAAAATCTGACATATTTAATGTTTTCGAATTGTGAATCGTTTAAATTCAATACATAGCTTAATACTTTTTTAGAAAAGTGAAGTAGGTGATAAAGTTGAAGTTTGAAGGTGTTGCGGTAGAAAAAATCTCCCAAAATATCGTAGAACAAATTCGAAAAAAACTAATCAATGGTAGCCTGCAACCTGGTGAAGTTTTACCGTCTGAAGAAAATTTATCGAAAATCTTTGGGGTGAGTCGGAGTTCCATTAGAGAAGCTTTACAAATTCTTGAGATTCAAGGAATTGTTGATCGGAAAAAGCGAAGTGGTACGGTCATCCGAAAACTTTCAATTTTAGAAATGGCTAATATCTACTTGCCACGAACTGACGAAGAAAGCCTCTTGGATTTGATGGAAACACGTGAAATTTTAGAAGTTGCGATTGTAGAACTAGTTTCAGAAAGAGCAAGCCCTAAAGATGTTCTAGAGCTTGAGAATTTACTCGGATGGATGGAAAACAATCCGGAAGAAGCAGCTGAAGCGGACGTTGCATTTCATTTAGCTTTAGCGCGGATGAGTCGTAATGAAGTGATGTTCAATATTGTGAAATCACTGAAAGGGACAATGGATCGCTTGCAGGAAAGAACGATTTATTTGCCTGGTAGATTAGAACACGTATTAGTTGAACATCGAAAGATTATCGAAAGTATCAAATCGAAAGATCCTGAACTGGCCAAAATATATATGAAAAGACATCTACGAAAGGTCAAAGGTTTACTGGAAGAGTTATAAGTGTTTTTAAGAATCAATAAGTCGGACTATAAGATTTATTGCTGATAACACTTATAGCTTATCCATTACCGTTAATAAGTCAGACTATATGATGTAACAGACTAGTAAGTGAGAAGGGTGGATGATGTTATGCAGTTGGTTGTTGAAAGCATTAATAAATCATTCGGAGCTAAACAGGTTTTGAATGATATCAATCTTACAGTTAAGCCTAGTGAAATAATATGTGTACTAGGACATAGTGGATGTGGGAAATCGACACTTTTAAATTTAATTGCAGGTTTTTTGAAAGCTGATTCCGGGGTGTTAAAAGTTGATGGAGTAGATATAACAGGTCCTAATAAATCAAGAGGAGTTGTTTTCCAAGATCACGCTTTATTTCCATGGTATGACGTGTTAACGAATATTGCCTTTGGTTTAACTGTACAAGGGATGCCTGAAAAAGAAGCAAAAGTATTAGCGGAGCAGTATCTCAATATGATTGGTTTAAAAGATTATGCCAACCATTATCCAGATGAACTTTCGGGTGGGATGAAACAACGAGTAGGAATTGCTCGTGCTCTCGCAAGCGGACCAGAAATTTTATTGATGGACGAGCCTTTTGGAGCATTGGACATTTTAACGAGGGATACGATGCGTAAAGAATTATTGAAAATTTGCCAAGAGCTTAAGCCGATGGTGATTTTCGTTACTCATAGCATTAGCGAAGCAATTCATTTAGGGGACAGAGTTGTTGTGATGAAAAAAGGTCAAATTGCTAAAGTTTACGACGTGGGTATTGAGCATCCTCGTACTTACAATCATCCTCGTTTTTCGGAATTGATGACAGAAATTGAAGGATTACTGATGGATGAAGTGGATGCAAGTCAAGTAATACGAGATTAGGAGGGAAGCATATGAAAGATGCAGCATTAACTGAGAGTTTACCACGCGAAAAAAAGAGTGTGAAGTTAAAGAGTTTTAATGCAAAGGTTGCCTTAAAAGCATTTTTACCAATCGTAGCGTTCTTTATTGTTTGGGAATTATTTGGACGCTTAAATCAGAATTTTGCTTGGTTTAACCCCGTATTTTTACCGCCTCCAACTTTAGTAGTTGCTGATGGTTACGCACTTGCACAAACAGGAATGCTTACGAGCAGTATTATTTCGAGTACGCTTCGTATCATTGTTGGTTTTTCAATCGGTGTTTTGGCAGCTATTGCAATGGGGGTTGTCATGGTACGCTTTAAGTTCGTTGAAACGTGGATTGCACCTATTATCAATTTAGTAGGGCCGATTCCAGCATTAGCTTTACTGCCACTATTTATTATCTGGTTTGGTATTGGCGAGTTTCCTAAAGTGCTATTAATTGCTTGGTCAACATTTATTCCAGTTTTGGTGTATACGCTAGACGGATTAAAGTCAGTGAACTCTACGCTAGTAAGATCAGCTTTAAGTTTAGGTGCTAGTCAGAAACAAATATTTACTCGGGTAATAATCCCATCAGCGATTCCAAGTATTCTTGTAGGGGTTGAAGTAAGTTTAGGCTTATCGTTTTCCGCGTTGGTAGTTTCTGAAATGATGGGAGCTGAGAGTGGTTTAGGTTATATAATTGTTGATGCCCGAAATTATTTCAAAATTTCGAATATGTTTGTCGCTATTGTATTAATCGGTTTAGAGTACAGTTTATTTGCCTACTTATTGCGCAAATTTAAAAATAGAATTTTATTCTGGCGTAAAGGTGGAGCACATGCTGCCATTGAAAAATAAGAATTGACCTAGGAGGGGTATTGATGAAGAAATTTAAACATATCTTTACTTTATTAATCTTAACAATGTTGCTAGTAGCTTGTGGAAGTGAAAAAGAGGAAGTTTCAAGTAGCTCAGCTAATGGCGCAGAGGTTGAACAAAAAGAGTTGACGTTGATGGGGGTACGTGACGCTCAAATCTCAGCAGCTCAAATTATTGCCGAAAAACAAGGTTTTTTTGAAGAAGAGGGTGTAAAAGTTAAAAACCATTTAATCGAAAATGGTCCTGAAATGGGATCAATGATTGCTGGTGGGAGTGCCCCAATCAGTTTAATGTCTAACTTTTTACCATTAACAATCACAGCTTCAGATGTAAATGTAAAAGTAGTTGCGGTATTAGACCAAATGGCTGGTACACAAGCGATGGTAAGTCGGCCTGGTTTGAAATTAGAAAGTGCAAAAGACTTAGAAGGATTAAAAGTAGGGATGCCCAATGGTGCTGAAGTTTATTACGCAATAAAAAGTATGGGTGAAGAATTAGGTGTAGATGTCAGTAAAATCGATTACATCAACTTAGCACCAAGTGACGGTTTAGTTGCATTACAACGAGGTGATATTGATGCATTAGCTGCGTGGGAACCATTTATTACTAAAGGTACGCAAGCCGGTGGAGAATTTATTTTAAGTGGTCGTCAAAGTAATTTACCTGAAAAACAAGGTGAAGTGAACTGGTTAAGTGTTCACTCAACATTAATTGCAACAGATGATTTCTTAGAAAAAAATCCAAACACAATTAAGGCTTTAATTCGTGCACTGAAGAAAGGGACAGACTTCATTAATGACAATCGTGAAGAGGCTGTAAAAATCTTATCACCTGAATTACGTCTAACAGAAGAAGAGTTATCAGAAATCATGAACCGTAACTTCTATTCAATGGAAGTAGACAATACGTACTGGAATGACAGTAACAGTGAAGGGATCATGGATTACTTCTTAAGTGTTGGCAACATTCCTAAGAAACCAGATGTGGAATCATATCATGACTTTACATTATTAAAAGAAGTGTTCCCGGAGTTAATCACAGCAGACGCTTTAAAATAAAAAATGAAGGTGGGATATTAAATGGAGATTAATAAAAAACGTTTAGAAAATATGTTTGAAGTAGTTTCAGAGTTTGGGAAAATTGGCGAAACAGGGCTATGTCGAGCTACATTAAGCCCAGAAGAAAAGCAGACGTTTGAGACAGTTACGGAATGGTTGGAAAAAGCAGGTATTAGCGTACATGTTGATAACTTTGGTAATTTAATTGGTCGATTGGAAGGGAAAAACCCTCATGCACCGGCGTTAGTGATGGGATCACACTTAGATTCACAACCTTATGGGGGACGTTTTGACGGTACATCTGGTGTATTAGCTGGAGTTGAAGTTTTACTGACTATGGTTGATAAAGGAATTCAGCCGGAAGTTCCGATTGAAGTGATCTCATTTGCAGATGAAGAAAGCTGGCGTTTTAAGAAGGGACTATTTGGATCACGAGGAATCGCAGGTCTTTTTGAAGAAGGTGAGCTCGAACGAACAGATAAACAAGGAATTACAAGACGTCAAGCATTAATCGACTTCGGTTGTGATCCGGATAAATTAGAAGCATCTGTTTATCCGAAAGGGGCAGTAGGTGCATTTTTAGAGCTTCATATTGAACAAGGCCCATATTTAGATGTAAATAATAAGCCGATTGGAATTGTAAAAGGAATCGCCGGTCCACTTTGGTTAACTGTTGAAGTAGAAGGTTTTGCTGGACATGCAGGTTCTGTACCGATGAATATGCGCCAGGACGCTTTATTGGCAGCTTCTAAAATGGTTACAGAAATTAATAGAATTGTAAGGGCTCAAGAGGGCGTACCAACCGTAGCGACAGTAGGTAGTATCCGCGTATTCCCGGATTCACCAAATATTATTCCTGAAAAAGTGGAATTTACAATCGACTTACGTGATATCGATTTAGAACGTCGTAATGCCTATGAAGAACAGATACGTATGATGATTAATGAGGTAGCAGCCGAATTTAATGTATCTTCTTCGATAGTAGAAGATACAAATCAATCGCCGGTAGCTATCGCAGACTGGATTCAAGCTGCTATTAAAGAAGAAAGTGAGCAACTTGGTTTGGACTGTCCAATTATGATGAGTGGTCCATTCCATGATGCAACTGTCATGGCAAGTATTTGTGATGTAGGAATGATTTTTGTCCGTTGCAAAGATGGCATCAGCCATAACCCTGCTGAATATGCGAGCTATGAAGATTTAGCATTGGGCACAGAATTGCTATATCAATCGGCATTAAATATTTCATCTAAAATTGCTGAATTAGTTCCACAATAAGAGGATACGTTTAAGTGGCAGGAGGGGTGGCAGGTGACAGTTTTAATTACAGGTGGTTCAGGTTTTGTAGGAATAAATATTATAGAAAAAATTTTGGATGCCGGAATGGATGTAGTGAATTATTCACTTACACCTGTTCCAACAGAAGCGGAAATATTATTTCACAGGAAAGCAGGCCAATATTTCTATATTGAAGGAGATATTTTAAATGGAGATACACTCATACAAACGCTGAATCAATACAACATTAAAAGCTTGATTCATGCAGCTGCTATCACTCCGGATATTGAACATGAAATGAAGTCATTTTCAAAAATTTCTTCTATTAATTACAACGGTACGCTATCAGTATTAGAAGCAGCTAAAAAAGTGGGAATTGAAAAGTTTTTCTATATTAGTTCCTGTACCGTTTATGGGGAGACGGGTTATATCGATCCGTTACTAGATGAGAAGAAATCAATTCCATTACCAGTCAATTTATATGAAATAACAAAATATGCGGGGGAGCGTTTAGCCCTTCGCTATAAAACCCTATACGATTTACCATTGACCGTTTGCCGGTTAGGCTACGTATTCGGGGCTTGGGAGCATTATACGGGATTACGTCAAACATTATCCGTACCATTTCAAGTGACTAAAGCAGCTTATGAAAAAACAACGATTCATCTACCAAGACCAGGCGTACGAGACTGGACTTATAGTAAGGACGTTGCTGCAGCTATTTATCATTTAATACAAGTTAAGGAGCTAAAAGAAGATATATATAATATTGGCTCTGGCCAAGTATGGAGCATCGTAGATTGGTGTGAGCTTTTGAAACGGAAATTTCCGGACTTTCACTATCAATTACAGGAAGATTCAAAGTTATGGAATGTAGATTATTTCGGTGAACGAGACATTCAGCAATTAGCAATTGATCGTTTGAAAGCAGAAGGTTACACACCGCAATACAGTTTAAATGAAGCGTTTGAAAACTATATGGAATGGTTGGATCAAACGTCATTATTTTGGTCGATACCTGCAGATCAACAAATAGTGAGCAAATAAAACAAAATTAAAGGAAACTGGGAGGCATAATCTATGAGTATTTTATTAAAAAACGGGACAATTGTAACGAGTACAGATGAATATGTAGGCGATATTTTAATTGAAGATGAAAAAATCGCGGCAATCGGGAAAAATCTTTTACTTGAAGCAGACCAAGTTATAGATGTTTCAGGAAAGTATGTCTTACCAGGAGGAGTCGATCAGCACGTCCACTACTCTTTTGATTATAAAGGGGCACGCGTGCAAGGATTTGATACTAGTAACGCTGCAATTGTTGGAGGCACTACGACAGTTATCGAATTCGTGAACCAAGCACCAGGAAAAGGTATTGCTGAAACGATCTTTGAATATGAAGAAAATGAGGTAAAAGATGTCGCAATGGTCGATTATTCGTTCCATGGAATTGTTTGTGAACCTTCAGATGAACTTTTTAAAGAAATTCCAAGCTTAGTAGACAAGGGACTACCAACCTTAAAACTATTTATGGCGTATAAAGGCTTACCATTTCACAGTGATGACGAAGCCATCTTTAAAGCATTAAAAGCAGCTAAAGATGTCGGTGTTACTGTAATGATTCACGCAGAAAATGCAGATGTTATCGATATTCTTCAACAGGAATATATAGCAAAAGGCTTAACGGATCCTTATTATCATGCACTTTCAAGACCTACACTTGTTGAAGTAGAGGCTACACAGCGTGTCATTCATTTAGCGAATTTAGCTGGCGCACCTGTATATATCGTTCACGTAACAGCAAAGGAAGTTATGGAAGTCATTCGGGATGCGTACATCAAAGGTACACCGGTATATGGTGAAACGTGTACCCATTATTTAATGTTAGACAAAGAAGATTTAGCCCGTCCTAATTTTGAAGGTGCAAAATATGTCTGCTCACCTGCACTACGTGAAGAAGAAGACCGTGAAGCATTGTGGAATGCTGTTAATAAAGGCTGGTTAAATGCTGTTAGCTCTGATCATTGCGGATTTAACTGGGAAAAGCAAAAGACAATGGGGATTGACGATTTCACAAACATTCCAAACGGTTCGCCAGGTGTTGAAAACCGTCTGGGAATATTATGGACATATGGTGTAAATACCGGCAAGATTTCCCGTCAACGTTTAGTAGATTTATATGCAACAACCCCAGCGAAAATAAATGGTATTGCCCACCGTAAAGGTCATATTGGAGTTGGGTTTGATGCTGATATTGTAGTTTATGATCCTACGCCTGTTTCAATTATTTCGAATGAAACAAGCTTACAGGGAGTTGATTTCAATATTTACGAAGGGCTTAAACAAGAAGGGAAGGTGGACAAAGTATTCTTACGTGGTCAATTAGCCGTTGAAGATGGCAAATATGTTGGACGCTTAGGTCAAGGGACGTTTATCCCTGGGAAACCATACGGCTTATGCTATGAAGGTTTTGAAAAGAAAGAGGAGTTAGAAAGCGTACTATAAAAGGAGATAGATAAAGCATGGGTTCTCCTAGTTTATGAACATTATAAAGAACATAAAAAATGAGCTAGAATCATTGAATCTAGCTCATTTTTATTTTATCGTCGAAGCTTAAATTTACGCATACGATCGACTAAGAAACCGCCTTTGAATGATTTTGGCTCATATGAAATGATAAATGCCTTTGGTTCAATCGATTCAACAAGGGCGAATAATTCTTTTTCTCGGTTTCGTTTAGCGAGAATTTCATATTTATAACGTTCACTGTCACGACCTTCACTGACAGACGTCGTGATGGCAAAACCACTGTTTCTTAATGTTTCGATCAATTCCTGGTTTTTTTGCTGCGTATTGATTGTTACAGAGACATAACCAATAGCCAGTTTGTTTTCAATCATTGTTCCGATAGGTATCCCAATACTAAATCCGAGTGCATACACAATCATCGCAATAAAGTTCTGATCACCACTAAAAATGATAGAAAGTGCAAATACGTTAATAAGAACTTCTAAAAACCCAAAAATTGAAGCAAGAAGTCTCATGTCTTTGACTAAGAAAATTGTACGTAATGTCATTAACGGCACGTATACGAGCTGTATGACCAGAATTAGGATTATTTCCTGCATAAAATCCCCTCTTTCATTTAAAAATTTACTTTACTTTTCTACTTCTACCCTAATATGAAATTTATATTCTTATTAATTATTTGAGTAAATGCTATGAAAAGAAGATAGAATCAATTGCATTTATTAAATTAATCCCTTCTAACCATTACTTGTCCAACAGGATAAATGATGGTTTTTTGTTTCGGAAAGGGGGTTCAACATAGGTAAAGTTCGGAAATATAACCATCAATTAGTATTAATAAAATGATATTTTATGCACTAAGTCTAATAAAAAACTGCTATGATGGAAGTGTCCGAGACTATTATTTGAATATTTAAGGAGTTATGAATTTGGCGAAATTAATCAGAGTATTACTATCACTATCAATTTTTTTACTAGTTTTAAATTGCAGCTCGTTAACCACGAGTGCAAAAGGGGTAAACCTTCTCCCCTTTGAAGATGAAAAGTCTGGAAGAAATAGTAACGCCTACTTATCTACATACGAATATCCTTCAACGAAAATGAAGGAAGACTTTATTAATGAAATTTCTACATATGCAATGAAAGCAAGTGAAAAGTGGGGAATTCCTGCTAGTGCGATTATTGGAATGGCTGCTCTGGAAAGCGGCTATGGCACAACAAGAATAGCAATAAATGCAAATAACCTTTTCGGTATAAAGGTTTGGGGATATAATCCGAAGAATGCATGGCAGTTGAAGGGACAACCTGATGAAGATTATGAACCGGTTCCTGTCCTAACAGATTATGGACAAGATCGTAAAATATACGATGAAAGTAAAAGAAGGGATAACTGGTATCGAGCTTTCAGTTCCTATAAAGAAGCGGTCGATTATTTGGCAGGAAACTTACTGTTAAACGATAGATACCGGTTTGCAAAAAACAATTACGAAGAAAGAATGAAAAAAGGATGGGGTTATGAGCGGGCATCCAAAGAATATTTGTTCGACATTGCCGACGCCGGCTATATCCATTTGGGCGGGGAATACTATCGCAATAAAGTAGGCTCCATTATGGACAAACGTGAATTATATCAATTTGATGAGAGAACTTTAAAAGACATAGGTGGACATTGGGCTGAACAACAGATTCTATTCTTAACTGAAAAAGGCTGGATTTCCGGCTATCCTGATGGTACATATAAACCGAATCAATCAATAACAAGAGCTCAGGCAGCTGCTATTATTAGTAACTTTTTAGCGCTGACTATAACAAATAAAGATATTTCATTTAGTGATGTCGAAAAGAGCTTTTGGGCATCAGACTCAATTCGTTTAGTAGCACAACATAAAATAATTAATGGAATCGGGGATGGACGTTTTTCACCTAATACATTTTTAACTAGGGCGCAAATGGCTCAAATCTTCTATAATGCCGGATTTTATAGCCATTCTGCCAACAAGGGTGTAACTTCATTTAAAGATGTGGACCAAAACTTTTGGGCATCACTTGCGATTGAAACGATGAAACAAGAAGGAATTATAGCTGGCTATACCGCTAGCCGATTTGGTCCAAATAACCCGACAACGAGAGCACATATGGCTGCTATGATTTATCGAATTCATGAAAAAGGCTTGGACAAATAATCCAGCAAAAAAAGAAGCACAGAATTGTGCTTCTTTTTTCATCTATCTAGGGACATTTATAAATTCATTTACCATACCGATAAAAAATTCAAGTATACGTACATCATCGGTCAGTTCAGGGTGAAAAGAGCAGCCTAAAAATTGCCCATCTCTAGCTAGTACAATTCGTTCTTCATATGTAGCGAGTATTTCAACATGTTCACCGATCGATACAATATGCGGGGCTCGAATAAAAACTGCTGTTATTTCATCACCAATTGATGGAATTGATAATGGAACTTCAAAGCTGTCTACTTGTCGCCCGAAAGAATTTCTTTCTACTTCCACATCCATTAAACTGAGGTGAGGGGTTTTGGAATTCCTAATTTTTTTGGCCAACAGTATAAGACCGGCACATGTCCCGAACATTGGAACACCTTGTTGTGCCATTGCCTTTATAGGTTCCAACAAGTCATTTCGTTCTAACATTTTACCGATTGTCGTACTTTCTCCACCAGGCAAAATAAGACCGTCAATATCACGCAAATCATTGCTCGTTTTCACTGCAACAGCCTCATGCCCAAGAAGCTCGATTTGCTGAATATGCTCTTTTACCGCACCTTGTAATGCAAGTACTCCGATTTTTGCCATATTACCAGCCACGCTCCTGCATACGTTCATTAACATTCAGGGTAGCTATTTCAATTCCTTTCATCGGCGTTCCAAGTTCCTTTGAGATTTCAGCAATCAGTTTGTAGTCTGTATAATGCGTTGTTGCTTCCACAATAGCACGCGCAAATTTTTCGGGATTCTCTGATTTGAATATACCGGAACCAACAAACACACCATCTGCACCAAGCTCCATCATTAACGCAGCATCTGCAGGAGTTGCCACTCCACCCGCGGCAAAATTCACAACAGGTAAACGTCCTAAACGCTTAATTTCCAATAGTAATTCAAATGGGGCTCCTAGATTTTTTGCCTCGGTCATTAATTCATCCACATTCATTCCAACAACACGGCGTACTTGAGCATTAACTTTTCGAAGATGACGAACTGCTTCCACGATGTTGCCTGTACCTGGTTCACCTTTCGTACGGAGCATAGAGGCCCCTTCACCAATACGTCGCGCTGCTTCTCCTAAATCACGGCAACCACAAACAAAGGGCACAGTATAATCACTCTTAAGTAAATGGTATTCCTCATCAGCCGGTGTTAAAACTTCGCTTTCATCGATATAGTCCACACCCATTGACTCTAATACACGTGCTTCTACAATGTGACCAATTCGTGCTTTTGCCATAACCGGAATTGTGACGGCATTCATCACTTCCTCGACAATCCGCGGATCCGCCATACGGGCAACACCGCCAGCTTTTCGTATATCGGAAGGCACACGTTCCAGCGCCATCACTGCTACTGCACCTGCAGCTTCCGCGATTTTCGCTTGTTCAGCATTAATGACATCCATAATTACGCCGCCCTTTTGCATTTCTGCCATTCCACGTTTTACTCGATTAGTTCCAACTTGTACCATGTAAATAACCTCCATTCCTGTAATGACTCTTAGTATAATGAAAATTGACCATATTAAAATAGCCAACTTCATAGAAAACTATAAGGTCAGATAAGGGATACCAGGAGACATGGGCATAAAACAGTCTAATAATTCTGTTATAATGATGTTTGAAAAGGTTTCTACTTACAGGCTAAGGAGGATACTAATATGATAAATAATACAGATTTAAAACACTTACAACGTTGTGTAGAATTAGCAAAAATTGCCCTTGAAAAAGGTGACGAACCATTTGGATCAGTACTTGTTTCCGCTGAGGGAGAAGTACTTTTTGAAGATCATAATCACGTAGCAGGTGGTGACCACACACAGCATCCCGAGTTTGCAATAGCGCGTTGGGCAGCAAATAATATGGAACCTGAAGAAAGAAGCAAAGCAACAGTATACACTTCAGGGGAACATTGTCCGATGTGCGCCGCTGCTCATGGCTGGGTAGGGCTAGGACGGATTGTTTATGCAAGTTCTTCTAAACAATTGGCAAAGTGGCTAGCAGAATTCGGCCAAGCCCCTTCACGTGTACGCAATTTATCTATTCAAGAAGTTATTAAAGATGCAATAGTAGATGGGCCTGTTCCGGAACTAGCAGAGGAAGTCCATCAACTTCATCGCCAGTTTCACGAAATAAGACGATGAATAAAATATGGAGAAGGTCAATAGGATGTTAAGTAAGCGCGATTCTGTTATAAGAATCAGCGCTTGTTTTTATTTAGTTGTTGAGATGAAAGTAGATATTTTTTGATGACTTGCAATTCAGCAATATGTAAAGTAAACTTTACTTTAAGTAAAACTTACTTTACATGCAGGGAGGATTTATTATTAAAAATAATATTAAGGTTTTACGCGCTCAACACAGTATGACGCAAGATCAATTGGCAGAAAAACTTTCTGTCTCTAGACAAACTATTATTTCATTGGAAAAAGAAAAATATAATCCGTCGATTATTTTAGCATTTAAATTGGCAGAAATTTTCAATTGTAATATTGAAGATATATTTATTTATGAGGGGGAAACTGAATGAAAGAAGCTCGGAAAAATCAACGAACATACTTATTTTTAGGAATTATTATGGTTCCATTAAGTATTTATATTAATTACCCTTATATTGCAAATGGTGAATTTCCAGTAGGTGTAATGACTTTTTTCTTGGGAACAAGTGCATTAATGATGGCTTATTTATCACCACATTTATTTCCGAAAGACGAGCGTTCAAAAGAAATTATAGGTAAAAGTATGACAGCAAACTATTTTACGCTGTTTGCAACAATTACACTGCTATTTATTACAGTAGCTAATACTTTAAGTGGATCAGAAGTTTTAACGATTTTATTTTGTATTATGGTTACTTCCATTCCTCTAACGATGATTTTTTATTCGAAACGTATTTAGTGGATCTGTACATATTCCCAACGTAATCTGTGCTAATTGCACCTAACCATTCTTAAACAAGATACAGGTGATTTTGAAAGGGGAAAACATTATGCAAATATTTTTGTTTATTATATTAGGGATCATCATTACTGCTATATCGGTGATGGTGCTAGCTGAATTTGGTTTAATTCTACTGGGTGGGATTGCATTTGGCTTAATTTTGTACATTACTTTTAAGGTTAGCAGAATACCATCCTCAAAACGGAGGCTTCAGTAATAGAAAGTGGTAAATTTATAGTTCATCATTGTATATGTATTACTGTTATTAAAGAGGTGAAAGGATATGGAGAGAGTGGCGCACTATTTTTGGGCGGTTCGGATTCCGGATGAAGTAAAACAAACCATTTATGAGGAACTGATACGAATAAAACCAATCTTCCAGTTTAAGCGATGGGTGGATTTAGATGATTATCATATAACGCTTGCTTTTCTTGGAGCTGTAAATCCAAAACAACTTACATCCGTTATTGGATCAGTTGGGGAGGCCATAAAGAATCAAAAAACTTTTACGTTAGATATTAAAGGACTGGGTGTGTTTGGAGCACAAAAATCACCGCGTATATTTTGGGGGGCAGTTAGTGAATCAGATGCTTTATATAAAATTCAGGAGATTGTCCATCAAACTTGTCTAGATGAAGGTTTTAAGTTAGAAACACGCCCTTATAATCCACACATTACATTGGCCAGAAAATGGGGAGTTAATGAAGATTTCGTAGCGGACAACTTAGTCAAGTATAACCCATTTAAAGAAAAACCTTTAACTTTTGAAGTAAATGAAATCGTCCTATATAAATCAAATGTGGAAAATACACCGAAATATGAACCAGTGGCGTCGTTTTCATTAGTATGAAGATCTACATTTCCATAGTGTATGGTGCGCGGGTGCGATTCTTTAATAAGAATCAGCGCTCGTTTTTAATTATATGGTGAAGTTAAAATGCCGGGGATTCAATCATCCTTCTGAAACTTTCTTCCATTTTATTCGTATAATTTAAATATCATAGCAAGGGGGAATTTCATGTATGATATGCCAGGAAGTGGGGATTGGTTATTCAACTTCGGACCAATATTTATCGCACTTATTTTTATTATCATATTTATCTCAATAATTGGGATGGTATTCAGTAGTTTCAAGCAATGGAAGAAAAATGAGAACTCACCTCGGCTAACAGTTCCGGCCATCGTAAAAGTTAAAAGAACAAATGTAACGAGACATACCCACCACCATCATGATAATAACCATCACTCGCACAGTACCTCTACAAATTACTTCATTACATTTGAGTTCGAAAGTGGTGACCGATCAGAGTTTCACGTTTCGGGGAAGGAGTACGGTATGCTTGCAGAAGGGGATATCGGCAAGTTAACTTTCCAAGGAACAAGATATCTTGACTTTACTCGAATGTAGCAACCGTATTTTGTGAAGCTCGGTGATACAAGATTAGCGCGATTCTGTATTAGAATCGCGCTTTTTTGTATTAATTTGCTACGCATCATTTGAACATGTATTTTGAAAAATGTATGATACTTTATACAAGCCAAACTTTAGGAGTGAGATTTTGAAAAAATATGTACCATTTGTCTTAAGCTTTTTACTACTAGCAGCATGTGAAGAGACAAATAATAGTGCAACAGCCGAACCGGATACTGCAGCAGATACAAAGTCTAGTGAAGTAGATACAGAGTCTAGTGAAGTAGATTCAACAAATTCTCCGAGTAAGGAAGTATCGGGTTCGAGTCAACCGGCAGAAGATTTTCAAAGTGTTATTCCGAGCAATTGGGATGTCGATATACCAACTGATTTTCCCGTTTCAAAGGGCAGTTATTTAACTGCGATTACAACGACTGATAGTAATGCCATAACATTAAATTTCTATGAAACTTCGTCTAAAATGTCGGTAAACGATAAGGCGATTAAACAAGATGGGACTTACATCGGTCAATTAACAATTACCAAATATGATTCAAATGATTTAGCGAGTGAAGAGATTGATCAAACCGTTTTCGATAGTGGACAAGCTGTCGATTTAGGATATGGAATTACAGGTTACCAGGATGCCGGGGCTGGCTCTCTATTTACTAGTTGGAATGAAGGGCGTTGGGCAATTATTGCACGGTCATTGACAGAAAAAGCTGAAGAAAGCATAGCCACGGCGAAAGAAACGGTTGAGTTTTTAGAATCGAACATGCTTCCTGTACCAAAAGATTATGGTTATTTACATGTAGATGCCGAACAAACAGGCACAATGGCGAAATGGCAAAAGGAAAATTATTTATATGCGATGACGGATTTTGGTGAACAAACATTACCTTGGATTGTGAAATTTAAATAAATAGTTAACTATTCAAAGAGCAAACTTCGCATCGTACGGGTTTGCTTTTTTAGTTGGTAATTAGGAATTAATGCTTACAATTTTCTTGTGAATTACTTATTTGTTTCTATAATAGTTTATTTATGGTAATTTAGTATTAATTCAGTTTTTTATTATAAAGGAGGAGTATTCAATATGGTTTCATTTCCTAAACCAGGGGCAGAGCAATTTTTAAGGACATTTTCAATAGGGGATTTTGCGGTAAGTCCTGATGAAAAACAACTTGTTTTCAGTACAAATTTAAGCGGAAAGTATAACTTATGGGCAATGAATCTGCCAAGTACATTCCCGACACAGCTGACATTCAAAAACCAGAGCTGTCATGGTCTTTTATATGATAAACAAGGACGATTCATCATTGCAGGTTTTGATGATGATGGTAATGAAAATACACAATTTTACGCGTTGCCTCTACATGGCGGTACATTACAACCAATTATTCATGAAGAAGGAACGCGCAATACTGGAATGATCCTTTCAGAAGACGGGAAAAGGCTTTATTACACTTCTTCAAAAGGAAATCCTTCTTTTTTAAATACTTATAAATATGACTTGGAAACAGGGGCAGAAGAATTAGTTTTAGAAGGAAAAACGACACCTACGTTAACAGTTGGTTTAAGCTCGAATGAAGAAACCCTCCTTTATATGACGGCGTATTCAAATACACATACACTGTTGTATGCAAAACGGGCGAATGACCATATTTTGCTGACACCGTCTACCGATTCCGAGCACACGGTTAGTGATGCATGTTTCGCAACAGATGATCTTATTTATTTTTTAACGGACTACAACGCAGATTTTACATACTTAGCTTCCTATAATTTAGAAACAAATGAATTTATTAAAGTAAAAGATATAGAGCATGAAAGCTTCACTACTTTAAAATATGACCAACACAAACAGCGCTTATATATTGTTAGTGAAAAAGGTGTAGAAGATACTGTATACATGTATAATTTGTCCTCAGATGAGTGGCAGAAAATTCAAACGCCATGTAGTACGATCGATAAGCTTGTTGTGACGAAGTCAGGAAATTTATATATGTTAGGCGGTAGTGCTACTAAACCGGTTAATATTTACCGATTTACAGATAATGAGTGGACTTCTATTACCCAATATACAGTTCCAGGTGTCGAACAAAGCGAATTAGTGGAGCCTGAAGTCATTACGTATACTTCTTTTGATGGGCTGGAAATTGAATCTTTATTCTTCAAAGCGAAAAAGGAAAATGATAATGGGGAAATCATCTTTTGGCCACATGGTGGTCCGCAAGCTGCAGAGCGAAAATTCTTTAGAGCTTCGTTCCAGTTCTTTTTAAATAATGGTTATAGTATATTTGCGCCAAATTTCCGTGGATCAACAGGTTATGGATTAGCTTTCACGAAAATGGTAAACGGAGATTGGGGTTATGGTCCTCGACTTGATAATGTCGCAGGTCTCGATTGGCTTATTGACAACGGTTATGCAGAAAAGGGCAATATATTATTGATGGGTGGAAGCTATGGTGGCTATATGGCCTTACTGCTTCACGGACGTCATGCGGATTATTTCAAAGCGGTAGTCGATATCTTTGGACCATCGGATTTGTTTTCATTTGTCAATTCGGTTCCGGAAGACTGGAAGCCGATGATGGATCAATGGGTAGGAAATCCTGAAAGAGACAAAGAAAAGTTTATCGAATATTCTCCAATTACGTATTTAGAGACAATGACAAAACCAATGCTCGTTATCCAAGGAGCAAATGATCCACGTGTTGTAAAAGAGGAGTCGGATCAAATTGTGCAGGCGTTGAAAGATAAGGGCCGTGAAGTCGAATATATGCTTCTTGAAGATGAAGGTCATGGATTCTCTAAAAAAGAAAATGAAATTGCGGTTTACCAAAAAATCCTTTCATTCTTCAGCCAATTTGTAGAATCTAAAGTGAAAGCATAAATTTTACTATATAAAATATAATAAGCGACAATCATTATACAGAGTGATTGTCGCTTTTTTTAATTTAAAGTGATGATATCCACTAGCGTTTTTAACCCTTCATTCACTTCTATTAGCTGATCATTGCCTTTCACTCCAAAAAGATAGACTTTATCGTTATTTTTAGGTGAATACATGTAACTGTCTTCTAAAGGCAGTTCTAGTGTTGGCTTACTATCAAATTGATAGACCCTCACTACATACTTGACTTCGTTTTCTTGTAAGTATTCGATATCGAGCAATGGCTCTTCTTTAAAAAGTTTATTATCTGGCCGTTCCAACTGTACATAGGGGAATCGATAAATTTCAACCATAGGAATAAAAGCGGCATCCGCATTAGTAAATACTAAAAGTTCTTCATTTGTTTTGCAGTCTGTTACTGAAATAGTATCAATATTACTGCTCAAAGCTTTTCCTATAATGGCATCTCTGCTAGACTCTTGCCACATATCGAAAATAAACCAGCCTAAAACAATGGCACCGATTGATGTCACCCAAAGCCATCTTCTCATAATTTGGATACATTCAAATTTTCTTTTGATGAACTGCTAGTAAAACTAGTTAAATGAAGTGGCGTTATCGTTCCTTGATGGAAATAGAGCTGCCAATGCCCATCAATCAATTTCCATATCGAACTACGCAGTGTATTTCTTTCTCTAGTTGTATCAACTAAAAAATAAGTAGCTAAGACAATGTCATGAGCGAGCGGATAGATTTTGTAGTTGTGCAGCTTCATTTCTGTCAAAACAACACCATTTTCAAGACACTCTTTTTTATCATAAATATAACCGGAGCTGCCAATCTCAAAAAAATCATCTGCTAAAATGGCATCAAGCTTTTCTTTACTCCTTCTAACTTCTAAACCGGTATGACTTTCCTCTAATTGCTGTAAATGCTCTTTTAAATTTTCTATCATCACAATTACCACCTAACTTTATTATGTACACCTTAACTTATTTCTAGATTTTTCAAGTTAAATCCTCTAAATTAAAATTACAGGGAATTAATTTTAATTATTTTAACAGAATTTTGAAACTTCTATAGAACCAGATCGTATATTTTATAAAGGGGGGATATTTTAATGAATGAAAAAGTT